>NZ_JCATID010000011.1:0-4460 GCF_059693745.1 Sphingobium sp. WR1 | reverse complement strand
CCCCCCCCCCCCCCGCGACACGGACGCGGGCGGTGGTGGCAGGCGGCTCGGGGCCGCCTGCCGTCCCGGTCAATCGGTATCCGGTCCCCAAAGCGGGCTGTTCTCCGGGTAGAACGGAGCTTCCAGCGCCTCCAGCGCGGCAATCACGGCCCACAGGCGGCGAATGTAGATTTCGGTGCGGCGCTGCGCGACAAGGATGCTCACCGCCGTTTCGTTCGCCTCCAGCCGTTGCACCGCATCCTCGAAGTCATCCCAAGGACCGAGGTTCTCCATCGGGATCACATCGCCGTCCTCGTCAAAACCGCCGTGAAGATAGGTCGGCGCATTCTTCGCTCGCTCACCGGCTTCCTCGGCTTCGCGGATCAGGGCGAAGACTTCGCGGCGCTCCCGCCAATATTCTGCGCTGCCACCGTCAACATGCTTGATCTTGTCCATGACTGTTTTTCCCTTCTGCAAATCGTCCGCAGGGCGATGGCCAGGCCATCGACCCTGCCTTCGCGGCGAGCAGCCGGGGGTGTGGGGGGCAGCAAGAATCTGCCGGAGTGGTGCGGGCGCAGGGAGCGCAGCGACTGAGCCACGGTTCGGCTGATTGTTGTTGCTGGGGAGCGGGGGCGGAGCGCCCTGATTCCCGCTCAAGCAAACGACAGCCGGGATACCGGCGCGGCCGTCAGGCCGGTAACTGCACCGTCAGTCGAACAGGTCGCCTTGCCGATATTCGGCAGGTTCCTCGCCTTCACGGCCCTGCCAGACGATACGGTCGCCCTCGTAGATCGTGACGAAACCCCATCCGCGCCGCTCCTCGTCGGTGGGCGGCGGCTTGGCCTCGAAATTGTAGCACCAGGACCGGCCCTTGGTGCCGGCGAAAGCAACGGGGCCGCCCGGCCGCAACATCACTCGGTCGCAAGCGCCCGAAGGCTCCGCGATGCGGCGGCGGATCACGCCCATCTGATAGGCGCGATAATCGCTTTCCTCGCGCTCGCTCGGCGGCCGCCAGTGTCGACATCGCCGGCAGCTCGCGCCGTCTGCGGGGCCTGGCCTGCGATCGTCGAGCGGCGGGCCGCCATTATGGCCAATGCGGTCGGGCATGGCGAAGATCCTTTTTGGGAGTGGGAAAAAGGAGCGCCCCGCCCATCTCGGGCGGGGCGCGGAGCCGGTCAGCTTGCGAGCAGCTCGTATTCGCCGGCCACCGTCTCGGACTCGAAAAGCCGGAGATAGACCGGCTGATCGACGACGGGATTGAGCTTGAACGAGATGTATTTGCGCCCCTCCTTGCTGGTCTTCCGCCAGGCGGCGCCGAACTCGATCCGTTCGTCGTCGGCCGCGACGATGCGGAAGTGAGGGGCCTTCTCGTTGTCCTGGTCCTCGATCAGGAGGAGCACGACCTGTTCGCGCTTGCCGAAGAAGCGGATTTCGCCGGTGAAGCCCTCGTCGGTGGAGGTGAAGTTTCCGCAGATCATAACGTCAGTCCTTTCTTGCCTCGGAGCCGCGCCTGTCGCGGTCTCGATGGCTGTCGATCGGACGGGGGACGGCCGGCCCGCACCCGCAGGGCGGAACGAAGTGGCTGGCGGCGGCGGGCGGTTTTTTTGGTTTCGCGATGCAAAGCCGGCATGGCCGGCGGCGGAAAAAAATCGCCCGGCGCCGTTGCGGGAAGACGGGCGGGCTTCGGCCAGACAAGCCTTTCGAGAGGCCGCGTGGCGGCGGTGCCGTGCAAGAACATCGGCCTGACGGGAAGATCGGAGGAGCTTTGCCGCCGCCGGCCGTGGCGGTGCTGGCGATGGTCTCGTGTTCGAGGCGGGCGTGACGGGAGGGTTTCGGGCGAGCGAGGTGCAAGGGCGACGTGGCCCCGGCTTTCGTGGGGGCGTGGCCGATGCAGCGGAGCGCGGCGCTGCCATGCGGAAATCGGCGGGAGGGACGCGGCCTGCGTGCCGGACAGGTTCAGGCCCAGCCTGTGCGATGCCGGCCTAGCGCCGGATTCGGGACCGGGATGTTGGCGATTATGGGCTGTCCGCGCTGGTCGGCGCAGCGCTCGCCCGAGATGGGCGGGGCGCTCCCTTCCCCGGCGTCCGGCTATGGGGACTCTTTCCCTTGCCCTATGTTCGTTATTTGTTCCAAGATGCGGCTTTGCGAATCGAGATCGAGGAACGGCGTATGAGCGTGATGATCCGCGGCCAGGACCGCACGAGATTGAAGGTGATGGGCGATGTCGAGGCCGAGCTGGCGGTTCCGGCCGACAGCGCGGGCCGCTGCTGGCTCAGCTTCTCGGACGGCACGCTGATCGAAGCGGCCTATGGCGAGGATCACGATTGCCGGTTCGCTGTCAGCGAGGAAGGCGCGGGGATCGTGCGGATTCAGCGCGACGGCGACAGCGATGTGTTGCGGCTCGACTGGCGCGTGGAATGGGTGACGGTGGCCGCGCCAGGCAACGCGGCGCGGGCAATGGCGCACGGCGAGCCCATGCCGCAGTTGCCCGGCCTGTTCGCGTAGCCGCTCCAAACTCACGGTCCTGCCAAACGGAAAAGCGGCCGCGCCCCAACCGGGCGCGGCCGCGAATTTTTGCGGGCTGCGAAAGGAAGGCCGGGACCGCCAATGCGGCCCCGGCCCGACGCCGTTCTATTCGGCGGCAACCGAGTAGGCGGCTTCCTCGTCCACCGGATCGGGGTTGGCTTCCACCGCTTCGGGTTCGGTCGGCTGCTCCACCGCCTCGACCTCCACGGCCTCGCCGTCCCGCGCTCCGGTATCGGGGGCCTCCGCTTCGGACGGCTGCGCGATCCCTTCGGCGTCCTCCGTCTCGACGGGTTCGGCCTCCGGCTCCGGCGTCCGCAACACAGCGGGAAGCCAGCCCTTCCCGACAAGACGCTGCTCGGCGGCTTCGGCCATTTCCGGCTTCTTCTTGTCCGCGATACGGCGGGCCGCATCCTCCGATACCCCTTCGGCCACGGCCTCAAGGATATGCGCCTTGGTGACACGGCCAAGGTAGCTGTCCACGGTCGGCGTCCAGTCCTTCGCCATGTCCAGCGCCAGCGCGGTCGCCAGCCTGTCCGCCGTTTGCAGCGTCCGGGGCTTGCGATCCCACGGCAGGCGCAGGGCGTTGACGGTGCGGGACGCGCAATGCGCCAGCAACGCCATCCGCTGCTCATCGTCCAGTGCGACGATGAAGCCCCACAGGTCGGCCACGTCACGCGGCATCCGCTCGGCCCATGCGTCATGCGCCTCGCTCGCTCGCGTCGCCAGCGGTGTATCCTCGATCCCCGCCGCATGACCGCCAAGCGGGGTCACGGTCGGACGGATTTCAAGGCAACCGGCCTCGGCGTAGCTGTAGAACAGTTGCGCCGTAAGCGTGTGGGTCAGGGCGATCAACGCAATGCCGGGCTGCTCGCCAAGCGCCACGCGAAGGGCCAGCGTCCGGTGGGCGGACAGGTCGCGAATGAGGCTGTCGGAAATGGGCTTGCCCGGTTCCTCGTCCTCATCCTCGAAATCCTGCACGTCCTCGTCGCCGTCCTCGGCCTGCTCGTCCTCCACGGCCTCCGGGTCGATGGCTTCTGCCTCGTCCTCGGGCTGCGGGTCGGCCAGCGCCTCATCCTCGGGACGGACGAAACCGCGCTCGATCCTGACCGTGCCGTCATGGTGAAGCACCACGAACGCCCCGCCATGCGCGATCACGTTGGCATCGTAGGCGTAACGCTTGGCCGAAATGGCGTCGATCTCATCGGACACCGCTTCCAGTTTCGCCGCCACGTCCTCGGGCATTTCGTCATAGGACGAATAGCCTTCGGCAAGCTCGTCATGCTCGGTGGACAGGGCCTCAAGCCGGGCCTCGTCCTCGTCGGACAGGTCTACGGCCTGCGGATAGAAGCGCCGCATACCGTGGGCGTGGGGATAGTCGATATGGGCCTCAACCCACTTCCACCCCTCGGCCTGCACTCCGTCCGCCACCTCGCGCAGCTTCTCGACGGCAAGCATGTCGAGCAAGCCCGCATCCTCGAAGAAACCGCCTCGATCCTCGCTGAACAGGTCGCGGATGATGTTGCCGCCCGCCTCAAGATAGGCGTCGGCCCCGACGAACACCGCACGGCGATCATCGGCGGGCACGTTGTTGGCGGTCATGTCGCGCCGAATGATCCACGGCTCCCGGTTGTGATGCAGGTTCTCGAACACCTGCTCCTGCCGGGCGTGGTCCTCGGTGATGGCGAAGGCCATAAGCTGATCCAAGGTCAGCCCGTCCTCGCGATAGACCTGCAACAGCTTCGGACTGACAGCGCCAAGGCGAAGCCGCTGCTTCACCACACCGCCCGACACGCCGAACCGCGCGCCGATTTCCTCCGCGCCCCATCCCTTGCCGTCCGCAAGCTCACGGAACCGCTCGAACTGATCGGCGGGGTGCATGGCTTAGGTCATGTGTCAACTGTCCTGTGAAGCATTTTCTGTCGGATATCCGTCAGTTTTTAGCCTTGACGTCGGGT
>NZ_JCATID010000010.1:0-165306 GCF_059693745.1 Sphingobium sp. WR1 | reverse complement strand
CGGATAAGACTTGCGATGAAGTGCCATCCAAGCCTTTGAATCCATTCGGACTCTCAAGTCCATAACAGCCTCTAGGCCGGCGCGGCCTGTGCGCCGTTATCCTCCGCCATGCGGATCTGGACCAGCAGCAGGACGAGCGCGGCGAGGCCCGAGCCAAGCGCGAGCAACATGGAGGTGACGCCCCGCCCCGCCCCTGCCGCAAGCAACTGGCCCGCGAGGAAAGGGCCGAAAGCCGCGCCGAATCGGCCGAAGCCGATCACCGCGCCCGTCCCCGTCGCCCGCAAGCTGGTGGGATAGACATTGGCGATGAGCGCATAGAGGCCCACCACGGCGCCGTTGGAAAGAAAGCCGAGGAGGAAGGCCGCGACCTGCAGGAGCAGGAAATCGGCCGGCACCGCCCCGAAGATGCTGACCGCGATCGCCGCGCCCGCCAATCCGAAGATCACCAGCGGCCGCAGACCAAGGCGGGGCGAGAGGAAGCCCAGCGTCAACCCGCCGGTCGCCCCGCCCATATTCATCGCCACCGAGACGATCGTCGCGCGGGAAGGATCGAAGCCCAGCGCCACCACCAGCGAAGGCGCCCAGCCCAGCGCATAATAGAAGGTCATCATGTGGAGACCGTACATGAGGATGAGCGCGATCGTCATGGTGCGGTAGCGGTCGGCGAACAGCGCGCCCATCGACGCCGTGGGTTCGTGCGACACGGCGATCCGCCCGGCAAGCGGCTGGCCCAGCCGACGCAGGATCGCGTTGATCCGGGCGAGCGCATCGGGGCCGCCGCGCGTCGCCAGCCAGCCGATCGATTCGGGCAGGAAAAGCAGAACGAGCGGGACCATCAGCGCGGTGGCCAGACCACCGAAGAGGAAGATCGATTCCCAGCCATGACCGCGCAGCAATTGCGCCGCGCCCCAGCCGCCGACGATACCGCCGACCGGATAGCCCGCCGCCATGATGCTGACGGCGAGGTCGCGGCGAGACCGGCTGGCGAACTCCGCCGCCATAGCGTTGATCGCGGCGAGCATGGCGCCGAGGCCCAGCCCGGTGAGCGCGCGCAGCAGGCTGAGCATGACGACCCCGGTGGCGAAGGCGCAGGCGATCATGCCCGGGATGATGATGGCGAGGCAGAGCAGGATTTGCCGCCGCCGTCCGATCCGGTCGGCGAGTTGCCCGAGCGTCAGCGAGCCGATCACCATGCCGACCAGGCCCATCGACACGATGGCGCCGACCGCGCCCGGCCCGATGCCCCAGTCCCTGGCGATGCCCGGCGCGGCGAAGGTCACGGCGAGAATGTCGAAGCCGTCGAGCGCGGTCAGCAGGAAGCAGATCGCGATCGCAACATATTGCAACGGGCGCATGGGATTGTCGGCCAGTATGGCGCGCGGATCGTCCGCGGGCAGGCTGGCGCTGGGCATGATCATCATCCTCTCCCGATCTTTTGCCGGCATTGTATGCTGATGACACAATAAGCCAAGCTCAAAAATCCTCCGTTTCCGTCCCGCCATCTCCTGAATGGCGATCGGCCCTAGTGACCCGAATCTGAAGTTCGCCACATTGATCCGACAGGGCTGAGCGAACTTCAGATTCAAAAGGGCCACTAGTAAATATTTGATTNAAGCCAAGCTCAAAAATCCTCCGTTTCCGTCCCGCCATCTCCTGAATGGCGATCGGCCCTAGTGACCCGAATCTGAAGTTCGCCACATTGATCCGACAGGGCTGAGCGAACTTCAGATTCAAAAGGGCCACTAGTAAATATTTGATTCTAGTGTGGTTTATGGATTTGAAATACGCTCCGCCCTTGCCTGCAATATGTGGCGTATTTCAAATCCACCACACTAGGGCAGGATGACATCAGTCTGAATCGTCATTGCGAGCGAAGCGAAGCAATCCACTGGCGCTCCTTTGGATTGCTTCGCTTCGCTCGCAATGACGGGGGGATCAATGTGAAGCCATCATACTCCGGAGCGAGATCAGCGCGTCCAGCGCGAGGGCGCCCTCGCCCTGCGGATAGACGATCACCGGATTGAGATCGACTTCGGCGATGGCGGGGGTGGCCGCGATCATCCGCCCCAGGCGCTGGACCATGTCGGCGACGGCAGCGATGTCCATGGCGGGCGCGCCGCGAAAGCCGTCGAGCAGCGGCGCCATGCGCAGCTTGCGGATTTCGGCGACGATCGCGTCGCGCGTCAGGTCGGGCGGGAGCAGGCGGACATCGTGCAGCAGTTCCGCCGCGACACCGCCGAAGCCCACGAGGATGGTCGGTCCCCAATGCGGATCATTGCGCGCGCCGACGATCAGCTCGACGCCCTTGGCCGCCATGGCTTCGACCAGCACGCCGTCAAGCGCGAGTCCGGGGCGCGCGGCGGCGAGATTGGCCATCAGCCGGTCCCAGCCCTGCCGCACCGCCCGCGGATCGGAAAGATTGACGATGACGCCGCCTGCGTCGCTCTTGTGCGGCAGCTCGGGCGACTGCGCCTTCAGCACCACGGGATAGCCGAGGCGATCGGCGGCGGCGACGGCCTCGGCCGCGCTCTGCGCCAGTGCGAAGGCGGGGAAAGCAATGCCCTGTGCGCCCATGATCGCCTTGGACCGATATTCCGGGATAGTGCTGCCGACCTGCGCCAGACCGGCGATCGGCCGGGCGTCGAGCGGGGCGACCGCGTCGTCGCGCTGACGATGGGTGGCAATGCGAGCCACTGCGCGCAGCATCCGTTCGGCGGTGGGCAGATAGGGGACGCCCGCCTGCCGGAGCGCGGCGAGATCGTCGGCGAAAACGCCGCCGCCTTCGTCCACGCCGCCGACGAGGATCGGCTTGGCCAAAGCATGTTCACGCCCGATGGCTCTGAGCGCGTCGAGCACGGCGGCGAACTTGACATGCGAGGCGCCGGTGTCGGTCTGGATCAGGGTGAGGAGGATGGTGCCGATCCGGTCGTCCTGCGCCAGCGCCGCCAGCGTGCGGCGGTAGAGGCCGGGATCGACAAGCGCCTGCGCGGTGATGTCCAGCGGATTGGTGACGGGGACGAAATCGGGCAGAGCCGCGCGCAGCGCCGGGCTGTCTTCGTCGGTGAGGGGCGGCAGGTCGAGGGCGACGGCTTCGGCAAGGTCGAGCATCATCGCCTTGAACGCGCCCGATTCGGCGATCACCCCTGCCCCGCCGGTCCCGGCCCTTGGCGAGCGGGCGAGGATTTCGACCACATCGCCCAGCTCCTCCAGCGAATCGACCAGAATGACGCCGGCGCGTTGGACATGGACGGCCATGATCGCATGGTCGCCCGCCATTGCGCCGGTGTGGGTGGCGGCGCTCGCCGCGCCCGCCGCGCTGCGGCCGGGATGGAGCAGCACCACCGATTTGCCCGCGTCGCGGGCCGCGCGGGCGGCGGCGAGGAAACGGACGGGGTCGCGGACATGTTCGGCGATCAGGGCGATGACCGCGGTATCGGGCTGGTCGACCAGATAGGCGAGATAATCCTCGATACCGCTCGCCGCTTCATTGCCGGTGGAAATGTAGCAGCTCAGGGGCACGTCGCGGTGGATCATGGTGGTCGCCAGCACGGCGGCCATCGCCCCTGATTGCGAGACGATGCCGACGCGGCGGTCGCCCAGCGCGCGCGCGTCAGGCATTGCGATGAAGGTCAGCGAGACATTGTCGCGGAAATTGACGAGGCCCAGGCAATTGGGGCCTTCGACCACCATGCCGGTTTCGCGGGCGATGCGGGCGATCTCCTGCTGGTCGGCCAGACCCTGCGGCCCGTCCTCCGCGAAGCCGGCGGAGAAGATCACGACGGCGCCGACACCGCGCCGGGCGAGGCCGCGCATGGCGTCGAGCACGCCCGCGCGCGGGATGGCCAGGACAGCGACATGGACAGCTTCGGGCAGATCGTCGATCGAGGCGACGCAAGGCCGCCCGCCAATCTCGGCGCGCCCGGGATTGACCAGATGGATGGGACCGGCAAAGCCCTGCCGCAACAGATTGGCGAGGACCGATGCGCCCAGCGAGCCGGGCTTGTCCGACGCGCCGACGATCGCGACCGAGCGGGGCCGCAACAGCCGGTCGAGCGACGCGGCCGGGATCGGGCGATCCTGTCCCTCTGCTTTGTCCGGGCAAGCAGCTTCCATCTCGCGCACCCCCTCCTTGTCCGTCGAATCAATCGCCGATCGGAAATTATTGTGTGTTAGTGATACATTTATCGCAAGCCCAATCGACCGTCAGTCGACCGCGTCGTCCTCTTGTCCCGAACCGAGGCGATCCAGCAACGACCGGAGCGTGCGCAATTCATCGTCGCTCAGCCGGGCGGTCATGCGCGCATCCGACGCGCGTATCGCCTTCAGCATCGCCCGGAGCTGGACCTCTCCATGGGGCAGAAGGACCAGCGCGTTGGTGCGCAGGTCGCGACCGGGCCGCCGTTCGATCAATCCCTTGTCCACCAGGATGTTGACCAGCTTCATCGCACTCGACCGATTGATGCTGAGCGCCCGGCCCAGCGCCGTCTGGTCGCAGCCCGGATTGTCGCGGATCAGGATGAGGGCGGTCAGTTTCGCCGGCGAAAGGTCAAAGTCCGCCAGCGCGGCGCGCGCGTCGGCGTCCATGCGCAGATTGGCCCGCTGGATCTGATAACCCATCAGCGATTGGAGATCGGCCCCCTGTTTCATTCCATTTCCCTGCTTGATATTGTATCATTAGCGCACAAATATATGGTACAGCCAGCGGAGCCGAATTGCGATAGCCAATGCCGTCCGCGGCGCTGCACGACAGGAGAGCGGATTATGGATCATGAATATCGGATGCTGATCGACGGCGAGCTGGTGCCGGGCGTCGGTACGTTCGACGTGGTGAACCCGGCGACGGCGCAGCCCTTCGCCGCCTGCCCCAAGGCGGACGAGGCGCTGCTGGAGCGCGCGGTCGCCGCCGCCAGGCGGGCGCAGCCGGGATGGGCCGCGACGCCAGTGGGGGACCGCGCGGCGCTGGTGCTGAAGATCGCCGATGCGCTGGAGGCGCGGATCGGCGAGTTTGCGAGCCTTTTGACCCGGGAGCAGGGCAAGCCGCTGGACCAGGCCGGCTATGAGATCATGGGCAGCGTCTTTACCCTGCGCGCCTTCGCCGCGATGCGGGTGGAGCCGAAGGTGCTGAAGGACGAGGGCGGCAACAAGGTGGTCGAGCATCGGACCCCACTGGGCGTGGTCGCATCGATCACGCCATGGAATTTCCCGCTGATCCTGCTGATGAACAAGCTGGGACCGGCGCTGGTGACGGGCAACACGATGGTCGCCAAGCCCGCGCCGACGACGCCGCTGACCACCTTGCTGTTCGGCGAGATGGTGCGGGATATCCTGCCGGCCGGCGTGCTGAACATCGTCTGCGACCAGAATGAGCTGGGGCCGCTGCTGACCGGGCACAAGGATATCGCCAAGGTCGCCTTCACCGGATCGACCGCGACCGGCAAGAAGGTGATGGCCTCGTCCGCCGGCACGGTGAAGCGGGTGACGCTGGAGCTGGGCGGCAATGACGCCGCGATCGTGCTGGACGATGTCGACCCGCGCCGGATCGCGCGCAAGGTCTATCAGGGCGCGATGACCAACGCCGGGCAGATCTGCGTCGCGGTGAAGCGCGCTTATGTGCCCGCGCCCATTTATGACGATTTCTGCGACGAACTGGCGAAGCTGGCCAGGGAAGCGATCGTCGATGACGGCGCCAAGCAGGGGACGACCATCGGCCCGGTGCAGAACAAGATGCAGTTCGACAAGGTCAGCGCGCTGATCGCCGACGCCAAAGAGCGCGGCACCGTGCTGGCCGGGGGCGAGCCGCTGGACCGGCCGGGCTATTTCATCGCCCCGACCATCGTGCGCGACCTGCCCGAAGACGCGCCGCTGGTGCAGGAGGAGCAGTTCGGGCCGGTGCTGCCGGTGCTGAAATATGACGATATCGACGATGTCATCGCCCGCGCCAACGCCAGCGACTATGGGCTGGCCGGCACGGTTTGGGGCAAGGATGTCGAGCGGGCGACGCAGATCGCGATGAAGATCGACACCGGCACGGTGTGGGTGAACCAGCATCTGGCGATCGACGCCAATATCCCGTTCCGCGGGGTGAAGCAGTCGGGGCTGGGCGGCGAACTGGGCGAGGCGGGGCTGCTGGAATATACCCAGGCGCATATCGTCAACATCGTGGCGCTCGAAGACGCCTGACGCGCAACTGCGACCCGATCGCAAGAGAAAGGCCGACGAAGCATAGTGCTTCGCCGGCCTTCTTTTTGATATTTTCCACTCAGTCATGTCACATATTCGGAACATTCCATCGTGTCCGCATCATAGCCTCGATCTTCAGGGACACCCCTTATCGAGGAGCATAGGATGCCTTGCAGACGCATCGCCGCGGCCGCCGTCGGCGCCGTCACATTGACCATGATGGCGGCCCCGCTCAGCGCCCACGGCATCTGGTTCGCGCAGCGCGCCAAGCAACTGGCGCTGGTGTATGGCGTGGGCGCGGATGACCTGGATGCGATCAAGCGGCTGCCGCTGGTCAAGAGCGTCACCGGCTATGATGCCGACTGGGCGCCCGTCACTACCTCGCTCCGCGCAGCGGGCGCGATCCCGGTGGTCGACAGCGACGAGCCGGTCGCCGCGGTCGCCGCAATCATGGACTATGGCTATTGGAGCAAGACGTCCGACGGCGAATGGTACTGAGCGGCAATGCGCTGCGCGACAGATTCCCCTTCTTCGGGCCGGACGTGCTGGCGGGTTCCTATTCGGCGATGGACGGCCATGCCAATCCGCGCCTTGCCGCCCCCGCCTTCGCCCGCGCGGCGCAGACGCTGGGCGCGGTGGTGCATGAGAATACCAAGATCGTCGACGCGCAGAAGGTCGGCGAGGATTTCATCGTCACCGCGGCCGATGGTCGAACCTTCCGCGCGCCGATCTTGCTGGTGACGGCGGGTGCCTGGGGCAATGCGCTGTCCTCGCAGTTCGGCGAGCCGGTGCCGATCGTGCCGCGCGGGCCGAACATGAGCGTGACCGAACCGGTGCCCTATGCGATTCCCCCGGCGGTCGGGGTGATGACGCCGATCGAGGAGGAGACGGTCTATTTCCGGCAGGTGGCGCGTGGCAATATCGTGCTGGGCGGCAGCACGCGCGGGCCATCCTATCCGCAAGACTATCGGGCCTATGTGCTGCCGCAGAACACGCTGAGCCAGTTGAAGCAGATCCGCCGGCTCGCGCCGCAACTGGGCAAGCTCAACATCATCCGCGTCTGGTCCGGCATCGAGGGTTATATGCCCGACAGCCAGCCGGTGATGGGGCCGAGCGCGACGACGAGCGGGCTATATTATGCGTTCGGCTTTTCCGGGTCCGGCTTCCAGATCGGGCCGGGCGTCGGTGAGACGATGGCGGAGATCATCGCCAAGGGCGCGACGGATATTCCGATGGAGCCATATCGGATCGGGCGGTTCGCCAACCAGCAAGAATAGAGGGTTCACCGCGACGGAGGCCATTGGCGGGCAGCATGGAGCAGACGCAGGATGCGTATTTCGGCATCGGTCACATCATAAACCAATAGATAATTGCGGTGGACCACCAGTTCACGCGTCCCGACGACCCGTCCAGGCCGGCCCATGGCAGGATGATCGGCGAGCAGCGCCGCCCTTTCCGCAAAAAGGCCGTCGAGCCTGAGTGCGGCAAGCGGATTGCGGGCTTCGACATAGTCATAGATGGCATCGCGGTCGGCGACCGCCTCCGCCGTCCAGCGCGCCTTCATTGCCCGCGATCAAGCTTTCGCAGCGTTGCGGCTCGTCTTTCGGCAAAATGCGCCTCGACATCCTCACTGGACGTCATGGCCCCCGCTTGTGCGGACATGCGCCCGGCCTCGACCTGGCGCCGGAACCAGGCGTCATGCGTTTCCTCCTGGTCGTGCCGCACGACATCGCGCATGAAATCGCGCAGCAGTTGGGCGCCGGTGCGATCGCGGGCTTTGGCGACGCGCGCAAACTGGATTTTCAGCTGTTCGTCGACGCGGAAAGTGAAAGTCGCCTCATTCATTGCCATCACCATCCCATGTAACATTCACGAAGTGCAATGTAACACATTGGATGGGGACGCCAAAGTCAGAACTCGATCAGCGCGGTCTTGGTCTTGAGGTTGGCCATATAGGCTTCGCGGCCCAGATCCTTGCCGATGCCCGATTGTTTGTAGCCGCCGGTCGGCAGGATGAAGTCGTTGCTGCGGCCATAGCGGTTGACCCAGACGGTGCCGGCCTCCAGCGACCGGGTAGCGCGCAGGGCGCGGGCGACATCGCCCGTGTGGATGCCGGCGGCAAGGCCATAGGCGCTGTCATTGGCGAGGGCATAGGCTTCATCTTCGTCGGCGAAGGTTTGGACGGTCAGCACCGGGCCGAAGATTTCGCCCTGGACGACCTCGCTTTTCTGATCGGCCCTGGCGATCAGGGTCGGGGCGAAATAGCTGCCCTCCTGCGGGGCGGTGGCGCGGCCGCCGCCTGCCAGCAACTCCGCCCCTTCGGCGACCGCGCGCTGGACGATGCCGTCGATGCGATCGAGCTGGCCTTCGGAAATGATCGGCCCCAGCGTCGTGTCGGTGCGCCAGGTCGGACCGGCGCGGTGGGCGGCGAAGGCGGCGAGGATGCGGTCGATCACTTGCTCTGCGACCTTGTCCTGCACCAGCAGGCGCGATCCGGCGACGCAGACCTGCCCGGCGTTGAGCGTGATTGCGCGGGCGACGATCGCCGCCGCCTTGTCCAGCCCCGCGTCGGCGAAGATGATCTGCGGACTTTTGCCGCCCAGTTCCAGCGTCACCGGCTTGGGACCGGTCTGGGCGCAGGCGGTCATGATCGCGGCGCCCGTGGCGGTCGATCCGGTGAAGGTGACTTTGACGACTTCGGGGCGGCGCACCAGCGGATCGCCGACCGATCGGCCATCGCCCTGCACGATGTTGAAGACGCCGGCGGGCAGCCCGGCCTCGGTCGCCAGTTCGGCCAGGCGCACGATGCTGAAGGGCGTCATGTCTGACGGTTTCAGCACCACGCTGTTGCCCGCCGCGATGGCGGGCGCGATCTTCCAGCCGGCCATGACCCGTGGCAGGTTCCAGGGCGCGATCGCCGCGACCACGCCATAGGGTTCGGCGATGGTGAGGCCGAGCTTGTCGGGCGTGGTCGCCGCCACCTCACCGCCCACCTTGTCCGCCCATTCGGCGAAAAAGCGTATCGTTTCGGCGGTGTAGCTCAGATCCCAGGCGTTGATCTCGTTGATCGTGCGGGTTGAGCCGAGCGCTTCGAGCGGGGCGAGGGTCGCGGCGTCCGCTTCGATCAGATCGGCCCAGCGGCGCAGTATCTTCATCCGCCCGCGCGGGTCGGTCCGCGCCCAGCCGCTGGTCTTGTAGGCGGCCTGCGCATTGTCGACGGCCTCGGCAAGCTGGTCCGCATCGACGCAATCGAGGTCGGCCTGCACCCGGCCGTCCGAGGGACGGCGCACCGTGATCGCCCTCCCGCGCCCTTCGACCCGGCGTCCGCCGATGTAATTATTCGCCCTTGGCAGGCTGATCTGATCGGGGTCGAAACCGGTCACGGTCCATGTCTCCTTGTTCGGTCTGCCCGACAGGATAGGGTCGCGCGGCGGCATTTGTTGCAGTTGCACGGGAAAATTCGCGCGATAATCTTCCAAAAACAGCGCGAAGGCAGCAGCCAATGCTTGGCGTGGCCCCCTAATGTCCGCCCACTGATTCCGACCAACCCTTCGCGCCGAGGAGCAAGACGCATGGCGACAGGCATAGAGGCGATGGTGAAGCTGCGGCGCATGACGGCCGCGGACCTGACCGCCGCCCATGATCTTTCCAGCGAGCAGAAATGGCCCCACCGCATCGAGGATTGGGAGATGCTGCTGGGCCTGGGCTTCGGCTATGTCGCGACCCGCGACGATGTGGTGATCGGCACGGCCATGGCCTGGCTCTATGGCGAGGATGCCGCGACATTGGGCATGGTGATCGTGTCGCCGCGCGCGCAGGGCATGGGCATCGGCCGGCATCTGATGGACGCGGTGCTGGGCGATCTGGGGAACCGCACGGTGCTGCTCAACGCCACCGACGAAGGCGCGCCGCTCTATCGCAAGATCGGGTTCGTGCCCGTTGGGCCGGTGTTTCAGCATCAGGGCGCGGCCTTTTCCGTGCCGATGGCCGAACTGATCCCCGACGAGCGGGTGCGGCCGCTGGGCGCCAAGGACATGAAGATGTTGCATGGCCTGGCGAAGCGCGCGACCGGGATGGATCGCGCTGCGCTGCTCGACGCGCTGGTGCCGGGCGCGCAGGGCGTGGTGCTGACGCGCAGCAACGAGCCGGTGGGCTTCGCGCTGTTCCGCCGGTTCGGGCGCGGCTATGTCGTCGGGCCGACGATCGCGCCGGATACGGGCGGGGCAAAGGCGCTGATCTCGCACTGGCTGGGGTCGAACGCGGGCATGTTCTGCCGGCTGGACGTGCCGGAGGAGAGCGGTCTGTCGGCCTGGCTCGACGATCTCGGCCTGCCCTGCGTCGGCCGGGTGATGCGCATGGTGCGTGGACCTTTGCCGCCGCTCGATCATTCGGTAACGACCTTCTCCCTTACGACGCAGGCGCTCGGATGACTCTTTCGCTCAACACACCCGCCCTCTTCATTCAACAGGCCTTTATCGGCGGCCAATGGGCCGGCGCCGCGTCCGGGGCGACAGTCGCGGTCGACAATCCCGCGACGGGGGCGATCATCGGCACGGTGCCCGATTGCGGCGAAGCGGAGACACAGGCCGCCATTGCCGCCGCCGAAGCCGCCTGGCCGGCCTGGCGCGCAAAGACGGCGGGCGAGCGCGCGGCGCTGCTGGAGCGCTGGAACGCGCTGGTGCTGGATAATATCGCCGACCTTGGCCGGATCATGACCGCCGAACAGGGCAAGCCGATCGCGGAGGCCGAGGGCGAGATCCGCTATGCGGCGAGCTTCATCAAATGGTTCGCCGAGGAAGCGCGGCGGATCGACGGCGGGATCATCCCCGCGCCGGAAGCCAATCGCCGCATCCTGATCATGAAGGAGCCGGTCGGCGTGTCGGCGGCGATCACGCCCTGGAATTTCCCGGCGGCGATGATCACGCGCAAATGCGCGCCTGCTTTGGGAGCGGGATGTCCAGTGGTGGTGAAGCCTTCCGAACTCACGCCCTTCACCGCGCTGGCGCTGGCAAAGCTGGCGGAAGAAGCGGGGTTCCCGGCGGGCGTGTTCAATGTCGTGACGGGGATGCCCACCGCGATCGGCAGCGCGCTGACCGCCAGCCCGGTGGTGCGCAAATTGTCCTTCACCGGATCGACCCGCGTCGGTGCGCTGCTGATGCAGCAGAGCGCGCCCACCATCAAGCGGCTCAGCCTTGAGCTGGGCGGCAATGCGCCGCTGATCATATTCGACGACGCCGACCTGGACATGGCCGTCGCCAGTACGATGGTCAGCAAGTTTCGTAATGCCGGGCAGACCTGCGTCTGCGCGAACCGCATCCTGGTGCAGGACGGCGTTTACGATGCGTTTGCGCAGAAGCTGGCCAAGGCCGTTTCCGCGCTGAAGGTCGCGCCCGGCGACGCGCCGGGCAGCACGATCGGCCCGCTGATCAACGCCGCCGCCGTCGACAAGGTGAGGAGCCACGTCGACGATGCGCTGGCGCATGGCGCGACGATCTTCGCGCAAGCCCCGGAGGGCGCGACCGGGGAGCGGTTCGCAACCCCCGTGGTGCTGACCGGCGCGACGCGCGAGATGAAGCTGGCCGAGGAAGAGACGTTCGGCCCGGTCGCGCCGCTGTTCCGCTTCACCCATGAGGCGGAAGGGATCGAACTGGCCAACGCCACCAGCTACGGCCTCGCCAGCTATTTCTACACCGAGAATCTCCACCGCGCCTTCCGCGTGGCGGAACGGCTGGAGGCGGGCATGGTCGCGCTCAACAGCGGATCGATCGCGATGGAGGTCGCGCCGTTCGGCGGGGTCAAGATGTCGGGCCTGGGCCGCGAAGGCGCCCATGCGGGGATCGAGGAATATCTGGAAACCAAGGCTTTCCATATTGCCGGGCTGAAACTCTAGAGCAGGATGACATAAGACAGATCCATCCACCTCCGTTCGTTTCGAGCGAAGTCGAGAAGCGCAGGCAGTGCGCTATCCGCTTCTCGACTTCGCTCGAAGCGAACGGATCAAAGTGAAGTCATCTCACTCTAGGGCCTTGTCCGTTCGCGCTGAGCCTGTCGAAGCGCATTTCTTCTAAAATAGTAGAGGGCTTCGACAGGCTCAGCCCAAACGGGAGGTTTTAATGGCGAACGCGCGCACCTATTCCATCTCCGTCATCCCCGGCGACGGCATCGGCAAGGAAGTCATGCCCGAGGGCATTCGCGTGCTGGAGCGCGCGGCGAGCCTGTACGGCTTTACCCTCGCGCAGACATGGCAGGATTTCGCTTGCTGCGATTACTATGCCAAACATGGCCAGATGATGCCCGACGACTGGAAGGAACGGATCGGCAATCCCGATGCGATCTTCTTCGGCGCGGTCGGCTGGCCGGACACGGTGCCCGATCATGTCTCGCTTTGGGGGTCGCTGCTCCAGTTCCGGCGGGAGTATGACCAATATGTCAATCTGCGCCCGGTGCGGCTGATGCCGGGCGTCCCCTGCCCGCTGGTGGGGCGCGAGCCGGGCGATATCGATTTCTGGGTGGTGCGCGAGAATACCGAGGGCGAATATAGCTCGGTCGGCGGCAAGATGTTCCCCGGCACGCCGCGCGAGGTGGTGATCCAGGAGACGGTGATGACCCGCCACGGCACCGACCGGGTGCTGCGCTATGCCTTCGAGCTGGCCGCGACGCGGGAGCGCAGGCACGTCACGTCGGCCACCAAGTCCAACGGCATCGCCATCACCATGCCCTGGTGGGACGAGCGGGTGGAGGAAATGGCGAAAAACTATCCCACCGTCACCCATGACAAATATCATATCGACATATTGACCGCGCAGTTCGTGCTGAACCCGGACCGGTTCGATGTTGTGGTCGCGTCCAACCTGTTCGGCGACATATTGTCCGACCTCGGCCCTGCCTGCACCGGCACGATCGGGGTCGCGCCGTCGGGCAATATCAACCCGGACCGCACCGCACCTTCACTGTTCGAGCCGGTCCATGGCTCCGCGCCGGATATCGCGGGCTTGGGCGTTGCCAATCCGGTCGGGCAAATCTGGTCGGCGGCGATGATGCTGGAGCATCTGGGCGAAGCCGACGCCGCCGCCGCGATCATGCGCGCGGTGGAGACGGTGCTGGCCGAGCCGGCCCTTCGCACCGGCGACCTCAAGGGCAAGGCGAACACGGTCGAATGCGGCAAGGCGATCGCCGACGCCCTGTCCTGACGAAGAAGCGGTGCGGCAGAATATGCCGCACCGCTTCCCGATTACACGCAGCGACGGTCGCCGATCGCCCCATATCGGGCTTTCGCTCTGCGGCATCCGGCTAGGCTGGCCCCATCACCACAACAGCGAGCCAACTGATGACGCTGCATAGCAACCGGTCCCTGCTGGACATCGACCGCGACCATCTGATCCACCCCGTCACCTCCTTTCGCGGGCATGAGGCGCGCGGCGCAACGCTGCTGCACAGCGGCCAGGGCATGTGGCTGACGGATATGGACGGCAGGCAAGTGCTGGACGCCTTTGCCGGCCTGTGGTGCGTCAATGTGGGCTATGGCCAGGACAGCATCGTCGAGGCCGCGGCGGAGCAGATGCGCCGCCTGCCCTATGCGACGGGCTATTTCCATTTCGGCAGCGAACCGGCCGTCCGGCTGGCGCAACGCCTGGTCGACATCAGCCCGGAGGGGCTGGACCATGTCTATTTCACGCTGGGCGGGTCGGATGCGGTGGACAGCGCGATCCGGTACATCACCCATTATCACAACGCGATCGGCAAGCCCGCGAAGAAACAGTGCATCGCACTGGAGCGGGGCTATCATGGATCGAGCAGCACCGGCGCGGGGCTGACGGCGCTTGTCAATTTCCATCGGGGTTTCGACCTGCCGCTACGCTGGCAGCATCATATCGCGTCGCCCTATCCCTATCGCAGCGACCTGGAGGGCGACGACGACACGATCATCGCGCGGTCGGTGCAGGAATTGAAGGACAAGGTGGTGGAGTTGGGCGCGGACAATGTCGCCGCCTTCTTCTGCGAACCGATCCAGGGATCGGGCGGCGTCATCGTGCCGCCGGTCGGCTGGCTGAAGGCGATGCGCGAAGCCTGCACCGAACTGGACATACTTTTCGTCGCCGACGAGGTCATCACCGGCTTCGGCCGCACCGGGCCGATGTTCGCGTGCGAAGCGGAAGGGGTGACGCCCGATCTGATGACGCTCGCCAAGGGGCTGACCGCCGGATATGTGCCGATGGGCGCGCTGCTGATGTCGGACAAAATCTATCAGGGCATCGCCGACGGCGCCGCCCCGGAGGTCGCGATCGGCCATGGCGCCACCTATTCGGGACATCCGGTGAGCGCGGCGGTGGGTCTGGAGGTGCTGCGCCTCTATACCGACGGCGGCATATTGGCGAATGGGCGGAAGGTCGCCGCGCGCTTCGACGCGGGGATGGCGGGCATCGCCGATCATCCCATGGTCGGCGATACGCGGGGACGCGGACTGTTGGGCGCGATCGAGCTGGTCGCGGACAAGAACGGCAAGGCGCGCTTCGATCCCGCGCTGAAACTGGCCGACCGATTGTTCGCCAGGGGATATGAGAATGGCGTCATTTTCCGCGCCTTTGCCGACACGATCATCGGGCTTGCACCGGCGCTGTGCGCGTCCGATGAAGAGATGGACATGATCTTCGCCCGCATCCGCAAAACGCTCGACGACCTGCTCGAAGAGGCGGATATTCGCGCGGCGATCGGATAAGAAACAAGGGGGTAGCAGGGATATGTTGGGCGGACCCAGACTGGACAGGATCGACCTCAAGATCCTTACGCAGCTTCAACAATCCGGCCGCATCACCAATGTCGAGCTGGCCGACGCGGTGGGCCTGTCCCCCAGCCCCTGCCTGACCCGCGTCAAGCGGCTGGAGAAGGCGGGATATATCACCGGCTATGGCGCGCATATCAACCTGCACAAGCTGGGCGAATATCTGACCGTCTTTACCGAGGTGACGCTGACCGAGCATCGCGCGGGCGACTTTTCCCGGTTCGAGACGCGCATCCGCAAGCTGGACGAGATCGTCGAATACCATCTGGTCAGCGGCGGTTACGACTATCTGCTGAAATTCGTGACGCGCGGCGTGGCGCATTATCAGTCGATCATCGAGGGGATGCTGGAGAGCGATTACGGCATCGAGAAATATTTCAGCTATGTCGTGATCAAATCGCCCTTCATCAAACATCATTATCCGATCCAGCATCTGTTCGGCGAGCAGAGATAAGGTTTATAATCCCCGCATGGCCGATATTGCCGACCTGATCGAACCGCTCGTCGCCTTTCGCCGCGACATTCATGCGCACCCGGAACTGGGCTTCTGCGAGCATCGCACCGCCGGGCGGATCGCCGAGCAGCTGCGCGCGCTGGGGCTGGAGGTGCATGAGGGGATCGGGAAGACGGGCGTGGTCGGCGTGCTGCGGAACGGCGCGTCCGGGCGCAGCATCGGGCTGCGCGCGGACATGGATGCGCTGCCGATCCATGAGCAGACCAACCTGCCCTATGCCAGCAAGACGCCGGGCACCTTCCATGGCTGCGGCCATGACGGGCATGTCGCCATGCTGCTGGGCGCGGCGCAGCATCTGACGCGGACGCGGAATTTCGACGGGACGGTCAATTTCTTCTTCCAGCCCGCCGAGGAAGGCCAGGGCGGCGCGCGGGAGATGGTGAAGGAGGGGCTGTTCGAGCGCTTCCCTTGCGACCGGGTGTTCGGGCTGCACAACTGGCCCGATTTGCCCGCCGGCACGATCGCGACGCGGCCCGGTCCGATCATGGGCGCGGCCGACAAGTTCGAGATCAAGCTGGAAGGGCGCGGCGGCCATGCCGCCATCCCGCAGGATACGCCCGACGCCATTCTTGCGGCCGCATCCCTGGTGCAGCAGTTGAACGCGATCGTGTCGCGGCGGATCGCGCCGACCGCATCGGCGGTGCTGTCGATCACCCAGATTCATGGCGGGCATACGCATAATGTGATCCCGCAAGTCGTGACGATCACGGGGACGGTGCGCACCTTCGACGGGCAAGTGCAGGACCGGATCGAGGCGTCGATCCGGCAGATCGCAGCCGGCGTGGCGCTGGCGGGCGAACTCACCGCGACGGTCGATTATCAGCGTTACTATCCCGCAACGATCAACGATGCGGAAGCCGCGCAGGAGGCGCTGGTCGCCGCCGCGACGGTCGGCAATGCGCTGCTGGCGCCCGATCCGGCCTTCACCTCGGAGGATTTCGCCTTCATGCTCCAGGCGTGCAAGGGCGCCTATATCTGGCTGGGGCAGGCCAGGCCCGAAGGATCGGCGCCGTTGCACAACCCGCATTATGATTTCAACGACGACGTGCTGGAACTGGGCGTGCGGCTGCATGTCGCTTTGGTGGAACAACATTTGAGCCGCTAGTGGTCCGATTCTGACATTCGACACCGTTTGAGGCCATGTCCCACACGAATGTCAGAATCTATTCGGACCACTAGAAATATTTGATTCTAGTGGATTTTACGATTTTGACATTTGCAGACCCATCCCAACCGCCAGGGGATGCAAATGTCAAAATCAATCCACTAGCGTATGATGACTGCACATTGATCCCCCCGTCATTGCGAGCGCAGCGAAGCAATCCATAGGGGGTGACATTGGATTGCTTCGCTGCGCTCGCAATGACGATCAAGGAAATGTCATCCTGCTCCAGACGCGCTGCGGGCTGGCCCATCGGACATATCCCCCTGCGCACTGGCCGGGCCGATGCGTCCATATCATGCTGGCGGAAGCTCGGCGCCTGCGCGCGTCCTCATTCCGGTAGCGATGCGTCATGAACATCCTTGGCACGAACAATAATGACACGCTCTATGGATCGACACTTGCGGACCTGATCCGGGGCTATGCCGGTAACGACACCCTGTCCGGGGGGGCGGGCAACGACCAGATATTGGGCGAGGATGGCGACGACAAACTCTATGGCCAGGCCGGCGACGATTTCCTGAAAGGCGCAGCGGGCGCCGACCTGCTGGACGGCGGTGACGGCAATGACGGGCTGGATGGCGGCCCCGGCAATGATGTGCTGCGCGGCGGATCGGGCAATGACACGCTGGAGGCGAAGGACGGCAACGACACGCTCGACGGCAGCTGGGGCCATGACATGATGCTCGGCGGCATCGGTGACGATGTGATCCATGGCGGCGCGGGGCGCGACTATATCGATGCCGGGCCAGGGAACGACCGCATCTATGCGGGCGACGATGATGACGGCTTCATCAACGAGATCAACCCTGCGACCGGCCTGCTGACCACGGAGGCGGTGTCGGGCGGCGACGGCCATGACCTCCTCTATGGCGAGGGCGGCGATGATGCGCTGAAGGGCGAGGCGGGCGACGACCGTATCGACGGCGGCGAAGGCAATGACCGCGTCGATGGCGGCGACGGCGACAATTATCTGAACGGTGGCGCGGGCGACGACATTATTTCGGCCGAATGGGGTGACGACCAGATGCTGGGCGGCGCGGGCGACGACCTGATCGAGGCGGGCGACGGCAATGATCTGGTCGACGGCGGCGCGGATGATGACAGGCTGATCGGCGAAGGCGGACACGACATAATGCTGGGCGGAGCCGGTCAGGATCGCTTGCAGGGCGGCGACGGCAACGACCAGATCTATGGCGGAGACGGCAGCGACCATCTGTTCGGCGATGCGGGCGACGATCTGCTGTTCGGGGAATTGGGCGCCGATCGCCTGTGGGGTGGGCTGGGCGCCGACCGGTTCGTCTTCAAGGGCGCGGGCGCGCTCGACGGCGGCGACCGGATCGACGATTTTCAGGACGGGATCGACCGGATCGTGCTGGAAAAGCTGGGCGTGACCCAGTTCAGCGGTTCCGGCCTGGCCGGCACCGTGTTCGCGCAGGATCAGGTCGACGGCGATGTCAGCCTGTGGGTGACGACCAGCAGCGGGGTGCGCTTCGGCATCGAGATTGGCGACCCGTCGGCCACGCTGACTGCGGCGAGCTTCTCCGCCACCGATTTCCTGTTCGTCTGACCCGGTTCAGAACCAGAATCGGATGCCCATGACGAGGCTGGTGGCCGATGCCCCCTCCCCTTCGGTGCGGACGTAGCGGGCGGTGTCGCCGAAGCTGCGTTCCCAGTTGACGCCGACATAGGGCGCGAATTCGCGGGCGATTTCATAGCGCAGGCGCAAGCCCAGCTCGATGGTCGAGAGGCCCGCGCCGATGCCGAGTTCGGGCACGTCCTGCGCGGCGATATTCACTTCGGCGGCGGGTTGCAGGATCAGCCGCTGGGTGATGCGCTGGTCGTAACTGCCTTCGACGCGGAGATGGGCGTCGCCCTTGTCGGAGAGGAAGGCCTGCGCCTCCAGTTCGAACCAATAGGGGGCGAGGCCTTCGATGCCGACCGTCGCATAGGTGCGCTGGGGCCGGGGGCGGAAATCCTGGCGGACGCCCGCGACGATATTCCACCAGGGATCGATGGCCCGGCTGTAGAGCGCCTGAAGTTCGGCGCTTTCGAGACGGCCGCCGACGTCGCCCTCCCCTTCCGACTTGATCGCGAGGCGGTTGATGTCGCCGCCGATCCAGCCTTCGCCTTCCCAATGATAGCCATCGCCGCCCTTTTGCGCGCGATATTCGGCGCGGTCGATCATCAGTTGGGAGAAGGTCATGCCGCCATTTTCCTTGAGCATGGCCGCGCGGGCGCGGGCCATGACGTCGGGGGCGTAAAAGGCTTCGGCGGCATGGTCGGTCGGGACGGGAGGGGCGACGCCCTGCGGAATGCCGTTATCGGGCGCAGGCGCGCCATGGCCTGCATGGGGATTGGCGGGCTGATCCTGTGCCCGTGGCATCTGGTGGGCGCTATGGTCCATCGTCTGCGCCAACGCGGGCGTGGCCATTCCCGCGAGCAGCAGCACGGCAGCGGTCAGGCGCTTCATGCCGCATCTCCTTCGTGCCGGACGGTCACGACGCGCATCATCCCGGCGTGCATGTGCATCAGCATATGGCAGTGGAAGGCCCAGTCGCCGATCGCGTCGGCAGTCAGGTCGAAGCTGATCCGGCCGCCGGGCAGGACGTTCACCGTATGCTTGCGGGGATTGTGGGTCGCATCCTCCCCGGTGACGAGCTGGAAGAAATGGCCGTGAATATGGATGGGATGCGGCATCATCGTGTCGTTGATGAGGTTCACCCGCACCCGTTCCATATGGCGGAAGGGGATGGGATCGGCGCCGTCGGACAGCTTCACCCCGTCGAAGGACCACATATAGCGTTCCATATTGGCGGTGAGGTGGATGTCGAGCGTGCGGGTCGGCGGGCGCGTGTCATCATTCGGTTCGAGCGCGCGCAGGTCGGCATAGGTGAGGACGCGGTGGTCGACCTCCTCCAGCCCGGTGGGCCGATCGGCGGTGCGATCGGCGGGCATGGCGGAAAGGGTGGCGACGCCCGGCCCCATCGGCACATCGGGCGCGACCGACGGGTCGAGCATCTTCATGCTGTGGCCCGACATGCTCTCATTGGCGGGCTGGCTGAGGTCGATCACGCCCCCCTGCCCCATATCCATGCCCGCCATGTCCATGCCCATATCCTTCATGGTGAGCAGCGGACGCTGGCGCAGGGCCGGGATCGGCGCGACCATGCCGATCTGCGGCGCGAGGGTCGCGCGGACGAGGCCGGAGCGGTCGATGGCTTCGGCGATCAGGCCGTAGGGCTTCGCCTCGGTCGGTCGGACGATCACGTCATAGGTTTCGGCGATGCCGATCTGGAATTCGTCGGTTTCGACCGGCTGGACATGCTGGCCGTCGCACTGGACCACCGTCATGGGCAGGCCGGGCAGCCGAACGTTGAAATTGGTCATGGCGGACGCGTTGACGATGCGCAGGCGGACCCGCTCGCCCGGCGCGAACAGGCCGGTCCAGTTTTCCGCCGTGCCATGGCCGTTGACGAGGAAGCTGTAGGTGGAGCCGGTCACGTCCGAGATATCGGTCGGGTCCATCCGCATCGCGCCCCAGTCCATCCGGTCCTTCAGCGACATATCCCTGCCCTTGAGCAGGCCGGCGAGCGTCTGGCGCTGCATGTTGTAATAGCCGCCCATCTGCTTGAGGCGCTTGAGCAGCATATGGGGATGGACCGGCGTCCAGTCGGCCAGCACGATCACATGCTCGCGGTCGGACTGGACCGGGTCGGGACCGGCGGGGTCGATCACGATCGGGCCATAATGGCCCATCGCCTCCTGCATCCCCGAATGGCTGTGATACCAGTAGGTGCCCGACTGGCGGATCGGAAATGCATAGGTGAAGGTTTCGCCCGGACGGATGCCGGGGAAGCTGACGCCCGGCACGCCGTCCATCTGGAAAGGGACGATCAGGCCGTGCCAGTGGATCGACGTGTCTTCCTTCAGGCGGTTGGTGACGGCGAGACGGACGCTCTGCCCTTCCTTCAACCGGATGAGCGGCGCGGGGACGCTGCCGTTGATGGTGATCGCATGGGCCGACCGGCCGCCCGTGCCGAAATGACTTTCACCGACAGTCAGCGCGATCGTGTCGCCGGACAGGACGCCGGGCGCTGGGCGCAGGCCGGGCGTGCCGCTGCGCGCCCAGGCGGGGAAGGCGCCGGCCAGCGTCAGGGCGGCGGCGCTCTTGAACAAGGTGCGGCGGTCGAGGGAGGATAAGCTCATACCCCTTCATACGCGGCCGCCGGATCAATCCCTCAAAATTTCAGCGAGTTTCGCGCGGGCGCGGTAGAGGCGGGTTTCGACCGCCTTTTCGGTGACGCCCAGCACCTGGGCGGCGTCGGCCTGGCTCATCTGCTCGATCGTGCGCAGCAGCAGCACATCCTTGAGGGTCGCGGGCAGGGAGGCGATGGCGGCGTTGATACGGGCGAGTTCGCGCTGCGAATGGAGCGCGTCTTCGGGCGTGGCGTCGCGGTCGGCAATGTCGATCGCCTCGTCGATCGGCTTGGCGAAGGCGAAGAAGCGGCGGACGGCGCGGCGGCGCGCCCAGTCCCGGCATTTGTTGAGCGCGATGCGCGCGATCCAGACGCGGAAGGGCCGCGCGCCATCATAGCGGGCGAGCGCGGCGAAGGCGGCGACGAATGTTTCCTGCGTGATGTCGAGCGCTTCGTCACCGTCGCCGACATGGCCGCGCGCGAGCCGCCAGACGGCGTCGCGGTGCCGCTGCATCAGCGCGCCATAGGCCGATTGCTGGCCCGCCAGTGCGCGGGCGGCGAGCGCGCGGTCGTCTGGATCGGGCGATATCACCGGGCCGGCTGGGTCAGCGCCCTGACGACCGCCGCGTCGAACTGCGCCGCCTGATCCGGGCGCAGCACGGCGCGCATCGCGAAGATATGCTGGAGCGTTTCCTTCTGGAGCTGGCCCATAACATGGTGCGAGCGGTCGACCGCATCGCCCACCTTGGGACCATAGCCATGTTCGGCGGCGATGGCGTCGGCCAGCCGCTGGTTATCGGCGCGCATTTCCGCCTCCAGCGCTTCGCGCCGCGTGGCGAAGGCGGCCTCCAGTTCATGGATGCGCTTTTCCTGCGCGGCGTCGAGGGTCAGCCGCTGGTGCAGCAGGGCGTGGACTTCGCTTTCGACGCGCGGTTCGGGCGCGAGCCAGACGCGCGCGACCAGAACCGCCGCGAGCGACGCGGCAAAGGCGACCAGCGCGACGAGAATATAACGCCGCGCGGTCATTGGCCGAGCAGACGCGAGGGCGCATAGTCCGACATGCCGATCGGCACGGACGATGCCCGCGCCGGTGCGGCGGGCACGATGCTGCCGGCCCAGCCGATGCCGATCGCCAGCACGCCCGCCAGCATCAGGCTGCGCCGCGCGGTCATCTGGTCGCGCCGTCTGGCGACGCCGCCCATGACGGCGTCGTCCATCGCTTCGAGCCGCGCGTCGGTGGGCATCGCCCGCACCGCGCCGAGCATCCGGTCCAGATCGGTCATTGCTTCATTCTCCATCCTTATGACCGCATACGCGCGCGACGCGCCCATCCCTTGGCAACGGACGGAAAAATTATGCGCTTGGGCGAGGGGTCGGGCAAGTCCATGCGTAATGGCCCTGAACACCCGCTGGAGACATTGCCATGACCCGTAAGTTCCTGACTGCCGTCGCCGTCCTTGTCCTTGCCCTGCCCGGCGTGGCGAGCGCGCACACCAAGCTGCTGTCGTCCAGCCCGGCCGCCAATGCGACCGTCGCCAAGCCGACCAGGCTGACGCTGACCTTTTCCGAAACCTTCCTGGCGCCGATGAGCGGCGTGGACCTGGTGATGACCGGGATGCCGGGCATGGCCAATCATGAGCCGATGCCGATCAAGGGTTTCAAGACGAGCGTCGAGGGCAAGACGATGACGCTCACCCTGCCCCGCGCGCTGCCCGCCGGCACCTATGCACTGAAATGGCATGTGGTCGGCGCCGACCAGCACAAGATGGAAGGCGGCTACAGCTTCACGGTCAAGTAAACCGCCATGACCGAGGGGGCGTTGATCGGCGCGCGCTTCGCGCTGATGATCGACCTGGCCCTGCTGATGGGCCTGCCGCTTTTCTGGTGGGTTATGGGCATGGCCGGGCGGAAGCGCGTTGTCGCGTTGTTGGCGGTCGGTGGACTGGCGCTGTCGGCGCTGTGGCTGCTCGCCAGCGCGGCGGCGATGACCGGCACGCCGATCACGTCCCCCGATTGGGCCAGCGCCCGGATTTTACTGACGATGACGCCGATCGGGCCGGTGCTGGCGGTGCGGGGCGCGGCCTTGCTGGTGGTGCTGGCCGCTGGCGCGTTGCCGCGCGGGACGCGATGGGCGCTGGTTCCAGCGGCGGTCGCGGCCGCGACGCTGGCCTGGACCGGTCATGCGGGCGCGACCGAGGCGCTGGCCGGATCGCTCCATCGGGCCGCGGATGTCGCGCATATCTGGGCGGCGTCGGGCTGGATCGGGGCGCTGGCGGTGCTGCTTTGTGCGGTCATGCGGTTGCGCAAGGATGAGGATGCGCGGCTGGCGGCGACGATGCTGGCGCGCTTTTCGCTGATGGGGACGCTGGTGGTTGCGACGCTGATCGTCAGCGGGGCGATCAATGTCGCGATGATCGTCGGGCTGGCGCAGGCGCCGGCGTTGCTCGGCAGCCTTTATGGCTGGCTGCTGGGGGCGAAACTGGCGTTGTTCGGGCTGATGCTGGGACTGGCGGCGGCCAATCGCTGGTGGCTGACCCCGGCGCTGGAGCGGGACGCGGCGCCAGCGCGCGCGGTGGCGCATCTGCGGCTGTCGCTGCTGCTGGAAACGAGCGCCGCCGTCGCCATCATCGGGCTGGTGGCCTGGCTCGGGACGCTCGATCCGATGGCGTGATCCCGGCGATTTTCTCGCTCTTGAATGTGTCGGGCGGGCGCATCATTTGGCGTGGCGGGTTGCCGAGGAGCGAGATCATGCCGACTATCGCCGACAAGCGCGCCACGTTTCGCGCGTTGCATGAAGAGGGTTTCTTCATCATTCCGAACGCCTGGGACGCGGGAAGCGCCGTCCGGCTGGCGAAAGCGGGGTTCAAGGCCATCGCGTCGACCAGCGCGGGCGCGGCCTGGACCGCCGGAAAGGATGATGGCGACCTTTCCCGCGACGAGGTGCTGGCGCATCTGAGGCTGCTGGTCGATGCGACCGACCTGCCCGTCAATGCCGATTTCGAGAATGGATTTGCCGACGATCCGGCTGCCATGGCCGCCAATGTCGCCATGGCGGTCGACACCGGCATCGCCGGACTTTCGATCGAGGACTGGTCGGGCAGCAAGCTCTATGACCTCGATCTTGCCCGCGATCGGATCGCGGCGGCGCGGGCGGCCATCGATGCGGTCGATCCCAGCGTCATGCTGATCGGGCGCAACGAGAATTTCCGCGTCCCCGGCATGACGGCGGCCGAAAGCATCGCGCGCGCGGTGACCTATGCCGAAGCCGGCGCGGATTGCCTGTTCGTCCCCTTCATCCTCGATCCGGGCGCGGTGGCGGAACTGGTCGCCGCCGTGGCGCCCAAGCCGGTCAATGTCGTCATCCACGATTATGATGCGTCGATCCGCACCTTCGCTGCGCTGGGCGTCCGTCGGTGCAGCGTCGGCGGCAGTCTTGCGAAACGGGCCTGGACGGCCGTCGAAGAAGCCGCCCAGCAACTCAGGCAATTCGACTCCTGAGCCTGCCTCTCCATCAGGCCGGGCGGTAGATGCAGTAGATCTTCTTCACGGGAACGCGGCTGTCCCAACTGCAACTGGCGCCCTGTTCGACCAGGAAGATGTCGCCCGTCGAAAAACGGCCTTCCGCGCCGGTTTCGTCGATGAAGGTGACGCTGCCGTCGAGCAGATACATCAGTTCATGATGGCCATAGCGCATGGCGCGGCGGTGATAGGGGGTCGAATCCCAGGTGCCGGCCATGAACGCGCCATCCTCCGACTTCCAGTCGCTATGGTTGCGGCACCGGGGCGTCGGACCGACCAGCAGTTCGGCGAGCGGCGCGCCCGAGGGCGCGAGCGGGGCATCGGTATCGACCGGAATGATCGCGCCGTTACCGGCCGGGCCGCTGGTGCGGCGCATGAAGAGCAGGCGCGCGCCGGCGTCAACGGTCCAGACGAAGGCAGCCCCGCCGCGCAGGACGATGCTGTCGCCTGCCGCGAGGGTGCGGTCAAAGTCGCCCTGCACGATGCGGATCGCGCCGGACTCCACGATGACGAACTCGTCGGCGGGCATCGCCGCGACCTTGCCCGCGCCCGGCGGCAGGGCAATGAGGCCGGCGCTGATGGGGCCATCCGCCAGCGGCAGGGATGCGCGGGCGGCGAGGAAAAGATCGCCCTCCCCTGCGCCGACGCTGGCCCCGGCGGCCCAGGCGCGCAGGTCGATGAAGCTGCGGGTCAATATTGTGTTCGTCATGACGGCCTTTCCTGTCGGTCTGGCCCCAGGATAATCCGCCACGCGCGACACGATGCGCCGTTTGCGCCGGGGTCGTCCGTCAGACCTGCCGCAGGGCGCGGGCCGGACGAACGGAAAGCAGCGGGATCGATCCGGCAAGGCCGATGCCGAGCGTGAGCAGTGCCCCACCCGCCAGCGTCGCCAGCACGATCGGCCAGTCGGGCGCCCAGCTGAAGTCGAAGACCTGCACGATCACGAACCAGGCGGCCGCGCTGCCCAGCGCCAGCGCCACCAGCGCCAGGATCGCGGCGAGCAGGCCATATTCGAGCGCCTGCCCGCCCAGCAGTTGCGCGCGGGTGGCGCCCAGTGTCTTGAGGATCACGCCGTCATAGCTGCGCGCCTGACGCGAGGCGGCGATCGCGCCGACCAGCACGGCGATGCCGGCAAGGATCGCGACCGATGCGGCGACGAGGATCGCGCGCGACATCTGGGTGAGGATGACGCCGACCTGATCGATCACGTCCCCCACGGCGATCACCGATACGCCGGGGAAGGCGGCCAGCAGGGCGCGGGTCATGGCGCTGTCGTGGCGCGGGTCCATGGTGATCGTCGCGGCGACGCTGTGCGGCGCACCCTCCAGCGTGGCGGGCGGGAAGACCAGCACATAGTTGAAGCCCATCGTGTCCCAGTTGACCTTGCGCAGGGAGGCGATCCGCGCCTCGATCTCGCGACCGAGGATGGAGACGGTCAGCACGTCGCCGACGCCGATGTTCAGCGTCTTGGCGGCTTCGGCATCGAGCGAGACAAGGGGCGGGCCTTTATAGTCCTTCGGCCACCAATCGCCCGCGACCAGATCGCTGCCTTCGGGCAGGGCTGCGCTGTAGGTGACGCCGCGCTCACCGCGCAGAAACCAGGCCCCGTCGGGCAGTTGCTTCAAGTCGGCGACGCGCTGCCTGCCATAAGCGGTAATAGTGCCGCGCAGGACCGGGACGATGTTGAGTTGCGCTCCGGGCGCCTGATGCGCGACGATCTGGCGGAAGCGGGCCTGCTGCGGGGCGGGAATGTCGAGCACGATCTGGGCGGGCGCCTTTTTTGGGACCACCGTGCGGATTTCCGCGTTCAGGCTGGTTTCGATCCCTGCCAGCGTGACGAACAGGGTAAGGGCAAGGCCCAGCGCCACGATCAGCGCGGCGGTCTGCGCGCCGGGGCGGTGCAGATTGGCGAGGGCCAGACGCAACAGGGGGCGGCGTGGCCGGGGCAGGCGGCGCGCGAGACGGCTGACGGCAAGGCCCAGCCCCAGAAGCAGCAGCAGCACCGCCGCGACCGCGCCCAGCACGGCGGCGGAGAAAAGCGGTTCGCGCGCGGTGCCGAGCGCCAGCGCGACCAGCAACGCCCCTGCCCCGCCCATGGCGGCGAGACTGCGCCGGTCGAGGCCGCTGCGCGTTTCAACCGCGCCGCGGAAGATGGCGGCGGCCGGCTGGGTGCGCGCCCTGGCGAGCGGCGGGAAGGTGAAGAGGAAGGCGATGAGCAGGCCATAGGCGGCGCTCGCCAGCAAGGGCACGGGATGGAGGCGGAAGCCGGGGCTGACCGGCAGCACGTCGCCCGCCAGCGCCACCACCAGCGAGGGCAGAGCCGCGCCGACGATCAGGCCCGCGACGATGCCGAGCAGCGCGACTGCGCCGACCTGCATCCGGTAGATGCGGGCGATGTCGGTGGAGGTGGCGCCCAGCACCTTCAAGGTCGCGATGCCGCCGCGCTTGCCCGCGAGATAGGAGGCCACGCCGTTGCTGACGCCGATGCCGGCGATCACCAGCGCGGCGAGGCCGATCAGCGAGAGAAACTGGCCCATCCGCTCGATGAAGCGGTTGGCGCCGGGGGCGGCGCGATCCCGGTCCTTGAAGGTCCAGCCTTCGCCCGCGCGCGCCTTTTCCCAGTCCCTGCGGACGGTGCCGGGGTCGTAGCGCGGATCGAGGCGAATGCGATATTTGGCCGAATAGAGGCTGCCGGGCTGGATCAGCCCGGTGCGATGCAGCCCCTCCATCGACACGATCGCGACCGGGCCCAGGGTGAAGCCCTCACCCAGCCGATCGGGTTCGTCCGCGATGATATCGCCGATGGTGAAGGTCGCGTCGCCATAGCGAAGCCGTTCGCCGCGCCGGAGGTCCAGCCGCTCCGCCAACGCTTCGCCGACAAGGACATGATCCGCATCCATCGGGCGGTAATTGCTGTTGCGCAGTTTCAGCGCGCCATAGAGCGGATAGACGGCGTCCACGCCCTTGAGTTCGGTCAATATGGCAGGCGGAGCGTCGCCCCGCCTTTGTCCCACCCGTTGCGCCATGGCGCGCATCCGGATCGTCTCGCTGAGCGTGCCGAGCTGGCGAAAGGCTTCCTTGGCGCCGAAGTCCGCCTCGCGCTGGGTCATGCCGATTTCGATGTCGCCGCCCAGGATGACGCGGCCCCGCTCGCTCAGTTCCTGGGTGATGGCGGCGGTCAGGCTGCCGATCGCCGCCAGCGCCGCGACGCCGAGGAAGAGGCAGAGGAAGAGGAGCCGCAATCCACGAAAGCCCAGATGTAGGTCGCGCCGGGCGATGCGCCAGCCTGCCCGCCAGCCAAGGCCGTTCATAGCGCGCGATCCGCGACGATCCGGCCATCGCGCATCTCGACGATCCGGCCGCACCGTTCCGCCAGCACCGGGTCATGGGTGATGACGACCAGTGTCGCGCCCGCCGCCTGCTGCCGGTCGAACAGCAGGTCCATGATCGCCGCGCCGGTGGCGGCGTCGAGATTGCCGGTGGGTTCGTCGGCGAAGAGCAGGGTCGGGCGCGGCGCGACCGCGCGGGCGATGGCGACGCGCTGCTGCTCGCCACCCGACAATTGGGCGGGATAATGGTCGAGACGGTGGCCAAGGCCCACGGCGCGCAATTCCTCCGCCGCCAGCGCGAAGGCATCGGCATGGCCGGCCAGTTCGAGCGGCACGGCGACATTTTCCAGCGCCGTCATGGTGGGCAGCAGGTGAAAGCTTTGCAGCACGATGCCGATCCGCCCGCGTCGGGCGCGGGCGAGGTCATCCTCCCCCAGCGCGCCGAAATCGACGCCGCCCACATCCACCGTGCCGCCGCTGGCGCGCTCCAGGCCGGACAGCACCGCCATCAGCGAGCTTTTGCCCGATCCCGAGGCGCCAAGGATGGCCACGCTCTCTCCGCGCAGGATCGAAAGATCAACGCCCTTGAGGATCGCCACCGGCGCATCACGGGTTCCAAGGGAAAGGGTGACATTCTGCGCGCGGATCGCAATAGTGGCGGGATCGATGGGCAAATGCATGAAGAAGGAGCGCTCCTTGGCGGGCAGGTGGTTGCAATATGGGGCGCTGGCGCTGTTTGTCCATCTCGCGGGCGGCTGTTCGGACGGAGCGCCGCCCCCTCCCCCGGCCGCCGATACGGCGCAACCGGCGGATGCGGCCGATCCTGCTCCCGACGCGAAGCTGGTCGTGGCCTTCGGCGACAGCCTTTATGCCGGCTATAATCTGGATCAGGGCAAGGGGCTGGCGCCGATGCTGGAACGGGCGCTGATCGCGCGCGGGGTGAAGACGCGGGTGGTGAATGCCGGCGTATCGGGCGACACCAGTGCGGCGGGGCTGGCGCGGCTGGCCTTCACGCTCGACGGATTGCCGCGCAAGCCCGATCTGATGCTGCTGGGGCTGGGCGGCAACGACATGCTGCGCGGCCTGTCGCCCAAGGAAACGCGCGCCAATCTGGACGCGATCCTGGCGGAAGCGAAGAAGCGCGGCATCCCGGTGCTGCTGACCGGCATGATGGCGTCGCCCAATATGGGGCCGGACTATGCAGCGGCGTTCAATCCCATCTATCCGAACCTTGCGAGGAAATATGGCGCGACCCTCTATCCCTTCATGCTGGACGGGGTGATCGGCAGGCGGGCATTGCTGCTGCCCGACGGCGTCCATCCCAATGATGCGGGCGTCACCCTCATCGTCGGCAGGCTGGCGCCATTGGTCGCGGGGAAGCTCAAGGCATGAGCATCGGGATGGGCCTGATCGGCTGTGGCGTGGCGGGCCGGCTCTTCCATGCGCCGCTGATATAAGAGAGGAGGATCGCCCCATGATTCTATCCGTGCGATATTTGCTGCCGGCCGCCATTCTTGGATCGATCGGGACCGTCGCCGCCCCCGCCCAGACCGTGACCATAGCCGACGGCGCCTTGCGGGGGGTGGCGCAGGACGGCGTCGTCGCCTTCAAGGGCATTCCCTTCGCACAGCCGCCGGTGGGCGAGCTGCGCTGGCGCGCGCCCCAGCCGGTCCAACGCTGGCAGGGCGTGCGCGACGCCAGCCGATATGGCCATGACTGTATGCAACTCCCCTTCCCTTCCGATGCCGCGCCGCTCGGCACGCCGCCGGCGGAGGATTGTCTCTACATCAATGTGTGGAAGCCGGAGGGCGCCGGGGCGAAACTGCCGGTGATGCTGTGGATCTATGGCGGCGGCTTCGTCAATGGCGGTTCCTCACCGCCCACCTATTCCGGCGCGGCGCTAGCCAGGCAGGGCATCATGGTGGTGAGCTTCAACTATCGGCTCGGCCGCTTCGGCACTTTCGCCCATCCGGCGCTGACGAAGGCCGACGCCGACAAGGGACTGCTCGCCAATTATGGCTATCTGGACCAGATCGCCGCGCTGCGATGGGTAAAGGCCAATATCGCGGCGTTCGGCGGCGATCCGGCCAATGTCACCATCATCGGCGAAAGCGCGGGCGGCATGTCGGTCCACGCCCTGCTGACGTCTCCCATGGCGCAAGGGCTGTTCCAGAAGGCGGTGATCCAGTCGGGCGGGCCGATGCCGATGGGCGACGCCACGCTGGCTGGGGCGGAAAGGCTGGGCGCGGCCTTCGGCGAAAAGAAGGGCATCGGCGCGAATGATCCCGATGCGCTGGAAAAGCTGCGCGCGCTGCCGGCGGATGGGGTGGTCGACGGGCTGAACCTTGCCACCCTGTTCGCGGGCGGACCGCCCACCCATAGCAGCCCGATCGCCGACGGCAGGATCGCGGTCGACAGCCTCGCCGCCTATCGGGCGGGGCGCTTTGCCAAAGTGCCGGTGATGATCGGCGCGACCAGCGACGATATCGGCGGGCCTTCCGGGCCGATGGTCGCGGGCGCGCGGGATATGGCGGGCCAGTTCGCGACACAGGGCGCGCCGACCTATCATTATCGTTTCTCCTATGTCGCCGAGAGCCAGCGCACGCCGGCGACCAAGGGCGCGGCGCACGCAAGCGAGATCCCCTATTTCTTTGACACGGTCGCCGTCAAATATGGCGATGCCGTCACCGCTCGGGACAAGGAAATGGGGCGAATCGCCAGCGCCTATCTCGTCAATTTCGTGAAGACGGGCGATCCCAACGGCAACGGCCTGCCCGTCTGGCATCGCTATGGAACGGACAAATCCATGCTCGATCTGAGCGCCGGCGGCAAGGCGGTCCAAGCGCAAGGGCAATAAGGGCGGTGGCGCTGGCAGATCATTTTCCCCTGATCCGCCAGCGTGTTATCACGACTCTTTCGGCGTGGTTTCGGAATCGCGCCGACGTGTTATCGGTTGCAATGCAACGTGCGATCACGTTCGCCCAGACCATCGGGAAACGCCGGATTCCCGCCAGCGAATCGACGGTGCGCGGGCACCTAACTCTGCTAATCTCCCAATAAATCTCCTAAACGCCAGGCTGCAGCGTCGCATTTGCCATCCAGCCTCGCCTGAACCGACAAGTTTGTCATAGCGGGCTATCAACCAGCGCCCTTGGTCTTCGGACTTCCCCAGCCAGAGAGGTTTCTGTCCAGAGGCGGGCGAGGCCAGTGCTAACGCGATTGTGCAGTGCAAAACGGCCCGGTTTGACTTTGGAACCAAAATAGGCGCATTAAACGCAAACCAGTTTCCATCTGTCACGATTCGGCCATGAGGGGCGTCATGTCGTTTACCGTCAACACCTTGCGCAACGTCACCACCGCCTGCCAGCAAATGCGCGATCATATCAAGACGATCGTGTTCCGGCCGGACAATCGCAAGACACTCGACATCAGTTTCGGGCCGACCATCGCCGCCGAACTGATCGGCCGCACGCCCGAAGCGCTGGCCAAGGCGGAAGCCAAGGGCCGCCTGCCCCAGCCCAAGCAGTTGCCCAATGGCCGCCGCTTTTACACGCTGGAAGATCTGACCCATATCCGCAGCGCGCTCGGCATCCATGTCGGCAAACAGCCGGACGAGGACGCAGTCGTCCTGGCGGTCCAGAATTTCAAGGGCGGCGTGGGCAAGAGCACGATCACCAAACATCTGGCGGACTATCTCGCGCTTCATGGCTATCGCGTGCTGGTGATCGACTGCGACCCACAGGCGTCAACCACCACCATGTTCGACATCCAGCCTGAAACGCTGATCGACGATGAGGAGACGCTCGGCGCCTTCCTGTCCCCGCGCAGCACCTTCAGCGATTTTTCCCGCACCATCCGCGATACTCCCTGGCCAACGATCAAGATCGTGCCGTCCAGCCTGGGCCTTCAGGATGCCGAATGGGATTTGACCTCCACCCTGCGGGAGGGCGGGCAGGCCGTGCGCGAAAGCCTTCAGGCGCTGCGCATCGGCATTGCCAGCGTGACCAAGGATTTCGACGTCATCCTGCTCGATCCGCCGCCGGCCATGGGCTTTCTCGGCCTCAACGTCATGGCCGCCGCGACCGGCCTTCTGATCCCGGTGCCGGCGCGCCAGCTCGACTATCTGTCGACCATCCATTTCATGGACACGATCGCCGACAATATCGAGATTCTCGAACAAAATGGCACACCGGTCAATTATGGCTTCATCCGGGTGGTCTGCTCCACCTTTTCCCCCAGCAAGCCGGGGGAGAACGACATGTGGCGGATCATGCAGGCGACCTATGCCGGGTTGCTGCTTGGACAACCGATCCTGGCGTCCGAAGAGATCAAGAACGCGACCCAATCCTTCCGGTCCATCTATGAATCCAAGCCGTCCGCCTCGCACCAGACCTATATGCGGTGCCGCGAGAATCTGGATGCGGTCTTTTCCGAAGTGGAACAGCAGATTCGCCAGCAATGGCCGTCTACCAGCCTGACCTCTGACGTGGGCGTAGCGGCATGAGCCGGCGATCGCTGATCAGCGAGGCATTGGCCTCCGTTCCGAACGAACCGGCCGTCAGTCCGGCGGCTGCGGTCGAAACGGCGAGCGCCCCGCGCGCCAATTTCACGAACAAGCGGCTTGAGGCCTTTGGCGAAGCCGCGCGGATCGTGAAGCGCCCGACCATCCGCCTGAAACCGGCGGAATGTTCGATCTGGCCGGGCAATGCCCGCGATTATTCGCTGCTCGACGAACATCGGCTGCGCAGCCTGATCGATTCGGTGCTGGCGGAGGGCGGCAATCGCGTCCCCGCCGTGGTGCGTCGCACGCCCAACGGCCCCCTGCCCTATGAACTGGTGACGGGCACGCGGCGGCATTGGGCGATTTCCTGGCTCAACGCCAATCATTATCCTGACATCGACCTGATCGCGATCATCGAGGATCTGGATGACGAAGCGGCGTTTCGCCTGGCCGATATCGAGAATCGCGAGCGCGAGGATATTTCGGACCTGGAGCGCGGCCTCAATTACAAGGCGGCGGTCGACAGCTATTATGGCGGCGTGCAGTTGCGCATGGCCGAACGGCTGAAAATCTCCAAGTCGCAGCTGTCGCGCTACATCGCCCTGACCGAGATCCCGCCGCTGATGGTGAGCGCCTTTCATTCACCGATGGATCTTCAGGCCAAATATGCGGAGAAGCTCCTTCCCCTGCTACGCGATCCGGTGAGCCGGGCGAAGCTGGAAGCGGCGGCGGATCAGATTGCGTCCGAGCAGAGTTTCCGGCGGTCGGGCGATGAGCAGCCGATCGGCGGACCGGAAGTGATGGCGCGCCTGATCCAGGCGACCGTTGTCAAGGGGCGCGTGCAGAAGACGGCGATCGCGGCGACGGGCGGCACATCGATCGGCCAGGTCGAAAAGGATCAGCAGAAGATATTGACGCTGTCGCTGTCGCCGAGCGGACTGTCTACCGACGAGATATTGGAAGCGCTGCGCCCGGTGATTGAACAGGCGAAAATTCGTACCGGGCGGCGGCGCTGAGCGGGCGTGGGAAGAAAAGCTGAAAATGGAGGAATAATTCTTTTATTTCAGTGACTTGATGGTGATTTCCCTCCGGGGGGAAGCGGGGACGACATGGCAACGGCAGGCAATGAGGGCGAGCTGAAAACTGTGCTCAAGGAGCGCAAGGTTCAGTTCGAGATGTTCTTCACCCTGCCCGATTTCAGCGACATTTCGCTCCGCGATTATCAGGAGACGATGCAGCGCCCCTTCTTCAGCCTGTCGAAGCGCAAGCGTATCAAGCCGATCGACTATGTCAGTCCCGACCGCAATGTGACGGTGCAGGTTCTCCCCAATCCGGCCTACGGAATGGCGACGATCTGGGACGCCGACATCATGATCTATCTGGCATCGCATCTGAACGAACTGCGCGAACGCGGCACCAACGATATTTCTCCGGCCATAAGATTGCAGCCCGGCGATCTGCTGAAACGAATTTGCTGGGGCACGAGCGGCCGGGCCTATGAGCGTCTGGTCAACGCGCTCGACCGGCTGCAAGCGACGACGATCAAGACCAATATTCGGGCCAATGCGAAAAGCCGGGAGACGACATTCTCCTGGATCGACAGTTACACCCATCTGGTGGACGAGCGGACGCAACGGTCGCTGGGCATGGAAATCACCCTGTCCAAGTGGTTCTTCGACGGGGTGATGGACAAGCGCAACGTGCTATCGATTTCGCCCCTCTATTTCGAGATCACGAGCGGGCTGGGTAAATGGCTCTATCGGGCCTCGCGCAAACATGCGGGCGGGAACGGGCCGGAGGGCTTTGCCATCGGGTTTGAGACGCTGCACCAAAAGAGCGGAAGCGAGAGCAGCTATCCGGTGTTCAAGCGCAAGCTGCTCGACCTTGCACGAAGCAACGAGCTTCCGGACATCAGCCTGGAAGTGATTGACGAGGACAGCAGCAGGCCAAAGTTGAAGATGGTCATGCGCCGTCATCTGGGGGATACGGAGCGGCGGAAACGCCCCCCCTCCCCCGGCGCGGCACAAATGATCGCGCAATCCGATCACACGTCGGAGGATCTGGTCGAGCCGCGTCTGGCCCTGAACCTGATCTCGCAGCTGACCCGCGATTTGCGGGTTCGTGAGCCGACGGATGCCGCTGCGCGGCCCACGCTGCCCGAACGGCGAATGTCTGCCCCCGCGGCACGCGCCAGCGCGATCAAGGTGCTGGATAGCGACGTGTATGATGCGATCCGAACCGATTTCCCGGGCTGGGACTATGACGAATTGATGCGCCGATTCGATGCTTTCCTGGGCGCCAATCCCGACGAACTGCCGCGTAACTATTCCAAGCGCTTCTACGGTTTCGTCAAGGAACATCATCGTCGCAACAAATACCGACTCTGATCTTTGCGGAGGATCGTGTTTTCGGAATCATGCGATAAATGGCGGGAGATTCGCGTTCGCCATCGGCCGATGCGGATCGGTTGGCGGACAATGCCCATATAGCCGGCATATTTCGGGCCTGCCATATCCAGGCGAATGGATGATTGCTCCCTCCGAGCCGATCGATATCTGCCGCCCCTGCCGATTCTGAAAACACGTCGCATCGACCGCGAAGAGGATAGGGCGTTCCACCTCTTTCCAGCCGGGCAGCGCAACCTTCTAAATTCAGGTCAATTGTCGCCAGCCCCCTGCCCTGCTCTGGGCCTGCATGGCGATTTCAACGTGTTTTCGGAATCGGCCGGCTCTCGCCGTTCAAACTCTTTCTGGCGGATAGTGCGAGAATGTCGGCGGAGGCCTGCCGGAGCGTTTAGAAGCGGCTATTTGCCGCCGGCAGGGCGGATATGCAGCCGCATAAGAGCGGATTTTTGCTCAATCGGACGATGCCTCAGCATCGAACGCATCATCATGGGACGAGGCGAACGACGTGCTCGATGGATTGAACGGATCGGAACGCATCCGCATGACGGCTTCCGATGGCGCGGCGACGGGAATGGCATAGCTGCGATAGCTGGCCTGTCCTGACCGCTCGATCAGCAGACCGGCTTCCGTTGCGATCGAAAGCAACTTGATTGCGCCGGCAACGGTCAGTTCCAGCGCCTTTGCAACGTCTCTGCTGCTGATGCGCGGATGAGACATGGCGAGCGAGAGCAGGTCTTTCAGACGGCCGGGGCGCCGGCGTGCGTTGATGAATTGCGCCGCCCGCGCAGCGTAGGCGCGAAGTCGTACTTCCAGATCGAGATGCGCCTGCGCGCCGGTGGATACGGCTTCGAGCCAGATTTCTTCCAGCTTCTCGTCCCGCGCCAACCGCCATGGCGCATGACTCCGTTCAAGGCCAAGCGCTGTCAACCCTCCGACGGAACCGTCCCAGCGGCCCGGTCCCCAGCGATCTCCGATCAGAAGGCTGTAAACGAGGTCGCCCCGCCCAACGGGCGCATGTTCGCGCCAGAGCTGCGCCATGCGGGCGCCATGGAGCAGGGGAGGGGAGGGTGAAAGGGCCGCAACATCGCGCTGCCAGGCCCCGACGGCATCGAGCATGTCCGGTACGGCGCGTTGCCATGCCAGAGGGGAAAATGCGTCCATAGCGGGCATGGCGCCGAGCCAATCAAGCAAGGCGGGGCCGTTGTTGAGGATCGCCTCAAGCTCGATGGGGCTGCCGATCGCCCGGCGTCCATGGCTGAGGTCAAAGTCCGAAGTCCGCACGGCGCCCCGGGCATCGACAAGAAGGTCGTCGTCCAGCAAGGGGAGGTTGTCCAGCCTTGCCAGCGCCTGGCGTTCGGCGATCCGCATACGGGTGCGAAGGGGAAACCGCACCGGGCTGAGACGGCGGCGTTCCTCGACCCGAGCGAGGAGGCTTTGCGCATCCGCATAAGCGGAAAACAGCTTGGAATGGGCCATGACGGATAGCTCCTTGAGAGACCCGGAATGGCCTAAGTACGAAAAAAATTCCACATCATAAATATCGTTTATTTTCAGTATGATAACTCAATAAATTAAACGATAAACATTTTATGGAAAATGATGACGCGATGCCATTTAGGCGCGGTTTCCATGGCGATCCGCCAAGAGGGGCGATGCCGGCGGTCCTTTTTCCGCTTCTCCAACGGTTCGCGCAAGACGAAGATGGAGAAGAGCCGCGACAAATCTGATCCATGAGTAGGGAAAAGCAAATCGCCGATCCTCCACTGCCGTGCGAGGATCGGCTGGCGCTGCAGAGGGAGGCGCGCCCGTGCAAGGGCGCGGGACGCAGCATGGATCAGCGGGGCGTGTACATCCTCAATAGCGTGCGCGGAGACTGGCGAACAGCGTCCGCCCCGGTTCGGGGAAGCCGTCGGTCAGCGTGTAATAATCATCGAACAGGTTGCGGCCGCCAATGCCGATATCGACTTGGTCGGTCAGCGCATAGTCGATCCGCAGCCCCGCATTCACATAGGCGCCGGTGCGATAATAAAGTTGCGGCTGGCTGGCGGTGGTCGCCGTGAACAGGGTCCAGCGGTTCGAGGCGAGGTCGATATTGGGCACGATATGCAGCCCGCCGATCGGCGACCAGTCCGCCCAGGCGAAGCCCTTGTGCGTTGGCACGCCGGTTGGGCGGAAGGCCGGGTTGGCGGCATAATCGAGATCGCGCTTGATGCCAGTATAGTTGGCGCCGATGTCGAGGCCCGGCAGCAGCGTGGCCGACACGGACAGTTCGACGCCATAATAATGGCCGCTGCCGACATTCTGGCTTTGGGTCAGGTTAGTGAGGGCGCAGCCGGGGCGGGGCATTGCGGGCGGCGTGGTCGACGCGGTGCAGGGATAGGCCGGGGTCAGCACGCTGAAGATCGCGTCATCGACCCAACTGTAGAACAGCGCGCCTTCCACGCGCAGCTTGCCCTGCGCCCAGCTTCCACCGATTTCCGCATTGGTGGCGCGCTCGGCCTTCAGCGAAGGATTGGGGATGGCGGTGTTGAAGCGTTGGCTGAACCGTTCGAAGATGGTCGGGAAACGCGCGCGGGAAGACAGGCTGGCGTGAAGGGCCAATGCGTCGCTCGCCCGCCAGTCGAACCGGCCCTGCAGATTCCATGTGTCGGCGTCGCGGCGCGGATAATTGTAAAGCACTGAAGCGCCCGACGTGCCCAGCGGCGCGCCATATTCCTCCGCCTTGATGAGGTTGCGCCAGTCGAAGCTGCCGCCCAATGTGAAGCTCAAATCGGGGCCGAGCTTCAGTTCATTCTCCAGCGCGGCGGAGAAAGTCTCCTCGGTCTGGGTCTGGCGCGGTTCGGTGGTCGGCGCGCCGGTGGTCGAGAAGCTGGTCTGATACTCGACATGGCGGTCATGGCGATAATGGAAGGCGAGGCGCAGCGTGTCGGCGTCGCTCGCGGCGAAATCGAGCTCCGCCGAACCGCCCCAGGCGCGATCCTCATAGGGGGAATCGAACGCATAGGGGCGGCTCTGCGTCGTCTGGGTGCGGTCGTTGAAGGAGCGCAGGATCGAATCGAACCTGTTGTAATAGGCGCGGGTCTTGAGCGTCGCCCGGTCCCCCAGCGCCGTGGTCGACAGGAAATAGACGCTGCTGATGTCCCAGGACGGCCAGTCCCAGAAGCGCGGCGTCGTCACCGTGTCGCTGATGTGCAGCGGCGCGCCCTTCGACCCTTCCTGATGAGTGTAGCTCAGCGCATATTCGTCGGTGGCGTTGGGGGTGAAGCCGACCTTGGCGTTGATGCGCCAGTCCTCCGTCCGGGAAAAGTCGCGGGCGCCGCCATTTTCCAGGGACGGCACCTTCGCAGTGAAGTCATTGGGCAGGTCCCAATGATCGGTGAAGCTGCGCGCATAGCTGGCCTGCGCATACCATTTGTCCTGGCGCGTGCCGACCATGGCGGAGGTCGAATAGCCGGCATAGTCGGCATCATTGTCGAAATTCACCGTGCCGCGCACGTCGATGTCCAGTTCCTTGGTCGGCTTGCGCGTCACCAGATTGATCGCACCGCCCATCGCGCCGGGACCATCGAGCAGGGAGGCATAACCCTTCGCCACCTGCACTTCGGATATGTCGGTGGTGAGAAAACGGCCATAGTCGAGCCGGTTGTCGGCGGGCAGATAGACACGGATGCCGTCGATCGAGAGCGGCACCTGGAACCGGTCGAACCCGCGCACGAAGACCAGCCGCTCATTGCGGGTGCCGCCGCTGTTGCCGGCCGACACGCCGGGCATCAGGTTGACCGCGTCGTCGAGCGCGGTGCGGCTGAACGTGTAGATGGCGTCGGAGGAGAGCGTCGTGCTATCAATGCCGATTCCTTCGGTGCGCGGCGCGGTGACGATGATCTGGCCGAGAGAGAAGCGGTCGCTGGCATCGGGCGTGGCATCCTGCGCATGGGCGGCGGACGTAAGGATGGAGCCGGCCCCCAACAGGCAGGTCAAGGCGATGCGCATGTGATTTTCCCCCTTTTTAGGTCGTCCGACTCACTGTATCCGGCCATATATAGTTTTGTTCTCGGGAGGAAAGCCTTCATGTTTCGATTGTCGCCTTCGTTGTCGCTTTCGTTTGCGCTGATCGCCGGGGCGGGTGGCGCATCCGCGCAGACGGCGGAAATGCCCGCCGCCACCTGCACCGCGCCAGTCCCGTTGCCCGCGCCGCTCGCCTCCTGGCCGAACGCGACGCCCTTGCAGGCCGCCGGCGCGCGCGGGGCGCTCGCCGGCGCGACCCTGACGCCGGGGCAGGCGGTGGCGATGGCGCTGCTGCCGACGCCCAGGGTCGCCTATCCGCTGCGACCGGAAAAGCCGGGTGGCAGCGTCAGCTATGGCGGGCTTGCGCGCTTTACCGTCGACAAGGCGGGGACATGGCGGGTTGCGCTCAGCACGCCGGCCTGGGTCGATGTGGTGAAGGACGGCAAGGCGTCGACATCCATTGCGCATGGGCATGGGCCGGACTGTTCGGGCATCCGCAAGATGGTCGACTATGCGCTGGAGCCGGGCGAATATGTGCTGCAGGTCGCGGCCAACGGGTCGGACAAGGTGACGTTGCTGGTGACGCCCCTGTCGTGAAGATCCTGTCGTGAGGGGCCTGCTCTGCGCGGCGGCGCTCCTGCTTGTCGCCGCTGCGTCGCCCGGCTGGCGCTGGAACCTGCCACGGGGTGTCGCCGCGCCGGTGGTTCCGGCGGAGAATCCGATGAGTGTGGCCAAGGTGGAACTGGGCCGTCGCCTTTTCTACGATGCCGATCTGTCGGCCGACGGCACGCTTGCCTGCGCGGGTTGCCATGAGCAGAAGCGCGCCTTCGCCGATGGCAATAGGACGCGGCCGGGCGTCCATGGCGGGGCAGGGCGGCGCAATGTGCCAGGCCTGGCCAATGTCGGCTGGTTCGCGCGGCTGACGGCCGCCGATCCTGCCATCACCGCGCTGGAGGCGCAGGCGCTGGTGCCGCTGTTCGGCGAGCGGCCGGTGGAAATGGGCATGAAGGGGCTGGACGGGGAATTGGCGCGACGGCTGGGCGTAGACTCCTGCTACCGCCGGATGTTCGCCCGCGCCTTTCCCGAGCGCGCGGGGCGGATCGACACGGGCAGCGTGACCGCCGCGCTGGCCGCCTTCGAGCGGACGATGATTTCCTATCGCAGCGCTTATGATCGCGGCGCCTTGACTCCGTTGGCGCTGGAGGGCGCGCGGCTGTTCCGGGCGCAGGGCTGCGCGGCCTGCCATGCCGGGCCGAATTTCAGCGACATGGACTATCACCGGCTGGAGCCGGCGCAGGCGTCCGATCCTGGCCTTGTCGAACAGTCGGGCAGGGTGGAAGATGCCGGACGTTTCCGCACGCCCTCGCTCCGCAATGTCGCGCTGACCGGACCCTGGTGGCATGACGGCACGGCCATGACACTGGACTCTGCGATACGGCGGCATCCGGTCGCGGTTCAGGACAGGGACATGCCGGCCATGATCGCCTTTCTCGACAGCCTGACCGACCCGTATTTCGTCGGCGATCCCCGCCTGTCGCGACCGGACCGGGCCTGCGGCAAAAGCCTATAAGGGCGCGCCGTCGGGCATGAGCGGCGCTTCGCGCAGCAGGTCGAGCAAGGGCGATGCTATCGGCCCGGCGGCTCCGGTCGCCGCGGCCTGCATCGCGCGATAGGCGGCCAGCACCGCTTCCCCGGCAGGCGTGACATGCGCGCCGCGTTCGCGCCCGCCACCCGGCACCGTGTCGACCAGCTTGTCGCGCCAGCAGCGGTTCATCGCATCGACCAGCAGCCAGGTCCGCCTGTAGCTCATCCCCATGGCGCGCCCCGCCGCCGAGATGGAGCCGTGCGCAAGGATGGCGTCCAGCAGATCGGCTTTGCCGGGTCCCATGGCGATCTCCTCGCCGCAATAGAGCTGGATCTTGATCTTGAGCGGGGAGGCCATGCGCCCCTGATAGCAGGATCGCGCCGTCACGCCATCAGGCGAGAAGCGTGCGCAGCACCGTTCTGTCCTTTCCGTCCTGCTCCAGTTCGTCGAGCGTCGCGATGGCCATGGCGCGATAGGGAGCGGAAAGTCGAGGGCAATCGCGGGAGAGCGCCTCCAGATGCGTGGCGATCGTATCGCCGTCACCGCGCAGCAGCGGGCCGGACAAAGCGGCAAGGCCCTTCGCAAGGCTGTTGTCCGTAGCCGCCTGGACCAGGGGGGCGAGCAGGGCGAGCGGATCGTCCGCGCCGGCTGCCTCCAGCGCGTGGCAGGCGCCGGCGATCAGCGTCACCAGATGGTTGGCCGCATGGCAGAGGGCGGCATGATAGAGCGGGCGATGCGCCTCCCGGATGTCGACCGCGATCCCGCCCAGCAGTGCGACCAGCCGGTGTGCGTCCAGTGTCGCCTGTTCGCTCGATCCGGTGACGGCGAAGCGGGCGCCGGCCATGCGCCGGACTTCGGTCGGCGCGTCTCCGGTGAAGGTCATCACGGGATGAATCGCCGCGGTCGCCACGCCCTTGGCAAGCAACGGGTCCAGCAACCCCACGCCGCTGCGGCCGCTGACATGGAAGAGGAGGGGAGAGGCGCTGGCCGCCGGGCCATGGGTCAGATCGGCGACGATCGTGCTTATGGCGTCGTCCGACACCGCGATCGCGATCAGGTCGCAACATTGCAGTATCTCCGGCAATTGCGCCGTCGACGTCGCGCGACCGATTGCGTCCGCCATCGCCTGAAGCGCGTCGCCATGCCTTCCCCACAACAGCATGGGTGCGGCCGAATGCGGCGCCAGCGCCAGCGCCAGTGCGCGGGCGACCCGGCCGGTCCCGATGATGCCGATCCGGCGATAGGAAAAATTGCTCATGCGGACGCTCCTACCGCCACTTCGTCCGCGGCGAAACGGATGGCGATACGGGTGCCGGGCCTGCCATCGGCAATCTCGACGCTGGCGCCCATGCGCGACGCCGCCGACTGGACGATGGCGAGGCCAAGGCCGGTGCCTTCCGCGCCATTGGGACCGACGGCGCGGAAGAAGCGCTCGAATATCTTCTCATGATATTCGGGCGCGATGCCCGGTCCGTCGTCGCTGACCGTCAGCAGGACATGGTCCTTTTCGCGCGCGAGGATGACCGTGACCGTGCCGCCGCGCCGATTGTAGCGGATGCCATTGTCGATCAGATTGGCGATGATCTCGAACACCAAAGTCCGGTGGGCCTGCACCCGATAGATTTCGCCATCCTGCGCATCCAGGTTGAGTTCCACCCCGGCCTGGATCGCCTGGTTGATGAGGCGGCCGATGACGGCGCTGCTCACTTCCTTGAGGTCGACGGCTTCGAGGGGCGGGGAGACGCCGCCTTCCTCGGCGCGGGCGAGCGCCAGCAATTGCGTCACCAGCCGTTCCAGCCGCTGCACGGCGTCGGCAATCTCGTCCAGCGCGGCGGACGATCCGCGCCGGGCCAGCTCGACCTGCACCTTCAGAACCGACAAAGGCGTGCGCATCTGGTGCGAGGCATCGGCGGTGAAACGGCGCACGCCGCCGGTCGCCTTGTCGAGTTGCGCCAGCAGATGGTCGAAGGCGGTGGCGAGGGGGCGCAGTTCATTGGGCAGCGGCCCGGCGTCGAGCGGCGAGAAATCCGGGCGCGTGCCGGAATCGCGCGCCTCCACCGACCGGCGCAGGCGGGCGAGCGGACGCAGGCTCCACCCCAGCGCCGGGCGCAGCAGCAGCACCGCGACGCCGACCAGCGCCACCTCGCCCAGCAGCAAGGCGATGATCAGCCGTTCAGCCAGCACCTTGCGATTGTCCAGCGTCTCGGCGACCTGGACGATCACCGGCGCCGCGATCCGCGGCAGCATCCGCTTCACCTCCGCGATGCGGATGCCCTGGTCGCGATAGCGGGCGAAGCGGAAGCGCGGCTGGTCCACGCTCATCGTTGCGGGATCGGGCGCGGGCAGGTCGGCATAGCCGGTCAGCAATTCGCGCCCCACGGCGATGCGATAATAGACATTGTCGCGCTCGCTATTCTCCAGCATTCCGAAGGCGGCGGGGGGCAGGTCCAGCGTCACCTCGCCGCGTTCCACCTGCACCGTTTCGGCGATCGCACCCAGCGCGCCGCCCAGCACCCGGTCGTTGGTCCGCCGCACCACGTCGGAAATCAGCGTCGCCCCGCCAATGCCGATGATCGCCGCCGCGCCCAGCAGCGGCCCCAGCATCGCCGCAAGCAGCCGGGTCCGCAGCGCAATCGCCTGCGCTTTGCCCGATCCTCTAGCCGGCCCCCTAACCGGCATCGAGCATATAGCCCACGCCCCGCACGGTGCGGATACCGGGACCATCGGGCGCCAGCTTGCCGCGCAGCCGCGTCACATGCACCTCGATCGCGTTGCCGCCGACGGGCTCGTCGAAACCGAACACCTCGCCGATCAGCAACTCGCGCGGCACCACCTGCCCCGCGCGCGTCGCCAGCGATTCGAGCACCGCCATTTCGCGCCGGCGCAGGTCGAGCGGCCGTCCCGCCACATCCGCCGTCCCGGTGGAGCGGTTGATGGTCAATGCGCCGACGCTGAGTTCGGGCGTCGGATCGCCGCCCCGCCGCCGCCCCAGCGCGCGCACCCGCGCTTCCAGTTCCTCCGGATCGAAGGGCTTGCGCAGATAATCGTCGGCCCCCAGGTCCAGCCCGCGCACCCGATCATCCAGCGCGTCGCGCGCGGTCAGCATCAGGACCGGCACCTTCTCGCCCCGCCGCCGCAGGTCCGCCAGCACGGCGAAACCGTCCATGTCGGGCAGGCCGACGTCGAGAATCACGAGCGCATAGGGTTCGCTGCCGACGACCGACAGCGCATCCTCCCCGGTCGCGACATGGTCCACGGCATGGCCCCCCGCGCGAAGCAGGGCGGAAATGCTGCGCGCCAGCGCGGCGTCATCCTCGATCATCAAAATCCGAATGGGGCACCTGGTGCTGAAAGGTTGATGACAGCTTGGCTTCGTAACTGACCCTCGCATCTCATCCGACAGAAGAAACGGCCAAAGAGACGAAGACGCGAAGGAGTGGGTCGATGCGAAGGGTTATTCTGATGTTGGCGGCCTTGGCAAGTCTGGCCGCACCGGCCACCACGGTGGTGGCGGAGCGGCCGGCCGGCTATCCGCGCTCCTATGACCAGCTGATCGCCGATGCGAAGGCTGAACGGCAGGTCATCGTCTACGCCAACGCCGACACGTCGGAAATGGCGCCGGTCATCCTCGCTTTCCAGCGCCGCTATCCGGGCGTCACCGTCCGCTATGCCGACCTTGGCTCCAACGAAATGTATCGCCGTTTCGTGGCGGAGACGCGGGCGCGCAAGCCGTCGGCCGACCTTGTCTGGTCGTCGGCGATGGACCAGCAGGTGAAGCTCATCAACGACGGTTTCGCCCAGGCCTATGCCAGCCCGGAAAAGCCCGCCCTGCCGGCGTCGGCGGTGTGGAAAAATATGGGGTTCGGCGTCACCGCCGAACCGATCGCCTATGTCTACAACAAGAAGGCGATTCCCCGGCCGCCGCGCAGCCATGCCGCGCTGGAGGCGCTGCTGCGCACGCAGCGCCGGGCGCTGATGGGCAAGGTCGCGACTTTCGATCCGGCCCGGTCCAACACCGGCTATCTCTACCTGACGCAGGATTATGCGATCACCGGCGACACCCGATCGCTGGTGGAGGCGATGGCGGCGACCCGCCCCGTCCTGTCGATCACCACCGAGCCGATGCTGCGTGGCGTTGCGGAGGGGCGGCTCTCGATCGCCTATAATGTCATCGGCTCCTATGCTGTGGAACGGGCGCGTCGCGATCCGCGCATCGGCGTGGTCTTTCCGCAGGATTATACCATCGTGATGTCGCGCATCGCCTTCATCGCGCGCGAGGCGCGGCATCCCGCCGCCGCCCGGCTGTTCCTCGATTTCCTGCTGTCGCGCCAGGGCCAGTCCCTGCTCGCCCAGCACAGCCTCTGGCCCGTCCGCACCGACATTAGGGGCCGCCGCCTTCCCGCTGCCCAGGCCCGCCCCGTGCGCGTCGGCCCGCAGCTTCTCGCCAATCTCGATCGCCTCAAACAACAGCGCTTCCTGCGCGACTGGAACGCGATCCTCGCCTCTGGAGCCAAGTAGAATGACTTTCCCACCGTTGCGCAGCGGCTGCGCCACGCTGGCGCTGATCGTCGCGACGCCCGCGCTTGCGCAGACGCCCAGCGCCGACGAGCTGGCCGCCCTCGTCAAGGCACAGGCCGCCGAAATCGCCGCGCTCAAGGCGCGCCTCGACAGACTGGAAGGGCAGGGCGCCGCGCAAAATGCTGCGCCCGCTCCCGCGCAGCAATCCGCGCCGCAGGTGGCGCAGCAACAGGTGGCCCCGCCGCTGGTCATCGCCCCCTTCGCGCCGCAGATTGTGCCGCCCGGTCCCGCCGACCTCGACGTGGCGCAGGCGCGCGCCGTTGCGGCCAATCCGGCGGGCGTCACCACCGAATGGGGGGCGGGCCTGCCCGTCTTCCGTTCGGCCGACGGCGTCTTCACCTATAAGCCGCGCGGTCGCATCCTGGTCGATGTCAGCTCGACCATGGGGTCGAGATATGGCGGCCGGAACACGACGACGACCGGGATGCGTGCGCTGCGCCTGGGGCTGGAAGGCGGCGTCGGCCCGCATTTCTTCTACCAGTTCGAAAGCGACTTTTCCGAAAACGAGGTGGACATCGTCACCGCCTTCCTTGGCTATCGCAACAAGATCAGCAGCAAGGTCGATTATGACGTGCGCGCCGGGCATCTGTTCAACGACCGCGCCTTCGAAGGCAGCACGGGTTCGGACTCCACGCCTTTCCTGGAGCGCAGCGTCGTGTCCACCGCGATCATTCCGCAGCGCGGCTTTTATGGCATCGGCATCATGGGACGCCTGTTCGGTCCCAACTGGCACGCCTCGGTCAGCGTGACCGGCGACCGGGTCGACGGCGAGCAGGCGACCAACGACAGCCGCACCTTCGGCGCGCGCGCTCATTGGAATCCGGTCAAGAGCGACCGGTCGCTGCTGCATGTCGGCGGCTGGTTCTTCGACGAGGCGCTGTCATCGGCGGCCACCACCCTGACCCGCAGCACCGTGATCGGGGGCCGCTTCAACGGCGCCATCCGCGTGTCGACCGGCGACCTGCTCGGCGGCCGGTCGACCACCGGCTATGGCGCCGAACTGGGCGGCTATGTCGGCGGCCTGTGGGTGATGGGCGAGGCGGGGCAGCGGATCGCCCGGCTCGACGGCGGCCGTCCCGACTTCAGGAGCAAGGCGTGGAGCCTGTCGACCGGCCTGTTCCTGACCGGCGAACTGCCACCTTATAATCCGCGTCTCGGCAGTTTCGGCCAGCCCAATGTCATCGACCCGGTGCTGGACGGCGGATCGGGCGCGATCGAGCTGACCGCCCGCTACGAGAATCTGGACTATACCGACCTGCTGCTGGGCGGCGACGGCTGGGCCGCGACCCTGGGCGTGAACTGGTATCTGAACAGCTTCACCCGCATCCAGCTCAACGGCATCCAGTGGCATACCGACAATCGCGCCGGCAGCTACACCGGCAGCGACGACGGCCAGACCGTCAGCGCGCGCGTCGGCGTGACCTTCTGATCCCTCCAATTCCAGCCCAATCAAGGACGCAGCGATGAACCTTGCCCTGCTCGGCTTCCTGATGGTCGCCACCTTCATGACGCTGATCATGACCAAGCGGATGACGCCGCTGGTCGCGCTGATCGTCATTCCCTCTCTGTTCGGCATGATCGCCGGACAGGCCGCCGGCCTTGGCGACATGATGATCGACGGCATCAAGAATCTCGCGCCCACCGGCGTGATGCTGCTCTTCGCCATCCTCTTCTTCTCGACCATGACGGACACGGGGCTGTTCGATCCGCTGGTCGGGCGGCTGGTGAAGCTGGTGCATGGCGATCCGCTGCTGATCCTGCTGGGATCGGTGGTGCTGTGCGCGGTCGTCAGCCTGGATGGCGACGGATCGACCACCTACATCATCACCATCGCCGCGCTGCTGCCGCTCTACAAACGCTTCGACATGAAGCGCATCTATCTCGTCTGCTTGCTGATGGTGACGAGCGGGATCATGAACCTGACCCCCTGGGGCGGTCCGACCGCCCGCGCCGCGAGCGCGCTGAAGCTCGATCCCGCCACCCTGTTCCTGCCGCTCATTCCCGGCATGATCGCGGGCCTCGCCTTCCTGCTCGGCCTCGCCTTCTGGTTCGGGATCAAGGAACGGCGTCGCCTGGGCCATGTCCATGCGCCGCAGCGCGAGCCAGTCGACATCGCCGACCTTGGCGTGTCGCAATATCCCGAGGCGCGCCGTCCGCGTCTGCGCTGGTTCAACGCGGCGCTGGTGGTCGCGCTGCTCGGCCTGCTGGTCTGGGGCATCCTGCCGCTGTCGGTCCTCATGATGATCGCCTTCGCCATCGCCATGATCGTCAACTATCCCGGCGTCGCCCAGCAGAAGGAGCGGATCGCCGCCCATGCCGGCAATGTCCTCTCGGTCGTGTCGCTGATCTTCGCGGCGGGCATCTTCACCGGCATCCTCGGCGGCACCGGCATGGTGGAGGCGATGAGCAAGGAAGTGGTGGGCGTCATTCCGCCCGTGCTTGGCCCCTATATGGCGCCGATCACGGCGCTGCTCTCCATGCCCTTCACCTTCTTCATCTCCAATGACGCCTTCTATTTCGGCATGTTGCCCATCCTGGCAGAAGCGGGCGCCCATTATGGCGTCGATCCGATGGCGATCGCGCGTGCTTCGCTGATGGGCCAGCCGGTCCATCTGCTCAGCCCGCTGGTGCCCTCCACCTATTTGCTCGTCAGCCTGGCCGGTATCGACCTGGCCGATCATCAGCGCTTCACCCTGCTGCCCGCTGCGGCGGTCTGCATCGTCATGACGCTGGTGGGGATGATGGCGCTGGCCTTCCCCTTCGTCGCCTGACCACGGGACAGGAGCGGCGTTGGTCCGTTCCTGTCCCGGTGATGGAAGGAATCAGAACAGGGTGATGAGGCCCGTCGCCGGATCGATCGTGCCCTCATAGATCATCCTGCCGGCGACATAGAGAATGACCAGCAGCCCGAAATAGGCAATGGCGCGATAGCGTTCGATCACACGCGCCAGCAGGTTCGCCGCCACGCCCATCAACGCGACCGACAGGATCAGGCCGACGACCAGGATGCCGGGATGCGCGCGCGCCGCGCCGGCGACCGCCAGCACATTGTCCAGGCTCATCGACACGTCGGCAATGGCGACGGCCCAGGCGGCCTGCGCGAAGCCCCTGGGCGCGGCCCTGCCGGCGATATCCTCGGCATCCTCCGCCTCGCCGCCCGATCGCAGTTCGCGCCACATCTTCCACGCGACCCAGACCAGCAGCAGGCCGCCGGCGAAGACCAGGCCGACCAATTGCATCAGCTGCCTCACGAGCAGCGCGAAGGCGATGCGCAGCGCCAGCGCGGCGATCACGCCGATCGCGATCACCTTGCGGCGCGACGCGGGCGGCAGGCCGGCGGCGAGCGCGCCGACGACGATCGCATTGTCCGCCGCCAGCATGATATCGATCAGCACGACCTGACCGAAGGCGGCCAGCGCGGATGGGGAGCCGAGATTGGAGAAATCGGCGACGATATGAGTCCAGATGTCGTTCATAAATCCTCTCGCCATTCGGCAGGAGGAAGGCATCGGGACGCCATCGCCTGAACGAACGGCCTTTGCCAAGCGGGTCGCGTTAATCCGTCCGCCCTTGCGGACCCCCGCCGCATAGGGCGGCAAGCTGTCATCAACCTTTCAGGCGGCGGTGTGAAAACCTGTCCCTATGGGCATTGACCATCATTCCAATTTTTCGAAAAGTTCGGACGATTTTATCCGGATTACTCGCGGGATAACATGGGCCTATCCCTGATTTCACCAACACGGCACCACCCAAACAGAGGGAACAGACCAATGACCATCACCGCCACCCCGACCCCCGCCAAGGCGCTGCTGTCGCCCAGCAACCACGCCCTGGTCCTGATCGACTTCCAGTCGCAGATGGCCTTCGCCACCAAGTCGATCGCCCCTGAATTGCTGCGCAACAATGCCGCCCTCGTCTCGAACGCTGCGGCCGGTTTCAACGTCCCTACCATCCTCACCACCGTCGCCGAAAAGAGCTTTTCCGGCCCGATGTTCAGCGAAATCACCGAAGCCTTTGCCGGCCAGCCGATGCTCGACCGCACCAGCATGAACACCTGGGAAGACGCCGCGGTGATCGAGGAAGTGAACCGCATCGGCAAGGAACGTCTGGTGTTCGCCGGCCTGTGGACCAGCGTCTGCATCGTCGGCCCGGTTCTGTCGGCGATCGAACAGGGCTTTGAAGTCTATGTCATCACCGACGCCAGCGGCGACATCAGCGAGGAAGCCCATGAGCGCGCCGTCGAGCGCATGATCCAGGCCGGCGCCAAGCCCGTCACCTCGCTCCAGTATCTGCTCGAACTGCAACGCGACTGGGCGCGCACCGAAACCTACGACATGACCACCGGCATCGCCCGCAAATGGGGCGGCGCCTATGGCCTTGGCATCACCTACGCCAAGACCATGTTCGACGCTTCCGAAGGCGGCCACTGACATAAAAAGCCCCTCCCCTTCGGGGGAGGGGTGATGATTGCAGCATTCCCACTTCTCCAAAGGATCGTCTCCATGAGCAACTTCATCACCACCAAGGACGGCGTCGACATCTTCTACAAGGATTGGGGCAGCAAGGATGCCCAGCCGATCATGTTCCACCATGGCTGGCCGCTTTCGTCGGACGACTGGGATGCGCAGATGCTGTTCTTCCTGTCGAAGGGCTATCGCGTCGTCGCCCATGACCGTCGCGGCCATGGTCGATCGCAGCAGGTCGATTTCGGCTATGACATGGCCCATTATGCCGCCGACGCCGCCGCGGTCGCCGAGCATCTGGACCTGAAGAATGCCATCCATATCGGCCACTCGACTGGCGGTGGCGAAGTCGCCGCCTATGTTGCTCGCCATGGCCTGCCGCAGGGCCGCGTCGCCAAGGCCGTGCTGGTCAGCGCCGTGCCGCCGATCATGCTGAAGACCGATCGCTATCCGGGCGGTCTGCCGATCGAGATATTCGACGGGCTGCGCGCTGGCCTTGCCGCCAATCGCGCGCAATTTTTCCGCGATGTCGCGAGCGGCCCCTTCTATGGCTTCAACCGCGAAGGCGCGGACGTGAAGCAGGCCGTGATCGATAATTGGTGGCGGCAGGGCATGATGGGCAGCGCGCTCGCCCATTATGAAGGGATCAAGGCCTTTTCCGAAACCGACCAGACCGACGATCTGACGGCGATCAGCGTCCCCACGCTGGTCCTGCATGGCGATGACGATCAGGTCGTGCCCTACCGGAATGCGGGCGTGCTCCAGGCCGAAATCCTGCCCAACGCCACGCTCAAAATCTACGAAGATTTTTCGCACGGCATGTTGACGGTGAATGCCGACATATTGAACGCCGACATCCTCGCCTTCATCCAGGCCTGATCGTCCAAATAGGGAGAATGGACATGAAGCCCTATCTTCTGTCGCTGGGCGCCGGGCTGCTGGTCGGCATCGTCTACAGCCTGCTCGGAGTCCGTTCTCCCGCGCCGCCGGTGATCGCCCTCATCGGGCTGGCGGGGATATTGGTCGGCGAACAGATCGTCCCCGTCGCCAAGCGACTGTTCGATCGCAAGGAACTCGCCGCCTTCGTCACCACCGACTGCGCCAACCATCTGCTGGGCCAACTGCCCGCCAACCGAAAGCAGGACGCATGATCACCCGCCGCCAGGCGCTCGCCAGCGCCGCCAGCCTCCCCCTTCTCACCACCACGGAAAGTTTCGCCATGACCCGGAAAGACCTGATCATCGTCAATGCCAAGGTCACGACGCTGGATCGGGAAAATCCGGTGGCGCAGGCGGTGGCGATCCGCAACGGCAAGTTCCTGGCCGTAGGCAGCGAGCAGGCGGTCCGCGCCGCCGCCGGTCCCGACGCGCAGGTGATCGACGCCGGGGGGCGCCGCCTGATCCCCGGCCTGATCGACAGCCACATTCATGTCATCCGCGGTGGTCTCAACTATAATATGGAGCTGCGTTGGGAAGGCGTGCCGACCCTGGCCGACGCCATGGCGATGCTGAAACGTCAGGCCGAAAACACCCCGCCGCCCCAGTGGGTCCGCGTCGTCGGCGGCTTTACCGAGCATCAGTTCGCCGAAAAGCGGCTGCCCACGATCGAGGAGATCAACGCCGCCGCGCCCGATACGCCGGTCTTCATCCTGCACCTTTACGATCGTGCGCTGCTGAACGCCGCTGCGCTCCGCGCCGTCGGCTATGACAAGAATACGCCGAACCCGCCCGGCGGCGAGATCGTCCGCGACGCGCAGGGCAATCCGACCGGCCTGCTGCTGGCCCAGCCCAATGCGACGATCCTCTATGCCACGCTGGCCAAGGGACCGAAGCTGCCGCAGGACTATCAGCTCAATTCGACCAGGCATTTCATGCGGGAACTCAACTCGCTCGGCGTCACCAGCGTCATCGACGCGGGCGGCGGATCGCAAAATTATCCCGACGATTATGAAGTGATCGACAAGCTGCACAAGGATGGTGAACTGACCTTGCGCATCGCCTACAACCTCTTCACGCAGAAGCCGAAGGAGGAGCTGAAGGACTTCGCCACCTGGTCGACCAAGATCAAGCCGGGCGATGGCGATGACACGTACCGCCACAATGGTGCGGGCGAGATGCTGGTCTATTCGGCCGCCGACTTCGAGGATTTCCGCGTCGCCCGCCCCGACATGCCGCCGCAGATGGAAGGCGATCTGGAGCCGGTGATCCGCCTGCTCGCCGAACGCCGCTGGCCCTGGCGGATGCACGCCACCTATGACCAGACGATCGGCCGTGCGCTCGACGTGTTCGAAAAGGTCAATCGCGACATTCCGTTGCAGGGGCTGAACTGGTTCTTCGACCATGCCGAAACGATCAGCGAGCGCAATATCGACCGGATCGCGGCTTTGGGTGGCGGCATCGCCGTGCAGCATCGCATGGCGTTCCAGGGCGAATATTTCGTCGAACGCTATGGCGCCAGGGCGGCCGAGGCAACCCCGCCGATCAAGCGGATGATGGCCGCGGGCGTTCCGGTGGGCGCCGGCACCGATGCGACCCGCGTCGCCAGCTACAATCCCTGGGTGTCGCTGAGCTGGCTGGTCACGTCGAAGACCGTCGGCGGCCTTGCCCTCTATCCGGTGCGCAACCGGCTGGACCGCGAAACCGCGCTGCGCCTCTGGACCGAAAAGAACACATGGTTTTCGAACGAGATCGGCAAGAAGGGGCAGATCAAAAAGGGCCAGCTGGCCGACCTTGCCCTGTTGTCGGACGATTATTTCTCGGTGCCCGAGGATGAGATCGCCCATCTCCGCTCGGTCCTGACCGTGCTTGGCGGCAAGATCGTCTATGGCGAAGGCGACTATGGACCGCTGGCGCCGGTCGCCCCCAAGGCGATGCCCGACTGGTCCCCGGTCGCGACCTTCGGCGGCCATTATCGCAAGGATGAGGCATCGAAAAAGCTGGCGTCGGCCTGTGGCTGCGCCTCCTCCTGCGGGGTTCATGGCCATGATCATGCCGCGGCGCTGGGCGCCAACGTGCCCGCCGCCGATGTCCAGAGCTTCTGGGGGGCATTGGGCTGCGGCTGCTGGGCGGTTTGATCGTCAGACCGGCCCCTCCTGGGCAAGAGGGGCCGTTTTACACTATTCCAGAATATAGAATATGATCGTCGAAATTATTCGGATCGATCGACATCTGACCTTCGCCTAAACCGGTCCTGCACCATCGACCGAGAGGGTTGAGCCTCTCCAACCGGAGCAACTGACATGAAGCGTTTCACCCTGATGGTGGCGACTGCCCTGGTCGCCATCAGCCCTGCCGTCGCGCCTGCAAAAGCCACGCCCGCCGCCAGCGCCGACTATGCGGTCGGCCCGCAATATGACACCACCCATGTTTATGTCGCGCCGGAAGATTTCGACCGCTTCATCGCCAGCTTCACCGCGACCTTCGGCGGCGCGACCAGCAAGCAGGGCGTGTTTCAGGTGACGCCCACCGCCAGCCGGACCAAGTCGCAACTCGCCCTGACGCCCGCCGGCACCATCTCGGTCTTCGGCTTCCTGACGCCTGTCCCCTATCCCTTCGGCGCGGAGCGCACCGGCTATCTGGTCAGCGACCTCGATGCGGCGGTGGCGTCCGCCATCAAGCATGGCGCAACCCGCCTCATCACCAGTTTTCCCGATCCGATCGGCCGCGACGTGGTGGTGCAGTGGGCGGGCGGCGTGAACATGCAACTCTACTGGCACACCGCCAAGCCCGACTATCCCGCGCTCACAACCGTGCCGGAAAACCGCATCTACCTGACTGCAGACGCCGCCGATCGGTTCGTGAAACAATGGACCGGCTTCGCTCATGCCAGGGTGACGTCGGACGAAAAGGCTGCGCCGGGCGAGGAGATCGGCCAGCCGGGCAAGCGCTATCGCCGCATCCGCCTGACGTCGGGCTATGGCAGGATGAGCGTCATCATATCGGATGGGCAACTGCCCTGGCCCTATGGCCGCGACATGACCGGCTATGCGGTCGCGGACCTCAGCGCCACGCTGGACAAGGCCAGGGCGGCCGGTGTCGAGACGCTGGTCCCGCCCCATGAAGAAGGCGGCCGCCAGTCGGCGATCGTCCGTTTCCCCGGCGGCTATATCGCCGAAGTTCACACCGTCGCCGGGAAATAAAACCATGACCCCCACTCCCCATTTCGTATCCGCTATTCTGACATGGCGACCCACTTGGTTTCTGGCGCGGCTGATGCTGACAAGTGCTTATATTCTGGGCGGAATCGTCAAGCTGACCGACTGGCAGGGCGCCGTCGCCGAACAGGCGCATTTCGGCATGAGCCCGCCCGCCTTCTGGGCGGCGCTCACCATCGTGCTGGAACTGGTCGGGCCGCTGCTGATCCTGACCGGGCGGCTGGTCTGGTTGGGGGCGGGAATGCTGGGCGTCTTCACCCTGCTCGCCGCCTTCACCGCTAACGCCTTCTGGGCGATGCCGGCAGGGCAGGAACGCTTCATGGCCACCAACGCCTTTTTCGAGCATATCGGCCTGATCGGCGGCTTCATCCTCGTCGCCATGGTTGCGGAGCGGAAGCGCGCCGATGGATAAACGGCTCCTGCCCTTCCTCGCGCTGCTGGCGCTGCCGGTCCCGGCCGCCGCCCAGCCGCGCGAGGCGTGGCAAGCGCCGACGCTCAGCATCACCCGCTATGACGAGGACTGGTCCGATCTGGCCGACGCCGAAAAGCGCGCCCATCACTGGACCGGCCCGTTCAAATATGTGCCGCTGGGCGACGATGCCTGGCTGTCCACCGGGATCGAGCTGCGCGCGCGCAGCGAAAACTATCACGACAATCTCTGGGGCGGGGCGGATGCGCCGGACGATAGCTATCTCTGGCTGCGGGCCATGCCCTATGTCGACCTGCATGTCGGAAAGGCGCGGGCCTTCGTCCAGCCGATCGCCGCCTATGCGCTTGGCGTCGCGCCCTCCGCCAGCCCGATCGACCGGACGCGCGTCGACCTGCTCCAGGCCTTCGGCGAGGTCGATCTTGGCCCTGTCACCCTGCGTGCCGGCCGGCAGATGCTCTCGCTCGGCACCGAAAGGCTGATCGGCACCCGCTATGGTCCCAATGTGCCGCTCGCCTTCGACGGAGCGCGCGCCGATGTCGTGGTCGGCAAGGCGACGCTCAGCCTGCTCGCGGTGAAGCCGGTGCAGCCCGGCGCCGGCAGCTTCGACGATGCGACTTCCGACACCAAAGCGCTCTGGGGCGCTTATGCGACCCTGCCCGAACTCGACCTCTATTATCTGGGCTATCGCAACCGCGCCGCCCGCTTCGGCGGCATGGAAGGGCGCGAAGTCCGCCACAGCGTCGGCCTGCGATCGCATGGCGTGCGCGCCGACTGGCACTGGAATGTCGAGGGCGTCTATCAGTTCGGCCATTATGAAGGGCAGCGCATCGCCGCCTGGACGATCGGCACCGAAGTCGGCCGCCGCTTTCCCAACCTGCCGCTGGCGCCGGACGCGACGTTGCGCGTCAATATCGTCAGCGGCGACAGGCGGGCGGGCGACGGCCGGCTCGGCACCTTCAACGCGCTCTTTCCCAAGGGCAAATATTTCGGCGAATTGTCGCCCGTCGGCCCGACCAACATCGTCAGCCTCAACCCCCGCGTCAGCGGCGCCCTGGGCGGCGGCGTGTCCGCCAGCCTTGCCGCCATGGCCTATTGGCGCGCCAGCAAGGGCGACGGCGTCTACGACATTCCCGGCAATCTGGTCCGCGCGGCCGGCGACAGCGACGCCCGCTTCATCGGCAAGGAGGCCGAGGTGACGTTGGCGTGGCAAGCCACACCGGAATGGGAGCTGTCGACCTCCTTCTCCGCCTTTGCGCCCGGTGCCTTCATCCGCGACACCGGTCCGGCGAAGACGATCACCATGCTGGGGCTGGAGAGCAATTTCCGCTTCTGATCAGCGTTCCAGATAATCGAATGAAGCGGCCAACTTTATTCGGCTATTTCCAAATCCGGGCCAACCCTAATCTGCGCCGGTAATTGACAGAGGAAGATCGCCATGACCGCTCCCAAAGCCTCGACCTCGCCGCTGCCCTGGCTCCTGCTGCTCCTGTCCGTGACAACCGGCCTGGTCGATGCGATCAGCGTGCTGGGGCTGGGCAAGGTGTTCACCGCCAACATGACCGGCAATATCGTCTTTCTGGGTTTCGCCGCCGTCGGCACGCCGGGTTTTCATGCGGCTTCCTATCTCGCCGCGATCGCCGCCTTTCTGATCGGGGCGCTGGTCGCCGGCCGGGTGGGGAAGGGCCATGCCGGCCTGCCGCTGCGGCGATGGCTGCTGGTCGCCGCGCTGGTGGAGGCGGCGCTGCTCTGGATCGCGGCGGGGGTCGCGACCGGCTTCGACATCGCCAGCCAGTCGCCCGGCGCCGCCCTCTATGCGATCATCGCGCTGACCGGCCTCGCCATGGGCTTTCGCAACGCCACCGTCCGCCAGCTCAAGATACCCGATCTCACCACGACGGTTCTGACGCTGACGCTCACCGGGCTGGCGGCGGATTCGACCATGGCGGGGGGCAGCAATCCCAATATGGCGCGCCGCATCGGCAGCGTCGTCGCGATCCTGCTGGGCGCGGGGCTGGGCGCATGGCTGGTCCTGCATGGCGGTCTGGTCCTGCCGCTGCTGCTGGCCGGGGCGCTGGTGCTCGCGGGGACGCTGGCCTGCATGTTGCATCCGCAAGCCCGGCAACTCGTCGCCGGCTGAGTCAGCTTACGATCGTCGCGCCCGCCGCGGCCAGCGATTCCCTGACACGGGCAATGGCCATCTCCAGCGGGGCCGTTTCCCCCAGCAGGGCGAAGCTGCCGTTCAGGGCGAAGGTGCAATGGCCATGGACGGTCGCGACCAGCGATCGCGCAAGGCGCGGCGCGCGATCCTTCGTTTCGGGCGGCAGGATCGCCGCGACTTCGCGCACCACGACGTCGGTCAATGCCGCGCGCCGCTGCGCCAGCGCCTGCGGCATGGCCATGTCGGCGGGCAGGCGATGATCGTATATGGCCGTCCACAAATTCATATGCCCGGCGGCGAAGCTGAAATAGCCCTCCACCAGGGCGGCGATACGGTCCGTCGAAGGCCGGGTCAGCCTGTCCTCCAGATGCGCCGTCCATTGCTCGAAGGTCCGCGTATTGATCGCGGCGAGCAGCAGGTCATAGCTGCCGAACACATTATAGAGGGTGCCCACCGCATAGCCGATGCGCTTGGCGACCTCCCGCGCGGAAAAGCGGGCGAAGCCGACTTCCGCTATCAGGCGATGGCCTTCCTCCAGAATCAGCGCCTCCAGCTCGGCGCGGCTATGGTCGGATCTCCTGCCCATGGCAGGCGTCCTAGAAATTTAATTGAACACTGTCTAATATTTTAATTGATCAGCGTTCAATTAAAATCTATCAAGCCGTATCCGGAAATGATGGGGAAGGGTGAGTCATGCTGGTTGCGTTGCTTCTGATCCTGCTGGGTGCCGTGCTGTTCGATACCCGTCGGCGCGTGAAGCAGATGGAGGCGCGCCTCCTGCTGCTCGAAGCGACGGGGATGACCATGCCGGCGGATGAAGAACCGGACCCGATCGTGCGGGAGGGCGCTGTCGAAGCCCCCCGCCGGGCCGCCGCGGTCGTGCGTCGCGTGCCATGGTCAGACGATATCACAACGCCGGCCCCCAATGCCGAACGCCCGGCCCCACCCGAAGCGCAGCCCGCGCCCCTGGCCCAAACTCCGGTCGAATTTCTGCCGGTGGAGCAGGACGTCGCGCCGTCCCCATCGCACGGCTTTGCGTTCGAGGATTTGTTCGGTCGTCGCCTGCCGATCTGGGCGGGCGGCGTCACGCTGGCGGTGGCGGGCGTGCTGCTGGTCAAATATTCGATCGATTCCGGCCTGCTCTCACCGGTCGTGCGCGTCCTGCTGGGCCTGCTCTTCGGCGGCGTCCTGATCGGCGGCGCAGAAGTCGCGTTGCGGCAGGAAGACTGGCTGCGCGATCCGCGGGTGCGCCAGTCGCTTGCCGGGGCTGGCATCGCCACCCTCTATGCCGTGATCCTGGCGGCGGCCAATCTCTATCATCTGATCGGACCGGCAACCGCCTTTGCGGGCCTGGCCGCCGTCACCGCGCTGGCCATGGGCCTGTCGCTGCGCTTCGGCGCGCCCAGCGCCTTGCTCGGGCTGGTCGGCGGCCTCGCTGCCCCGGCGCTTGCGGGATCGACCGAGCCCAATATCCCGCTGCTCTCCTGTTATCTGGCGCTCACCATCGGCGGCCTGTGCGCCCTGTCGCGCACCCAGCGCTGGATGTGGCTGGGCGTCGGGGCACTGGTCGGCGGCGCGGGCTGGGGCAGCCTGCTGATCCTGACGGGCGCGCTCGATCTGGCGGCGTCGCTGTCGGTGGGCCTGTTGATCCTGGCGATCGGCATCGGCTTCCCGCTGCTCGCTTTCTCAGGCAGCCGGGCGACGCTGCTGCGGACGGTCTCGGCAGTGGTCGCGTCGGCGCAGATGGCGGCGTTGGTTGCGACCGGCGGCTTCGCGCTGCTGCACTGGGGACTGTTCGGCCTGTTGTCGGTCGCCTTTATCTGGCTGAGCGGGCGCGAACCGGCGCTGCGCCGGATGGTGCCCATCGGCCTGGCGGTCGCGCTGCTGCTGGCCGGCGCCTGGCCGCACCCCGCCGCTCTGCCTTTCATTATCGTCGTCCTCGCGATGGCAGCCATCTATGGCGGCGCGGCGATGTGGCGGCTCTGGCGTCCGGGCGGCAGCCCGGTCGAGGCGGGGCAGGTCGCAGCGGTGGCGCTGGGCGGTTTCGCCGTGGCTGCGCTGCATTTCCATCGCGGCGCTCCGGCCGACGATCTGCGCTTCGCCCTGATCGCTCTCGCAACGGCCGCGCTGCCCGCGCTCGCCATGCTGCTTGGCTGGCGCAACCCGGCGCGGCGTGACGATGTCCGGTTCGCGCTGCTGGCGACGAGCGCCGCCGTCCTGCTGGCCGTCTCCGGTCTCTTTGGCCTTGCCGGCTGGACCTTGCCGGTGATCGTCGCTCTTGTGGCGGCCGGGCTGCTGCTGCTCGCCGAACGCGCGGACGACCGGCGCGTCGAATGGAGCGGCTGGGCCTTCGCCTTCGTCTCGCTCGCCATGCTGGTGTCGGGCGATCGCGGCCTGTCGGAACTGAAGCTGCTCGCAGGGGAGGGGGCGATCGTCGCCTCCCTGTCCGCGCTGCTCCGCTGGAGCGCGGTCGCGATCGTCGCAGCTCTCTATGCCTGGCGCGCACGTTTCGGCGAAGGCCGTCTCGTCGCGCAGGCTGCCGCTGTGCTCGCCGCCTATGGCGCGGTTGCCCAGGTTGCGCCGATGATCTGGCTCGCCCCGATCGCCGCGCTCGGCCTGCCGCTGCTGGCGCAGGCCGCGCGCCGCCTGCCGCCGCAACGGCTGTTGCCTGCGCTGGGCGCCCTATTGGTCCTCATCCTGCTCTGGGCGGCGCAGCCTTTGGGGCTCTGGAGCGGCCAGGCGCTTCTCTCGCTGCTGGACGAACCCATGCTGGCGAGCGCCTTGCCCGCCATGGGCGATATGCTCCGCCGTCTCGCCTTGCCGGCCGCGTCGATCGCGATCGCGGCGCTGTGCGGCGGCCCGGTGATCGGCACGATCGCGCGCCGGGTCGCGGCCGGCGCGAGCATCCTGTTGGGCGGGGTTGCCGTGCATATCCTCTACAAGCAATTGTTCGGGATCGCGGACAGCGTCGCTTTCGTGCGCGCGGGCCTTGCCGAACGCACGCTCTGGGAAGCGCTGCTGCTCGGGACGGGTTGGGCCGCATGGCGCTTTGCCGGCCGGCGGGACGCGGGACTGGCGCTCGTCGGCGCTGCGCTGGCGCATAATATCGGTTACAGCCTGTTGCTCCACAATCCTCTCTGGGCGAGTCAGGCCGTGGGCGGCGTGCCGTTGCTCAGCCTTGTCGTCCCTGCCTTCGGGCTGCCGCTCGGTGCATTGGCGCTGGCCGGGCGGATGGCGCCCGACCTTGCCGCCCGTTTCGCCCGGCCAGTCGACGGCGTGCGCATGATCCTGATCCTGCTCTTCGCCTTCACGACCTTGCGCCAATTGTTCGAGGGATCGCTGCTGAACCTGCCGCATCTGTCCGCCGGAGAGGATATTGGCCGCTCGGTGCTCGCCATCGCGCTCGCCATTATTTTCCTGCTCTGGGGTATCCGTCGGAGTGCGCGCGACTGGCGGATCGCTTCTCTGCTGCTGATGCTGGGCGCGGTGGCCAAGGTATTCCTGCTCGACGCATCGGGCCTGACCGGACTGCTGCGCATCGCCTCCTTCCTGGCGCTGGGCTTCAGCCTGATCGGCATCGGCTGGCTCTGCAGCCGCCATTTGCGGGCCGACGCCGATTAATACCAAGGTTCGATGAGATTGACTCATCAAACCTTGGTCAAGCCCGCGCGGCGCTTGAGCGAAACCCGCTTGTGATCGGTCGAAGACCGAGCACGATGGTATAACGGGGCGTGGATCTGACATTGTTGGGAAAACGGCGTTTCGCGCCCTTGTTCGTCGTTCAGCGAAGGGCTCGAAACGAACGGACGTAGGCCGGATAGTCCTCCCTAAAAGCGGAACCGCGCCCCGAACTGGAAACTGCGCGGCGGGCCGGCCAGGCTGTTGGGCGTGCCGAAGTTCGGATTGCCGTCGGGATCGTTCACCGGATAGGGGATGAACCCGTCATAGCCGCCGAAATTGGCGCGGTTGAAGATGTTGAAGGCTTCGGCGATCAACTGGATTTGCTTGCCGCCGCCCAGCGCCACCGTCTTGGTCAGGCGCAGGTCGACCTGCCGGAAATCCCTGGTCTTGCCGGTATTGGCGATGATCTGGTTGACGCCTTCGCCCGCGCTCTGGTCGATCACCTGATAGGGCTGGCCCGATCCCCATTGCATCAGGGTCGACGCCTGTATGCCCCAGGGCAGGTCGACCATGCCCGACAGCACGACGCGATGCCGTTCATTGCCAGCATTGGGGCGGTAGGGCTGTTCCTCGACCCGCGGGAAATCGAAGTTGAAGGCGTAGCCCCGCTCCTTGGAGAAGGCCATGGTATAGGCCAGGTTCAGCGACCATGGGCTGGCTTCGCTATAGGGCTTGTCGATGGTCAGGAAGATGCCGTCATATTTGCTGGCGCGCGCCTGCGTCAAGCCGACGACAGTGCCGTAACCCGGCACGACGATCGTATCGTAGAAGCCGTTGGCGTTGGGCGTCGTGCTGCGGTTGAGCGGGGTATAGCCGACCTGGTTCTTCGCCTTGATATGGGTGTAGCTGAGCGACGTACGCACCACGCCGACCTTCTGCCGGATGCCCACGCTGAACTGGTCGGTGCTGGGCGGACGGGTGTCGTTGCGGATAACGCGCAACTCGCCATTGGGCGCGATCCCTGAATCGATCAGCCCCTGCAAACCGTCGCGGCTCAGATAGGCGTCGTTCCATTGGATCGTCGGCTGGCCGTTGCGCGGCTGTCCGTCACGCGAGAAGAAGAAGGTGCGCACCTCATATTGGTCGAGCAGCGCCTCCTCCGCCGCGTTGCGGAACAGGGTGCGGTCATAATAGCGGCCATAGCCCGCGAAGACCACCGTGCTCTGGTCGCCCTTGATGTCGTAGGACAGGCCGATACGGGGCTGGAACGCCTTCCAATATGGCTTCCGGTTGTCGCCGGTGGAAATATAGTCGTCGGCGCGGAACCTGTTGCCCGGCTGCCCGGCCAATTGCGCTTCCAGCGATCGCAGCGCTTCGATCGCGGCGGGCGAGGTTTCGTAATCATTGTTCTTGGCGTTGGTTTCATAATCCCAGCGCAGGCCGAGGTTGACGGTCAGATGATCGTCCACTTCCCAATCGTCCTGCACGAACAGGCCGATCTGAGTGTTCTTCGCCCGCACCGTGGGATCGCCGGTGCCCAGCCGCGCTTCGGCGGGGAGGCCATAGTCCAGCCCCTGCGATGCGCTGATCCGGTAATTGAAGACGGGATTGAAGTTCAGCCGGTTCGTGACCTGATAATCCTGGAGCGACAGCTTGGCCCCGACCTTGATGACATGGCTGCCGCCGAGAAAATCGACATTGGAGAAGGTCGCGGCGTCGCGGAAAGTCAGCCCCTTCTGCACCACCTTCTGCGCCGTCGATCCGCCGCCCAGCCGGATCACGCCCTCATAATCCTGACCGACCAGATCAGGGTTCAGCGGGGAGGGAGTGAAGCCATAATAGAGCCAGTCGATGCTGGCCTCGTTCAGGAAATCGCCCTTGTCATGGGTCCAGCGCAGATTGCCGGTATAGACCTTGTTGCGGTTGACCGAGGCGCCGTCATAGGCGACCTGCCCGCCGAAGCCGGCAATCTCCTTTTCCTTGCGAATGCTGCCGGCCAGTTCGATCCGGTCGTTGTCGCTCGCCTGCCAACTAAGCTTGGCAAAGCCCAGATCCTCGCGAAAGGGGCTGAGGAAACTGCCCTGATATTGGCCGAACCGCTCCAGATTGGCCGGGTCCGCCTGACCGATCAGGACATTTTGCGCCCGATCCTCGTCATTGCCTTCATAGGCGACGAAGAAGAACAGCCTGTCCTTGATGATCGGCCCGCCCAGCGATGCGCCATATTGCTTGCGCTTATATTCGGGTTCGGCAAGGTCGTTCTTCTTCTGGAAATAGTCCTTCGCGCGCAATCCGGCGTCCTGGTAGAAGCCGAAGGCCTCGCCATGGAAGTCGTTGCCGCCCGATTTGGTGACGGCGGTGATGACGGAGGTTCCGGCATCCTCATATTCAGCCTTGAAGTTGGAGGAGAGGACGCGAAATTCCTGCACCGCCGCCTGCGGGAAGGGATTGCCCCGGCTGCTGTCCTGTCCGACCAGGCCACCCTGCTGGACGTTGCTTTTGAGGCTGACGCCGTCGATGAAGACATTGACCTGCGGCGCGGCCAGGCTCTCGCCATTGGGACTTTGGCTGACCCCGCCGGACGAGAATGTCTTGCGCGTTTCGCTGTTGCTGGAGCGCACGCCCGGCGCGAGGTCGGCGAAGTTCAGGAAATTGCGGCTCGACTGCGGCAGATTTTCGATCTGGCGGGTGGAAATGTTGGTCGCGATTTCCGAGGTGCGTGTCTCGACAAGCTGCGCTGCGGTGACGACGATGTTGCTGCCGGAGGAGGTTGCGGGCTGGCTTTCGGCGGGGGTGGGGGCGGGGGTGGCCGTGCGGATCTGCGCGTTGAGCGTCGCCACCTGGCCCACCCCGATCGTCACCTGTTGGCGCATCGACGCGCCATCGGTCGCCTTATAGTCGATCTCGTAGCTGCCCGGCTGAAGCCCGGACAGGACGTAGCGCCCGCCCGCGCCGATCGCGGCGCGCCGAGTGGCTCCTGTCGCCAGATTGCGGGCGCTGACCTCGCCGCCCGGGACGGGCTTGCCGTCGACGGACACGGCGCCGCGAATGGAACCCGTCGTCGTCTGCGCCGACGCGGGCGCGATCAGGACGAAGCTGGTGCAGATGGCCGTGCCCAGCAGCCACGGCGTGGCGGCCAGATAAGCCGTTCGGAATCCCCTCATTTTTTCCCCTCGGACCTTTTTTTCGGAAATATTTAACGGGTCGGGTAGGGCTTTGATCCTTCCCGCACCGTGCCGGGAGACGAACGGAGCGGTTAAGCCGATGAAACAGGGACGGCGGCGTATGTGCGGCGATCATTGTCTATGGACCTGTCCTCTGCGATGCACGGCAGATGATCGATCCCCGCGCCCTTCGGATGTTCCTGGCCGTGTGCCGCGCCAATTCCATCAGCGGCGGCGCGCGGCTGCTCAACATCTCCCAGCCGTCCGTCTCCAATGCGATCGCGCAGCTGGAACAATCAGTGGGCGCGACGCTGTTCGAACGCTCCCGCACCGGCATCAGCCTGACCGTCGAGGGCGAGATATTGCTGCGCCGCGCCGAAACGATCGATTCCGTACTGCGCGAGGCAGAGGAGGAAATGCAGCTGGCGCGCAAGGGCGTGACCGGGCCGCTTCGGGTGGGCGGCACGCCCGGCGCGCTGGTCAGCCTGCTCCCCGACGCGGTGCGGCGGCTGGAGGACCGGATGGGGCGCTTCACCCTTCATGTCGTCGAACGCGCCGATCATGACCTGGCCGCCATGCTCCGCGCGGGCGAGATCGAGCTGGCCTTCGTCACCACCGGCATCGAGGAGGCACCCGACGATCTGGAGGAAATGACCTTCTCGCGCGATCCCTTCGCGCTGATCGTCGGGCGGCGGAACGATCATCTGCCCGCCGAACTGTCGCTGCGCGATATGGGGGCGATGCGCTGGGTGTTGCCCGAAGCGCGCGGCGCCTTTCGCCGCCAGATCGACGCCCTGTTCATGGTCGCCGACGTCCCCGTGCCGCAGGATGCGATTCGCTGTGACTCGCTGCTCAGCACCAAGGCGATCGTGCGCGGCAGCAGCCGGGTGACGATCCTGCCGATGAAGGTCGCGTCGGCCGAACTGTCGATCGGCGTGCTGCGCGCGATCAGCATCCGCGAATCCGGCTTTCCCCGCAGCGTCGGCATTCGCCGCATGGCGGGGGGGCGCCTTTCGCGGCTGGGCCAGGCGCTGCTGGACGCTCTGATCCATAGCTCCAACCTATGATGATACCAAAAATCATTATTTTTCTTTGGTGCAAAGAAGGCGCATAAGCATCCCGACAGAGCATTCGGGAGAGCAGGCCGTGCGGCAGATGATCCGCAACATTTCGATCTTCGACGGAACGGGCAGCCTCCCGGCACCCGGTGCGGTGCTGGTCGAAGGCGATCGCATCGCCGCTGTCCTCTATGACGAGGCGGCCATCGCCGCAGTCGAAGCCGACAGCGTGATCGACGGGCAGGGCGCCACGCTCATGCCCGGCATGGTCGACGCCCATACCCATCTCACCTGGGGCAGTTCGGTCGAGAAAATCTATCACCAGTTCATCCTGCCGCCCGAAGAGTTGAAGGTCGCCGCCTGGCGCAATACGCGTGTGCTGCTCGACCATGGCTATACCAGCCTCTATTCGGCGGGCGCGCTGGGCGACCGGATCGAACCCGAACTGGCCCGCGCCATCGAGGCGGGCGAAACGCCCGGCCCGCGCCTTGTCCCCTCGACGCTGGAGCGCAGCCCGGAAGGCGAGGAGGGGGTCGAAACCGGCGATGTGTTTAACGGCCGCGGTCCCGACGCCATGCGCGCCTTCGTCGCCTATTGCGCGGCCGAAGGCGTGAAATCGCTGAAGCTGGTCATTTCGGGCGAAGATGCGCTCAAGCCCGGTTCGTCGCAGGATATTCTCTATACCGACGCGGAAATGCAGGCGGCGGGCGAGGCGGCGAAAGAGGCTGGCCTTTGGATCGCCACCCACGCCTATACGCCCCGCGCCATCGCCCTGGCGCTCGAAGCGGGCGCGCGCATCCTCTATCATTGCTCCTTCGCCGACGATGCCGCGATCGACGCGATGGCGGCGAAGAAGGACGAGATTTTCTACGCCCCCGGTCCCGGCGTCTCGGTCGCCGCGCTGGAGGCCAGCCCGCCGCCGCATATCGACATGAGCGCCATGAAGGCCAGCGCCGCGCAGCGGCTGGAACGGGAAAAGATGCTGGTGCCCCGGCTCAAGGCGCGCGGCGTGCGCGTTCTGCCCGGCGGCGATTATGGTTTCCCCTTCAACCCCCATGGCCGCAATGCCCGCGACCTGGAGCATTTCGTGACCTATTATGGCTTCAGCGCGGCCGAAGCGCTGAGCGCCGCCACCATGCTGGGCGGCGAGCTGATGGGGCAGGATGTGGGGCAGGTGAAGCCGGGCTATCTGGCCGACCTGCTGCTGGTCGACGGCGATCCGACGCAGGATGTCCGGATCATGCAGGATAGCAACAATATCAAGATGATCATGCTGGGCGGGCGGATGCACAAATCCCCTGCATCCCAACCCGTGACCGCCTGACCGGAAAGACGCTTTCATGTTCGACGTTGCGATCATCGGCTGCGGGCCGGTGGGGGCCTTTGCGGCCAATTTACTTGGTAAATCCGGCGCCTCGATCCTGGTGGTCGAGCAGGAGGCGCATCCCTATCCGCTGCCCCGCGCGGTGCATCTGGACCATGAAATGATGCGCCTGTTCCAGTCGGCCGGCGTCATTGACCGGGTCGTGTCCGACATGCGCGATACCGAGGGGCATCTGCATGTCGGGGCCGACCATGGCGTCATCCGCTATATGGGCACGGTCGGCCGTCCGCGCCCCTATAGCTGGTCCAACGACTATTTCTTCTACCAGCCCGAACTGGAGGATCATCTCCGCGACGCGCTCGCCGCTTATCCCAATGTGACTGTCCAACTCGGTGTCGGGTTCGAGGGGCTGAAGCAGGACGATGAGGCCGTCACCCTGCGCCTGTCGGGCGGCCGCACCGAGCAGGCCCGCTATGTCATCGCCTGCGACGGCGCGCGCAGCGCGGTGCGCAAGGCGCTGGATATTCGCCTTGACGATCTCGATTTCGAGGAGCCCTGGCTGGTGGTCGATGCCGAGGTGGACGGCCCGGTCCGCTTCCCGGATCTTTGGGGCGTGCCGCAGGATGCCGACCTTCAGAAACTGTCGGTGATGATGTGCGATCCCGCCCGGCCCGCGACCATTGTGCCGGGGCGGGGCAATCATCGCCGCTGGGAATTCATGCTGCTGCCGGGCGAAGACGACCAGGCGATGATGGCGCCCGATGCGGTTGCCGCCCTCGTCTCGCCCTATCTCTCCGGGGTTCCGCACAAGGTGGTGCGTGCGGCGACCTATCGCTTCCATGGACTGATCGCCGAGCGGTGGCGGCAGGGCGGCGTCTTTCTGGCCGGCGATGCCGCGCACCAGACGCCGCCCTTTTTCGGCCAGGGCATGTGCCACGGCCTGCGCGACGCCGCCAATCTGGCGTGGAAGCTGGACCTGGTGCTGAAGGGGCGGGCGCCCGACGCCCTGCTCGACAGCTACCAGCCCGAGCGCGACCCCCATGTCCGCGCCGTCATCTCTGCCGCGGTGGGCGCAGGCCGCTATATCTGTATGCTCGATCCCGAAGCGGCGGCCGAGCGTGACGCCACCATGCGCGAAGCCGCCAGGAACGCCCGGCATGGCACCGCCGCCGACCTGATCCCTGCCATCGCCACCGGCATCGTCGCGGTCGGCACGCCGGGCGCGGGCGAGCGCTTCGTCCAGCCGCGCGTCGGCGATCGACTGCTCGACGATGTGACGGGCGGCGGCTGGCGCCTCTTCACCCGGACCAAGGTCGAGGGCGGAGACGTGACGGTCGTCGATATCGCCGCGCTCGACGATCAGGGCGCGATCGCGAACTGGCTGACCGATCGCAAGGCCGACGCCGTGCTCGTCCGCCCCGACCATTATGTCTTCGGCACCGGCAAGGGCGGCGACCTCATCGCCCGCCGCAACGCCCTGATCGCCGGCGCTGCCCATCGGGAGATCGCCGCATGAGCCTGACCCTCGCCCGGGCGCGCGCCATCATCGATGCCGCATTGGCCAAGGCCCGCGCCGACGCCGCCCAGCCGCTCGCCATCGTCTTGCTCGATGCGGGCGCCCATCCGCTCGCCACGGTGCGGGAGGACGGCGCCAGCCTGTTCCGTTTCGACATCGCGAAGGCGAAGGCGACAGGCGCGCTGGGCATGGGTGCCGACACGCGCGTCATCGCCGCGCGCGCAGCCCATAACCCCGCCTTTTTTCAGAGCGTCGTCGCCGCCACCGGCGGACGGCTCGCTCTGTCCCCCGGCGGCGTCCTGATCCGTGACGTGGATGGTGCGGTGATCGGCGCCGTCGGGATCAGCGGCGACACCGGCGACTGCGACGAAGCCTGCGCCATCGCGGGCATTCTGGCCGCCGGCCTTTCCCACGGAGACAGCAAATGAAATTGCGCAGCATCGAACTGGCGCTGCCCCACGCGGCAGAGGCCGCTGCCTTCCTGACCGACATATGGGGCATGGCTCCGGCGGATGTGGTGGACGACACGCATTATCTGCGCGGATCGGGCAGCTATCCCTATCTGGTCGCGCTGGAGGAGGCGGCGCAGGCTTATGTCCGCTCGACCACTTTCGTCTGCGCGGCCGACCGGCTGGAGCAGCTGAAGCGCAGCGTCACCGCCGCCGGCCTGCCTGCGACGCCGACCGTTTCGGACGATCCGGGCGGCGGCCATGGCATCATCGTCGAGCTGGCCGAGGGCGAATTGCTGCGCTTTCTGGTCGATGCGTCCGACGTCGCGCCAATGGAGGGCGCGGACCTGCCGGTCAAGCTCACCCATGTCGTCTTCAACAGCGCCGATGCCGAAGCGACCGGCCATCTGGTCGAGGACGCTCTGGGCTTCCGCGTGTCGGACCGGACCAAGGGCATGGTCTTCGTGCGCTGCAATGACTCGCATCATTCGACGGCCTTCGCTCGCGCCGGCTTCGCGTCGCTCAACCATATCGCCTTCGAGATGGGGGACATGGACGCGGTGATGCGCGGCATCGGCCGGCTGCGCGACCATGGCATGGTCCCGGCCTGGGGACCGGGCCGCCATGGCCCCGGCGCCAATGTTTTCGCCTATTTCATCGCCCCCTTCGGCCCCGTCATCGAATTTTCGACCGCGGTCGAGAAAGTGCCCGACGACTATAAGGCCGGCGCGCCCGAGGACTGGACCTGGCCCGAAGGCCGGATCGACCAGTGGGGCATGTCCGACAAGGATTTCGCCGGCCTGCGCGCCGCCGAGGAGAAATTCCGCCATCGCCGCGACTGGCAGGTCCAGCCGCTGGACGCCCCTACAGAGGACAATCATTGATGCGCTATGTCAGCTTCCGCCGCCTCGACGGCACCCCAAGCTTTGGCCGCCTGGATGGCGAAACGATCGTGGAACTGGCGACCGACGCCACGCCCAGCCTGAAGGCCGCCCTGACCGACGGCAGTCTTGCCAGCCTGACCGACGGCGCCTCCTTCGCCGCCGCCGATATCGTGCTGCTGCCGGTCATCCCCGATCCCGCCAAGATTCTCTGCGTCGGCCTCAACTATGCCGAGCATGTCAAGGAAACCGGCCGCGAGCAGAAAGCACATCCGGCCATCTTCGTGCGCTATGCCGACAGCCTGATCGCCGATGGCCAGCCGATGGTGAAGCCAGCCGTCACCACCCGCTTCGATTATGAAGGCGAACTGGCCGTCGTCATCGGTAAGCCCTGCCACAAGGTCGCCGCCGCCGATGCGTGGAATTACGTGGCCGGCTATGCCGCCTTCAACGACGGCAGCGCGCGCGACTGGCAGCGCCACAATATCCAGTTCACGCCGGGCAAGACCTTCCCCGGCACCGGCGGCTTCGGCCCCGCGCTGGTCACGGCCGACGAGATCGAAGACCTCGATGCCCTGCGCGTCCAGACCCGCCTCAACGGCGTACTGCTTCAGGATCAGCCGGTCAGCGACATGATCTGGGATATCCCAACCGTGATCGAATATGTGTCGGTTTTCACCCCGCTCAGCCCTGGCGACGTCATCGCCACCGGCACGCCCGGCGGTGTGGGGGATAAGCGCAATCCACCGCTCTACATGAAGGCGGGCGACAAGGTGGAAGTCAGCATCGGCACCATCGGCACACTCACCAACCGCATCATCGACGAACAATAACCGATCGACCCAATTCATAAGAAGGGGAGGAGTAACCATGCGTAAGTTCAACCAGACCATCGCGATGCTCGCGGGTGCGAGCGCCATCGCGCTGGCCGCACCAGCCTTCGCGCAGGATGCCGCCGCAGACGCCGGGGCGCCACAGGAGGCCGCCGATGCGCCGGCCGGCGGGGGCGCCGACATCGTCGTTACCGCAACCCGTCGCGCCGAACGTTTGCAGGATGTGCCCATCGCCGTGTCGGCGATCGGCGGCGACCAGCTGGCCGAGGGCGGCTTTCAGCGCCTGACCGACATTCAATATCAGTTCTCCGGCGTCCAGTTCGGCACCTCGCCCAACGACAGCGGCTTTCGCCTGCGCGGCGTCGGCACGGCCGGCGGCTTTTCCAGCTCGTCGGAACAGAATGTCGGCACGGTCGTCGACAATGTCGTCATTCCCTTCGGCAATCCCATCAACAGCCTGGGCGACCTGGAACGGGTCGAAGTGCTGAAGGGACCGCAGGGCACCCAGTTCGGCAAGAACGCCTCGTCCGGCGTCGTCAACATCACAACCAGGAAGCCGACCTTCGACAAGATGGGCGGCAAGCTTTTCGCCTCCTATGGCGAACTCAACGAAGTGAATGTGAACGGCAACCTCAACCTGCCGCTCAGCGCCAACACGGCGCTCGGTGTGTTCGGCTTCTACCGCCGCAACGACGGCTTCCTGCAGAATGTGACGCTCGACAAGGATTGGGGCGCGGAGAAAAGCTATGGCGCGCGCGCCAAGCTGCTGTTCGAACCCAGCGACACGCTCAGCTTCTACCTGATCGGCGACTATTCGAAGATCGACCGGACCGGCCCCGGCCAGCTCTGGACGCTGGCCCGCCTGCCCAGCTTCGCCAATCCGCTGATGGCGGCGCGCTTCGGCAATCTGGGCGCGCTCGGCATCGTGCCCGGTTTCGATAACACCAAGTCGGCCGAGGAATATGACGGCTACACCAGCGAGCAGAATTATGGCGCATCGCTGGAAATCAACCTTGGTCTTGGCGACTATAATCTGACCTCGATCACCGCCTGGCGGCGACTGGACGAGGGCGATCAGATATTCGCCATCGACGGCAGCAGCGTCCCTGTCTTCACCGCCCAGCAGACCGGTGTCGACCAGAGCTTCCTGTCGCAGGAACTGCGCATTACCTCCCCGTCGGGCAGCGCGCTGGAATTCACGTCCGGCGTCTACGGTTCGCGTCGCAAGGTCGGCGACGACAATGATTTCAACCGCGCCCAGCTCCGCCCCGCCGCGCCCTTCAATCCCTTCATCGTCAGCATCTCGGCCGGGCAGAGCAATACCCAGACCCGGTCGGATTCGTTGGCCGCCTTCTTCGACGGCAAGTTCAACGTCAGCGAGCAGTTCGCGGTGATCGGCGGGCTGCGCTATCAATATGACTGGGTGAAATCGTCGACCTTCTCAATCATCGATCCCGCCTATCCCCCCAGCCCCCCGGGGCCGCCGGTCGCTGGCCAGGTCAACTATTATGAGGCGCGGCCGTTGGCGACGGGATCGACCAGGAAAGGCGACTGGTCCGGCCGTTTCGGCTTCCAGTTCAAGCCCGATCGCGACCTGATGTTCTATGGCACCATCGCCCGCGGCTATCTGGGGCCGACGGTCACTTTCTCGGGCCTCACCGGGCAGAAGGTCGATGTCGGGCCGCAGACGGTGCGCGACATCACCTTCGGCGTGAAGTCGCAATGGTTCGATCAGGCCGTGACGCTCAACGCCAACGTCTTCTTCGACAAGTACAAGAATCTCCAGACGTCGGTGTTCAACGGACTGGAATTCCTGACGGAGAATGCCGGTGGCTTCGATGCCAAGGGCTTCGAGATCGAAACTTCCTGGCGCGTGACGCCGGAATTCTCGCTCAATGGCTCCTTCACCTACTCCGACACGAAGTTCACCGACTATGTGACGGCCTGCCCGGACATCGTGAAGAGCGGTTACACCTGCTATCTCGACGGCACGACCAGCCTGGTGCAGGCGGCGGGCGAGCCACTGTCGGGCGCACCCAAATATAGCGCCACCGCGGGCGCGGACGTGCGGTTGCCGATCAACGACAGTCTGACCTTCGACTGGTCGGCGAACTTCTACTATCGCAGCCGCGTGCAATATGCGGCGGCGCAGGCCTATACCGACCAGCCGGGCTATGGAACGATCGGCCTGAACGCCGGCATCGGCCATCCCGACGGCAACTGGCGGATCGGCGTCTTCGCCCGCAACCTGCTCGACCAGCGCTTCCAGTCGGCCGTCATCGGCCTGCCGTTCAGCGATCCGGGCGGGCGGGTGAACTGGTTGACCCGCGAAGGGCGCCGCACTCTGGGCGTGTCGGCGGAAATGCGCTTCTGACGATGCGGGGGCGGCCCGTGCGGGCCGCCCCGTCCAAAATCATACCGGCGTGCAGCGACATGCCGTGACGGGAGACTATGCGTGGCGGCACGACACTGGATGCTTTTCGCGGCGACCCTTGGACTTTCTAGTGCGGCAATCGAGCCGGCGCTTGCCGCTTCGGCCTGCCCGCAACTGAGCTGGACGACGTTGGGAACGGCCGGCGGTCCTGTGCCGACGGCCGACCGGAGCGAACCGTCCAACCTGTTCGTCGCGGGCGATCAGACCATATTGGTCGACACCGGCGACGGCACGGTGAACCAGCTTGCCCGCATCGGCATGGACATGCGGCTGATCCGCACCGTCTTCATCAGCCATCTTCATCTCGACCATAGCGGCGGCCTGGGCGCGGTCATTGGCCTGCGCTGGATGAACCAGTTTCCGGGGCAACTGACCGTCTACGGGCCGCCCGGCATCAAGGCGGTCGTCGACGGCATCGTCGCCTCCATGGCGCCGCCCGCCCGGATCGGTTTCGGTCTTGGCGCACTGCCGCCCGCGCCCAACGGATCGGTCCGCGCTGTGGAACTGCGCGACGGTCAGAGCATCACTCTTGACGGCGGTGTGACCGTGAAGGCGGCGGCGAACAGCCATTTCGATCATGATGGCAAAGCCGATCCGGCCAATATCTCGCTCAGCTACCGCTTTGCCTTGGGCGATCGCAGCATCACCTATACAGGGGATACGGGGCCAAGCGCTGCGGTGACGGCGCTGGCAACAGGCAGCGACATGCTGGTGAGCGAAGTGATCGATCTGGAGCGATTGATGAAGGAGATTCGCCAGCGCCGCGTCGATGCGTCGGCGGAGATGCTCGCGTTGATGCAGAAACATCTGTCCACCCATCATCTGCTCGCGGCCGACATCGGGCAGATGGCTGCCGGTGCAAAGGTGGGCAGGGTGGTCCTGACCCACTATGCCGTTCCCGGCCTTCTCGGTGAATCCGAACCGTCGCTGCGCGCCGACATCGGCAAGGCCTATGCCGGCCCCGTCGATCTGGCGCGCGACCTGTCCAGCTTCGCCCTGGGGTGCCGGTGATGCGGAAGGCGATTGCGGCGATGGGAACCGGGCTGGGGCCGGACGTGCTCGCCCGCTGCCGCGCGCTGTTCGATGCCGAGCAGCGCGATCTGGCGACTTTGGTGCCGGCCAGCGCCATAGACCTGGCCTATGGTCCGCATGAACGTCACCGGCTCGATCTCTACCGGCCGCAAGGGGGCGGTCCCGCGCCGATCCTCGTCTTCGTCCATGGCGGCGGCTTCCTGAAAGGCGACAAGGGCGGCGCGGCCGACTGGTCGAACGCCAATGTCGGCCGCATGGCGGCGCAGGCGGGCTTTCTGGGCGTTGTCGTCAACTACAGGCTCGCGCCCGAATATGTCTGGCCTGCCGGGGCGGCGGATGTCGCGTCGGTGGTCGCCTGGCTCAAGGACAATGCCGCGCAGCATGGCGGCGACCCCGATCGCATCGTGCTGATGGGCACATCGGCGGGGGCGGTGCATGTGGCGGGCTATCTGAAGTCGGCGGGGACGAGCGACATTCGCGCCGCCATCCTGCTCTCGGGCCTCTATGGCTATACGCCGCTCGATGATCGCGACATGCTCTATTATGGCGATCAGGCGCTTTATCCCGACAGGATGCCGCGGGAGGCGGTCGCCGCGACGGCGCTGCCGCTATTCCTGGCCTGCGCGGAGTTCGACCCGCCCCGTTTTCAGGCCGAATTTCTGGGCCTGATGCAGGATCGGCTCGATCGTCACGGCATCATGCCGCGTGCCTTCATCCATTCGGGCCATAATCACTACAGCATGGCCATGCATCTGGGCACCGCCGACCGGCGGCTTGCCGACGAAATCTGCGCCTTCGTGCGCGAAACCACCGCCTGACAATCAGAATAGGAGAGACGGAAAACATGCTGGACCGCAGAACCCTTCTGGCTACCGGCGCCGCGCTGATGGCTGTCCCCGCCTTCGCTGCCGCTGCGCGCAAGGCCGCCGATCCTGCCTTCCCCAAGGGTTTCCTCTGGGGTGTGGCCACCGCGCCGCATCAGATCGAGGGCAACAATATCGCCAGCGACCTCTGGTTTCTGGAAAACCAGCAGCCCACCGTCTTCAGTCAGCCCTCGGGCGACGCCTGCAATAGCTTCGCGCTGTGGGAAACCGACCTCGACCTCGCCAAGACAATGGGTCTCAACTGCTATCGCTTCGGCATCGAATGGGCGCGGATCGAGCCGGAAAAGGGGCTGTTCAGCCAAGCGTTGCTCGATCACTACAAGGCGATTATCGATGGCTGCCGGTCGCGCGGCCTGACACCCATCGTCACCTACAGCCATTTCACCGCGCCGCGCTGGTTCAGCGCGCAAGGCGGCTGGACCAATCCGGAAAGCGCATCGCTCTTCGCCCGCTATTGCGACAAGGCTACCCGCGCGCTGGGGCAGGGGATCGACCGCGTCATCACCTTCAACGAACCCAATATCCTGCTGCTGCTGAAGCCGATGCTGCCACCGCAGGTCTGGGACATTCAGAAACTGACGCTGGCAACGGCGGCGAAGCGGCTGGGCGTGCCCAAATTCGTCAGCGCCAATGTCGCGGGCGTCGAGGATTTGCCCGCGCTGCAACAGGGGCTGCTCGCCGCGCACAAGGCAGGGAAAGCCGCGATCAAGGGAGTACGGCCCGACCTGCCGGTCGGCATTTCGCTCGCCATGATGGACGATGAGGCGGTGGGCAAGGCGTCGATCCGCGACCGGATGCGCAGCGAACTATATGGCGAATGGCTGAATGTCGCGAAGGGCGACGATTTCATCGGCGTCCAGAATTATGAACGGGCGCTCTGGAGCGACAAGGGCCGATTGCCCGCGCCCAAGGGATCGACGGTCAACTGGTCGGGCACGGAGGTCTGGGCGCCGTCGCTGGCAGGCGCGGTGCGCTATGCCCATGAGGCGACCGGCGTGCCGATTCTGGTGTCGGAACATGGCGTGGGCAGCGACGACGACGCCATCCGCGCGCAATTCATCCCGCAAGCGCTCGCCGGCCTCAAACAGGCGATGGACGATGGCGTGCCGGTGCTGGGCTATTGCCACTGGTCGCTGCTCGACAATTTCGAATGGATTTTCGGCTATAAACCCAAATTCGGCCTGCACAGCGTCGATCCGCTGACCTTCGTCCGCACGCCCAAGCCGAGCGCCACCATTTATGGCGCGATCGCACGCCGCAACGCCCTGTAAGGAGACAGTTTACCATGAAGCGTCTCCTTCTTGCCGCCGCATTTTTCCTCGCTGCGCCGGCCGTCGCCCAGATGCCCGCGCCGGTGCCCGCCCAGGCACCGACCGAACCGGACGCCATTCCCCTTTATCCCGACATGCAGGCGCCCAAGGCATCGACCGAGAACTGGGTGCGTTTCGGCGAGGATCTGGCCGTCCGCAACGTCACCGTGCCGACGCTTACGCCGGTGCTTCCCGATCCGGCCAAGGCGACCGGCGCGGCGGTGATCGTCGCGCCCGGCGGCGCCTTCATGCTGCTGGCGATGGGCCATGAAGGCTGGAATGTCGCGCGCTGGCTGGCGGATCATGGTATTGCCGCCTTCGTCCTCAAATATCGGCTCAATCCCACGCCGGCCGACACGGCCGAAGCCTCTGCCTATATGGGCAAGCGCATGGCGGAGTCGCTGCGCGATCCCACCGCCGCGCCGGGCATTACCGAACCGCGCGCCACGCTCGACGCGCTGGCCGCGCTCAAGCTGGTGCGGGGCGGCGCCGGCAAATGGGGCGTCGATCCGCAGCGGGTCGGCATGATCGGCTTTTCGGCGGGGGCGATGACCACGCTCAACGCCGCGCTGGAGGGGAAGGGGGGCGACCGCCCGTCCTTTATCGGCTATGTCTATGGACCGATGCTCGCGCGCGATGTGCCAGCCGACGCCCCGCCGATGTTCGCGGCCATCGCCAATGACGACGGCCTGTTCCCCAACCCTTCCTATGCGCTGGTCGAAAGCTGGCGGCGCGCCCGTGCGCCGGTGGAACTCCATGCCTATGAGCGCGGCGACCATGGGTTCGGCATGGGCAAGCCTGGCACCACGACCATGGGGGTGCTGCCGCAATATCTGTCATGGATGGAGATGCGCGGCCTCTTGAACGGAAAGGCCGGGCAATGACGCAGCCCGTCTCGATCCGGCGGGAAGCGGGGATCAGCATCGTCATCAATGGCTTGCTCAGCCTCGCCTTTTTCCTCGGCGTCTTTGGCACAACCCCGCATCCGCTAACCTGGGCGGCACCTGACAATCTGGCACTGGACTTCATACCCCAGAGCATCGCTGTCGCACTGATGAGCGCGCTGGTCCCAGCGCTGATCGCACGCAAGCGGCTGGGCAACGCGCCAGCGCTGCGCGCTATCCTGATCCGTGCCGCATTGTTCGCTTTGGCGGGCGGCCTTCTGGGCGGCGCACTCGCCCTTTCGATCGGCGCGGCTGCCCTTCCGACTATCGGTTGGGGGGCGGCTCTCACAATCAAGATCGCCTATGGCGGCGCGCTCGGTGCGCTGGTCGCAACATTGGCGCTGCGGCGGCTTCTGTCGTCGGACCGCCCCGTTTGAACAAGAGGATCGCTCCCCTGATGAAAGCTCGCACCCTTCGCCTCGCCGCCTTGCTGGCCTGCACGGTTCTCGCCGCGCCGGCACTGGCGGATGAACTGGCCAACGGCTTCCAGAACCCGCCGCAATCGGCGCGCCCGCGCGTCTGGTGGCACTGGATGAACGGCAACGTGACCCAGGAAGGGATCGACAAGGATCTCGACTGGATGGCGCGCATGGGCATTGGCGGGGTCCAGAATTTCGATGCCAATCTCCAGACGCCGCAGATCGTGCCGCAACGGCTCATCTACATGACGGATGGCTGGAAGGACGCGTTCCGCCACGCGGTCCAGACCGCCGATGCCAAGGGGCTGGAATTCGCCATAGCCGCTTCGCCGGGCTGGAGCGAGACGGGTGGTCCCTGGGTCAAGCCGGAAGATGCGATGAAGAAACTGGTCTGGAGCGAGACCGACCTGCGTGGCGGCCAACGGCTCAAGGGCGCTCTCCCCGCGCCGCCTGCCATTACCGGTCCGTTCCAGAGCGCGAAGTTCAGCGATCCACTCGCGGGCGGTGGCGAAAGCGCCGCGCTGCCCAGCTTCTATGCCGATGCCCGCGTCCTCGCTTATCCGGTCAGTGCCACGCCGCTGGCACAGCCCCGCGTGACGCAATCCGATGGCAGCACGCTTGCCACCGCGCCGCTGTTCGATAATGATCTTGAAACCGTGGCGCAGGTCGCCAAGGGCGACGCCGCTAACCCCGGTGCGCTGGTCCTCGACTATGGCAAGCCCGTCGCCATCCGCTCCGCCAGCCTGTTCATACCCCATGCCCGCCCGCCCTTCGGCGATCCGGCATATCGTCCGACGCTGGAGGCGGAGACGGCGCAGGGGTGGCAGCCGGTCGGTCGCTTCGCCCTGACCGAAGTATCCGCGACGATCGGCTTCGCGCCCGTCACCGCGCGCCGTTTCCGTCTGGTCCTGTCGCCGAACGATGCGCTCAAGTCGCCCGGCTTGGGAGACGGAGCACCCGGCGCAGTCATGTTGGACGTCTTCGCTCGCCCGGACAGTCCGACGCTGGGCATCGGCGACCTGCGCCTCTCGGTGGAAGCGAAGATCGATCAATATGAAGCCAAGGCCGGCTATGCGATCGTCCCGGACTACAACCGGCTGAGCGACGGCGTCGCGCCGTCCGCGCCTGCGATCGATCCGGCAAAAGTGGTCGACCTGACCGACCGCCTGCGCCCTGACGGCACGCTGGACTGGACCGCGCCCCGGGGCAGCGACTGGCGCGTCGTTCGTCTGGGCTATTCGCTGACCGGCAAGACCAATCATCCTGCCACGCCCGAAGCCACAGGCCTCGAAGTCGACAAATATGACGCCGCAGCCGTCCGTCGCTATCTCGAAACCTATCTTGGGATGTACCGCGACACGGTGGGCGCGGACTGGATCGGGAAAAAGGGCATCAGAGCCTTGCTCACCGACAGTATCGAGGTCGGCGCTTCCAACTGGACGCCGCGCATGGTCGAGGAGTTCAAGGCGCGTCGCGGCTATGACCCCATACCCTTCCTCCCGACGCTGACCCGCGCAGTGGTCGGGTCGGCCGCGCGTAGCGACGCCTTCCTCCATGACTATCGCCAGACGCTGGCCGACCTGCTCGCCGATGCCCATTATGGCACGGTGGCCAAGGTCGCGCATGAGTATGGGCTGACCGTCTATGGTGAGGCGCTGGAAAATGGTCGCCCGGTCCTGGGTGACGATCTTGCCATGCGGTCCCATACCGACGTGCCGATGGCGGCGATGTGGACCTTCAATCGCGGCGCGGCACCGCGCCCGACCCTGATCGGCGACATGAAGGGCGCGGCCTCGGTCGCCCATATCTATGGCCAGAATGTCGTGTCGGCCGAATCCATGACATCGGCCTTCGCGCCCTGGGCTTTCGCGCCGTCCGACCTGAAGCGGGTCATCGACCTGGAATTTGCCTCCGGCGTCAACCGGCCGATCGTTCACACCTCGGTCCATCAGCCGGTCGACGACAAGCTGCCCGGCCTCAGCCTCATGATCTTCGGTCAATATTTCAACCGGCATGAAAGCTGGGCGGAGATGGCAAGGCCCTGGGTCGATTATATGGCACGCACCGGCTATCTGCTCCAGCAGGGGCGCGATCATGCCGACCTCGCCTATTTCTACGGCGAGGATGCGCCGATCACCGCGCTGTTCGAACATGGCGTGCCCGCCGACCTGCCGACCCGCTATGCCTATGATTTCGTCAATGCCGATATCCTGGCCAACCGCATGACGGTGGACAATGGCGAACTGGTTGCCGGAAAGGCGCGCTACCGCGCCCTCTATCTCGGCGGATCGAGCCGGGTGATGACGCTGGCGACGCTGCAACGGATCGCCGCGCTGGTCGAAGCCGGCGCGACCGTGATCGGCAGCGCGCCCGAACGCGCGCCGGGGCTTCAGGATGACGCCGCCGCCTTCCGGGCGCTGGCCGACAAACTCTGGAGCGGCGCATCGATCGGCAAGGGCAACGTCATCACCGGCCACGATGCCGAAGCCGCGCTTGCCAGCGTCGGCCTTGGCCCGGACTTCCGCATCAGCGATGGCGCTGCGGACGCGGACTATCGCTTCGTCCATCGTAAGCTGGTCGATGGCGATGTCTATTTCGTCAACAACCGCACCGCGAAGGCCGGCCGGATCGAGGCCCGCTTTCGCGTGACCGGCAGGCAGCCGGAAATCTGGCGCGCGATCGACGGCACGGCGGGGCCCCTTTCCTACCGCACCGAAGGCGGCGAAACCGTGATCCCGCTCGATGTCGGCGCGGAGGATGCCTTCTTCATCCTGTTCCGCACGCCCGCCAAGGCGCCGTCAGCCACTATCGCGGCCAAGGCCACGCAACCGCTCGCGATGCTTGCCAATGGCTGGACCGTCCGCTTCCAGCCGGGGCGAGGCGCGCCGGCGAAAGTCGACATGCCGACGTTGATCCCGCTGGACACCAGCGCCGACAAGGGCGTGCGCTATTTTTCCGGCGCGGCGACCTATGACACGCGCTTTATCCTGCCCCGGGGCGTCAAGGCCGGCGCGCCGCTCTGGATCGATCTGGGCAAGGTCGGCGACATTGCCGAGGTTCGCGTCAACGGCCAGCCCGCCGGCACGAGCTGGTTCGCACCCTATCGGCTGGACATCGGCAAGCTGGTGCGGCCGGGCAGCAATGATCTGGAGATCAAGGTCGCCAATCTCTGGGTCAATCGCCTGATCGGCGACCAGCAGCCCGGCGCGCAGAAAATCACCTTCACCGCCGCGCCGACCTACAAGCCAGACGCACCGCTGCGTCCGTCCGGCCTGATCGGCCCCGTCACCTTGCTGGCGGAGGAGCGCTAAAGCGACTTCAAGTCAGATGGAACATCCAGACGGGCGGCACGTCGCCGCCCCGCGCAGGCTATTGCGCGCGCTCCAGCAACAGCATCGCGCCATCATACCAGCTCATGGCGATGCCGTCCCCGGCGGGGAAGAGGATGGCGCCTCCGGCGGCCTCCGGCCCCCATTGCCCGTCATTGCATTCGACCGCGTGCGGATCGGGATCGGCAATCTTCAGCGTGGCGAGTTGCGCGCCGAACTGGCGATCATAATCCTGGGCCGCCGCGCCGCTCTGCCGCGCGGTGACGGGACCATCGCAGACGTCCGAGACGGTGGCGCCGGGTTGGCCGCCAGCGGCGTCCACCCAGGCGAGTCGTTCGCGGCCGATATCGACCGATCGGCCCATATAGGCGGGATCGTCGGCGACCAGCGCCTGCACGCCGTCGCCCACCGCGACCCGGACGACCTTCCATCGCCCCGCCAGCGCGGCAAAGTCGATCCGCGACGCTGCCGGATCGGTGGGCGCGACCATATGCCCATCATTGCCGGTGGCGGGCGGCGCGGGTTGCTGCGCCGTCGCATTATCCGTTCTGGCTGGCGTGGGCGGGTTGGACCCGGAGCCGCCACAGGCGGCCAGCGCCAGGACGAGGAGCGGGATCAGGCGTTTATCAGCGACCATCGACCAATATGTAGCTGAACGCCTTCTGCCCGCCAAGCGCGGCGACGAAATCGTCGAACTGTGCCTTCGGGATGGTCTGGCATCCCGCCGACCATGTATTGTTCGCACCGCCCTGATGGATCAACATGCTGGTTCCCGCGCCCGACCGGTCGATCCGGTTGCTGTCGGCGGCGGTGAAACGGCCGTCCTGATTGGTGTCGCGTTCGGCCACCTGCGTCCTGGTCGCGCGGAAGAAGCTGTTGCCCAGAAATTCGCCCGACTGCTGCTGATAGCGGATCGTGCCCGCCTGCAACCGGCCTAGGTCCATCTTGCCGTCGCCATTCATGTCGGTGTGCGATCCGCGCGAGGCCTTGGGACCATTCCAGCCATATTGGCCGGACGGTTCGGTATTGCCTGCAAAGATCTTCGCCTGATAGCGGCCGGCATCATCCTTCCAGACCACCGCGATCCGGTCGTCATAGACGCCCTTGCCGCCATTGGCGCCGGTATCCGTATCGGTGCGCAGCGCCACCACCACCTTGCGCCCGGCGGCCAGATCCGCCTTGGCCTGCGCGTCGCCCTTTGTCGCGATGGTCGCGGCGAGTGCGTCGGGACTGGTGGCGCTCGCCGCCAGAGCGGTTGCCTGTTCGACCGGCCCGCCCGCGCCCGCAGCCTGACCGCCCGGCGTGTTGAACAGTTCCACCTCGTCGGCGCGACGGTTGATCAACCCTTGCGAAACCTTGCCTTCCGACTTGTTCCACCATGTCATCGCCTCGGCCGCGCCAGCCGTGTCGCCCTTGTTCAGCCGGCTAAGCGCGGTGCTGCCTTTGAAGCCATTTTGCCCGGTGCCGATATTATAGGCGAAGGACACCAGCGCATCGAACTGGTTCTGCGTTACCGGCACCTTCACCGCATCTCTCACCGTGGCGGCATAGGGTTCGACCGTCTGGCGCAGCAGCGCCTTTTCCTGATCGGCGCTGAGCGAGATGAGATCCTTGTTTGCGGCGGCGAAGTCGCGCGCGGCCGTGCCCGACAGGCCCGCCCCTTCGCCTGCCTTGCGCGCGGCGGCGGGATCGACGCCGATCGCGGTCAGGTCGTGCTCGACCGCGCTCGCGCTGCGGCCCTTCATGTCATAGCCTGGTCCCAGCGTGACTCCGCTTGCGCCCTTGGGCCAGTGGAGATGGTTGCTGACGCCCTTCTGCGCTTCATGATCGTAGAGGAAGTCCATGCCCTTTTGCGACAGGCCGGATGCGGATGGCGTATCGATATTCTGGCTGGCGGCCCCAACCTGTCGGATGCCGGTTGCCTGCGTCTCGCCGGTCCCCGCGGCCTTGCCCAGTTTCAGCTCCTGCCCGATCGACAGCCTGTCAGGATCGGCCAGGCCATTGAGCCGCGCCAGCCCTTCGACGCTGTTCCCGGTTTTCGCCGCGATCGCGCCCAGCGTGTCGCCCTTCTTCACCCGATAGCTTTGCGGTTCGACCGGCGTCGGCGTCGTGGCGCGCTCCTGCGCCGGCAGATAGGCGTCAAGCGTGGAAGGGCGGGCGAGCAGCTGGTCCAGTTCCGACACCAGCCCGTCTAGCCCCAGCCCATCGACGAACGTCTCAAGCCCCTGCTGCGCATCCTGGCCCAGCGACCCCAGCCAGTCCCTGGCCATGGACCCGAAATCCGTCGCGCTCCCGATCATGTCGGCCATGCCCGCTCTCCTGCCTGCGTCGATCCGGGGCAAGCTAGGCCGGGACGGCATGGCGCGCGCTAAGCGATCCGACTAGGGGGATCAGCGATCTGATTAGCCTCGGCCGGTCAGCGCCCCGACGCTCGCGTCCAGTCCGCGTGCGCGCAACCGGGCCTCCAACTCCTTCAGGGTTTCGTCCTTACCGTCCGCGTCGGCGCCCAGATCGACCGAAACCGACAGGCGGGCCGCCTGCTGGTCGATCACCACCTGCCCGGTGCGCCACTGCTCGCCGGGCAGGGTCAACTGGGTCGCAGCGGAGGTGGGCGCGCCCGCGTCGAAGCGCGCAACAAGCGCTGCGAAGGCGGCTGCGTCGGCCGCGCCGGTGCCCACCGGCGCGGCGGGGGCAGGGGGCGGGCCTGCCGCATCGGCGGTCCGCACCTGTCCGGCGCCGCGCCCATCATCCTGACCGCCCGGTCGGTCCTGATTCTTGCGCGGCCCTTGCTGGAAGGGCGGGGGAAAATGTCCCGTCATCGGCGCGGTCGCCTGTCCCTCGCCATCCACCCGCGCATTCGCCTTCGCCGTCCGCTGCTCCATTCGCCCGCTCCTGCGCGCCAGCGCATCGCGAAAACCTTCGGTGGCCTCCCGATCCGGCCGGGCTGGAGCGGCGATACGCGGCGGTGTCGCGCGCGGGCCGTTCGCCTCGGCCACCGGCGCGGTCATGCCAGCGCCACCGGGCGCGGACGCACTTCGTCATCGGCCCGCCGGCTGACCTGCCGCCGCCATTGCCGCACGGCGCTTTCCAGCTCCTTCAGGATCGCGTCGTGCCGTGCCTGCGCGCGCAGCCATTCGCGTTTCAGCCGGTCGAACATGGTTCGCGCATCGGCCAGCGCGGCGCTCGCCGACGCACGCAATTGCTGCGCTCTGTCCGCCCGTTCCTTCGCCGCCCGACAATGGAGTTGCACCAGCGGATCGCAGGGCGTCTGCGCCTGCTCCACCAACGCCAGGGCGCAGCGCGACAGCGCCCGCGCGTGGGCCGCCGCTGCCTCGCCCTCCTGCGCCTCGGCGGCGGCGACATCCTTGCGGGCCCCGGCCACCGCGCGTTCGCAGCAATCCAGGTCGCGCTTGCGCAGGCGCAGAATGATGTTCAACTGGTCAATCTGTTCTGTCATGCCTCAAATCCTCTCAAAAGGGTGCGGGTCATCAGCAAAGGCGTCGCCTCATGCGTCGATTGCCGCAGAAATCCGTTCATCTCGTCGCGTCGGGCGATGGCGCGGTCGGCCAGCGCATCCTGCCCGGGCTTATAGTCGCCGACCTGGAGCAGCAGCTCGATCTCGTCGAGCTTGGCTAGCATCGCGCGGAAGGAGAGGGCGGCGCTGCGCTGGCCCTCCTCCACCAGTTGCCCCATGAGCCGGCTCTGGCTGACGAGGATGTCGATAGCGGGATAATGGCCGCGCGCTGCCAGCTTGCGCGACAGGATGACATGGCCGTCGAGCAGCGACCGCACCTCCTCGCCCACCGGGTCGTCTTCCTCATCCTCCAGCAGCACGGTGTAGATGCCGGTGATCGCGCCCCGCGCATCGCAGCCCGCCCGCTCGAACAGGCGCGGCAGTTCGGCGAAGACCGACGGCGGAAAACCGCGCCGCACCGGCGGCTCGCCGGACGCAAGGCCGATCTCGCGCAGCGCACGGGCAAAGCGGGTCACGGAGTCCATCAGCAGCAGGACATGCCTGCCTTCGGCCCGAAACCCTTCTGCAATGGCGGTCGCGGCATGGGCGGCGCGCGCCCGCTCCAGTGCGGGCCGGTCGGATGTGGAGGCGATCACCACCGACCGCGCCAGCCCCTCCGCGCCCAAATTATCCTCGATGAACTCGCGCACCTCGCGCCCGCGCTCGCCGATCAGCGCGATGACGATGACGTCCGCCTGCGCCTGTCGCGCCAGCGTGCCGAGCAAGGTGCTCTTGCCGCCGCCCGCCGCGGCGAACACGCCGATTCGCTGCCCACGACCCAGCGGCAGCAGCCCGTCGATCGCGCGCACGCCGGTATCGACCTGCGCATCGATGCGCCGCCGCTCCATCGGATTGGGCGCGGCGGCGTAGAGCGGCTGGCTTGCCGGTGAATCCACCGGCGGCAGGCCGTCGAGCGGTTGCAACCGCGCGTCGAGCACCCGGCCGAGCAGCGCGGCCGACACGGGCACCCGATCCTCGCCGACACGCACCATCACCTCGGTTTCGCCCGACAGGCCGCGCAAATCGCCCATCGGTGACAGGATGGCCTCATGTTCGGACAGGCCGACCACTTCGGCCAGCAGGCTGTGACGCCCGGCGGGGCTTGCCAGTTCGCAAATGTCACCGATCCGCACGGTGACGCCGCTCACCCGGATGGCGGTGCCGATCGCGCCGCGCACCTTGCCCCGCTGCTCGAAGGCGGGACCGGCCTCCAGCGTGTCGAACAGGGCGGTGAGGCGTGTGTCAGAGCGCATCGGCCACCTCCCAGCGCGTGGCGAAGGACTGGATCTGAACGTCGAGATCCGCAACGATCCGTCCGTCCGGGGCCGTCAGCCGGCACTGGTCGTCGGTCAGCCCCTCCTGCGCTCGCACCGCCACCTCGACCGGGGACGGCCGGTCGGCAAAGGCTCGCTCGACATGGGGCAGCATCGCCTCCGACACCTCCACCAGCACGGGTCCACGCGATCCCAGCGTTTCCACCGCCCGCCGTGCGACGCCGCTCATCACCGTCTCGTCGGGCAGGGCACCGATCATCTGCCGTAACGCCGCCAACGCCAGCGCGGCGATATCCTCGTCGCGGCGCAACGCATCGGCCTGCGCCTGGTCGGTCAGCGTGGCGATCGCCGTCGCAAAGGCGGCGCGTCCGTCCGCCTCGCCCGCCTGCCGCCCTTCCGCCGCCGCCACAGCGCGGGCTGCCGCCAGCGCATCGCCCTGTCGGTCGTGCCAGTCGCGCACCTCGTCCAGCAGCGTCGCGGCCTCTTCGACCGGCTGCCGTTCCGCCGCGCGCAGCAGCGGCCGGTCGCTCGCCAGCAGGCTGCGCCCGTCGGCATGGATCAGGTGGAAGGCCATGCATCCATCTCCCGTAACATCGTCTCGGCCTGCGCCATGCGTCCGCGCGCTTCATCCTCCTGCGCCGCGGCCACCAGCAGCCGGTTCGCTGCGCGCGGCAGAGCCTCGACCGCCGGCAGCGGATCGCGGCCGCCCGCCTCCAGCATCCAGATGCGCTCCAGCACCGCCGGCCCGACCAGCAACGCATAGCCGCGCAGCATCGCGCCATCGATCAGGCGCGACAGGGCCGATTGCGCGCCGATCAGCAGCGCGACCATGGCGACCTGCTCCTGCGCCTGGGCGTCCAGCACCGACCAGCGCGGCATGGCGCGGAGCGCGGCAAAGCCGGGTCGCCCCGTCCCGCGAAAGCGCGCGCCGCGCGACAGTGGCCAGCCGCCTCGCACCGCCATCCGCGCCAGTTCGCGCCGTGCCGCTGAACTGCTCGTCACGCCTCCTCGCCCTCCATTCTAGCCGGGACGGCGGCGGGCCTGCGCCGCCGCCAGAACAAGGCGACCAGCCCGCCCGCGCCGACCAGCGCCAGCAGAATGCGGGTCGCCCAACTGTCGAAGCTGGCCACCAACATGGATTGCTCGGCCGGCGGCGCGGCCTGGCTCGGCACCATCACCACCGACACCTTGTCATAGGTCAGCCCTTCGATGCTGTTGGTGACGAGCGACTTGATCGCTCCGGTCTGGCCGCGCAGGTCATAGCCCGGCTGATATTTGACGAAGATCGCGGCCGACGCCGGCTTCACCGTGTCGGACAGCGGATCGGCTTCCGGCATCGCCAGATGCACGCGCGCCTGCACAACGCCGTCAATCTCGCTCACCGTGTGGCTCAATTCCTGGGACAGGCCATAGATCAGCCGCGCCCGCTCCTCGGTGGGAGAGGACACAAGCCCCTTCTTCTCGAACAATGACCCCAGATTGGCGAAATCCTCGCGCGGCAGGCCCTTGGCCCGCAGCAGCTGGATCGCCTTGGAAAAATCGTCGGGGCTGACCGCGACGCTCCACTGTCCGTCCTTGTCCGACGATTTGGCCGCATCGACATGCGCGTCGCGCAGCGCCGCGATGATGTCGTTGGCCTGATCCTCCTTCAGATGGCCGTAAATCTCCTGGCTCCCGCACCCCGCCAGCGCAAGCGCGGCGAGGAGGGCAATCAAGCCCCTCCCCTTCAGGGGAGGGGTTGGGGTGGGGGCTGTCCGCCTGCCGCTGCGCGTGGAGTGATTCCCCACCCCCGGCCCCTCCCCTGAAGGGGAGGGGTGAAACAAGGCCGCTAACATATCATCCTTCCTTCCGCTTTCCCGTCAGCCTTGCTGCCGGAACAGCTGCTGCACGCCATCCGAACTGCGGTTGGCGATGTTGGAGGTCAGCTGGCAGTGGAACATGAATTCCTGACAGCGCATGGTGAGCTGCACGATCTCGCCGGGGGTCAATTCACCGCCCGTGCCTTCGACCGCGCGCGCATAGTCGGCGACCGACTTTGCCTCGCCATTCACCTTGTCCAGTGTTCCCAGCATGTCGCGCATGGCGGGCGACATGTCGGCCCCGTTCATATGCTCGGCCGCCGCGACCTTCAGCGACGCCTGGAAATCGGCGGCCACGTCCTGCCCCGTCTGCTGCGGCATGGCGGGGGGCAGTTCCACCTGACGGGCGGGCATCGCCGCCTGCGCCGTGACCGGATCGACCATGGTCATTGCTTGCGCGCCATGGTTTCCAGCGCCTTGGACACGCTGTCGATCGAGCTGTGCGAGCTATTGGCCAGGAAGCTCATCTTCATTGCTTCCGCGGTCAGCATGGTGATCTGCGAGGGATTGTCGCCGCCCTGATTGGCGATCATGTCGGATTTCTCCTCGATGCGCGAAGCCTGCTGGTCCAGCGCCTTGCCCCAGGCGGAGGCGAAGGCCTCGAACCAGTTGCCCGATGCGTCGTCCTGGCGCATCCGCGATCCGGTGAGCGGCGTGCTGGCCAGCGTGGCCATGTCGGCGCGGGAAATGCTGTCGGTCATCTCATACTCTCCTTCGTGGCAGTTCAGGGTGTGATCTGTTCCAGCCGCCCATCCTTCTCGAAAGTGACGGCGCTGGGGCTGACGGACACCAGATGATGCCCGGTCGGCAGGGTCGATCCGGGGAACCAGTGCGATCCGTCGGCGGTGACGATATGGGCGGGATCGGCGATGATCGTCGCCAGCCCCGCGCCGCTCTGGGTGAAGAAGGCCTGCAACGGGCTGGAGTCCAGGCTGTCGTCGACCTTGAAGCCGACCTGCTTCACGGCGGGCAGATCCTTTTGCAGGTCCGCCTTCACCACGGCCTGCCGATCGGCCGGCATATAGCCTGCCCGCACCACCAGCGCGCCCGGCTGGGCGGGGCTGACCCGCGCCGTGACGCCCTTGCTCTGGAGGATGTCCGTGGCGGCGGCGGCCAGTTGCGGTCCGGTCTGGGCGTCGACGATCACGCCTTCGCCCTGTTGCTGCGCCAGCGCGCGCAGCCGGGCCAGTTCCGGTTCGTCACGCACCACGCCGCCCACCGTCAGGCTGCCGTCTGACGCTTCGGCGACATTGACCCCCGTGAAACCGGCTTGCCGCACCTGGCGCTGCAAGGCCGCCGTGTCGGCATGTCCCGCGACCAGCGTGCCGAGCGGCTGCGCCACCGCGATGCCCAACAATATGATACATGCCGCGCCCGTCGCCAGCCGCGCCGTCTTCCGGTCGATCCGGCCCAGCCGCGCGCGGCCCATGTCGAACAATCGGTCGAACAGGCGCGGCGCCTGCAACGGTCCTACCGCCACGCCGCAGGGCGTATCGGCGATTTTGCCCGCATCCTCCCACCGCGGCGACACCGGGGCGCCATGCGCGACGAGATATTCGCCCAGGCGGAAAGGCAGATAGGCCGGCAGCACCGCCTGCTCGCCCGCCTCCAGCGTGCGGCCCAGCAGTTCGACCTGCCCCTGCAGCACGCGCAATTGCGCCGTGTCGGGATTGAGCTGCAACTCGATCGAGCAGTCGCGTGTGCCCGCACCGCGCAGCACCACGTCATTGGCGAGGGCATGGCCAATGCTCACCCGGTCGCGCCCGTCGAGCGGATAGGCCTTGCCCGCCAGCCGCCCCGACAGCAGCTTGAGCACGCGACGGGCGACCGCGGTGCCGCGCGCGATTTCGATCTTGCCGACGGTGGCGGTGGTCATTGCAGGCTCTCCATCTTCAGGCGCGGCTCCGCCGGCGCTACGCCCAGCCGGGTCGGCGCGGGCGCCATCGTTGCTGCCGGCGTGTCCAGCCGGGTGATGCGCGGCGAAATCAGGAACAGCCGCTCGGTATGCTGGCGCCGCTTGGACCGGGTCTTGAACAATTCGCCCACGACCGGAATCTGGCCCAGCAGCGGGATGCTGCTTTCCGCATCCATGTCCGAATTGACGGTCAGCCCGCCCAGCAACAGGCTTTCGCCCTCGGTGATCAGCGCTTGCGTATTGACGCTGGCCCGTTCGACCACCGGAATACGGTCGACCGTGCCGTCGAGCAGCGCGCCGTCCTCGACATTCACCACCATGCGGATGCGCGGCTGGCCATTGTCGATCAGGACATGCGGATTGACCCGCAGCACCGTGCCCGCCGTCACGTTGAACAGGTCGACCTGCCGGTCGCCAGCCACCCGGACATAGAAGGTGCGGGTGCGGTCGAACACCGCCTCGACATTGGACAGCGTCACCAGCTGCGGCCGCGACACGACCTTGGCCGCGCCCTTTTCCTCCAGCGCGTTGATGCGGGCGATGAACTCGTTGTTCGCGCCGATGATGCCCGACAGGGACAGGCCGCGATTGACCGCGCCTGTATTCAGCGTGTCGGTCAACGGATTGCCCGTCCGCCGCACGATGTCGCCGCCGAACAGCGCGCCCCAGTCGCCGCTCTGGAATCGCCAGTTGATCCCCAGCTCGCGCAGCTTGTCGACATTGATGTCGATGATCGTCGCTTCCAGCTCCACGATCTGCGGCGCCACGTCCAGCGACCGCACCAGCCCTTCATAGGCCGGCATATTTTCCGGCCGGTCGCGCACGATCACGGCGTTGAGCGAGGGATCGACGGTGATGCGCGGCCCGGCCTGCGGCAAGGGCTGGGGCTGCGTTCCGGGCTGGTTGCCGCCCGGCAGGCCCAGATAATCCTCCTCGTCATTGTCATAGGGGGTGGAGCGCGATGCGTCGGGCGCCACGCTGTCCAGTCCCTTGCCCATCAGGCGCGGCACCGACTGGCGGACCCTTTGCTCGCCATAGGTTTGGCCCGTGGCGCCGATCGGCAGGCCGTCGCCCATGATGCGCGACACGGTGGTGGCGACGCCGGGCACCCGGACCTCCCGATCGCCGGTGCTCAACGTCGTGTCGTCGGCGCGGGCATAGCGCAGGTAGAAGACGCGCAGCTCATAGGGTTCGATTCCGCCCGGCGTCAGCGGCTGCGCCTGTCCCGGCGCGATCGCGGCGACCGGGGGCTGTTCACGCCGGGCCGTGCGGGGCAGGGCGGACGCGATCTGCTGCACCTGGTCCAGAAAGCGGGGCACGCCGGTCGCCAGCACCGCTTCTGCCGACGTGATGCGTACGCGGTTGTTGGCGTCGCTCAGCTGTCCGCGCGCCACCGCGCCGGACAGGTCGGCGGCCCGGCCCGGCGCCACCGCCATGGTCCGGCTCTGCACGTCATTGGCGTTGTAGACCGTCACGACCGCCCCGTCATAATAGGCGATCAGGTTGAACGCGCTCGACACCTGTCGCCAGATATCGGCGGGAAGGCCCGAAAAGCGGCCGTTGATCTTGCCCGTCACCGTTCCGGCAACCGCGACGCGCAGCCCCGATGCGGCGAAGAACTGGTTGAGGAAATCGGTCGCGGGCTGGTCGCGCGCGCTGATATGGATCTTCTTGTCGCCGAAGGGCGGTTCGGCGGCGTGGAGGGCAGGGGCGGCGCAGGCGATCGCCAATGTGCAGCCAAGGCGCAGCATCGGCCTCATGCCGCGGCCTCCATCGGCTGTTCCTCAATCGCGTCAGGCGTCCGGTCGAGCGTGCCGACCACGTCCAGCGGCAGCGCCGGGGTCAGTTCGTTATAGCAGAGGATCGGCAGGCCGAAGAGGTCGCCCGCCGTCAACTGACGCAGCGGCCGGCGCAGGTCATAGGCGGTGACGATCGCGCGCGCCCCGCACTTGCCCGCTTCGGTGCGGATCATGGAAATCAGCGTGCGCGCCTGATCCGGCGGCATCGCCAGATGGGCGACGCCCTCCACATTCTGAAGGTTGTCGCGGAAGAACCGTTCCAGCCGGCCGCCCACGACCAGCACAGGGAAGCGCCCGTCGGCCATATAGGGCGCGGCGATATAGCGGCGCAGCGCCACGCGGGCGCGATCGGCCAGCGGCACCGCATTGCGTTCCGACTGACCGATCTCGGCAATGGCTTCCAGCACGTCGCGCATATTCCGCAAACAGACCTCCTCTTCGGCAAGCAATCTCAACACTTCGGCAATGCGGGGCGAGGACACGGCGCGGACGACTTCCTTGACCAGATCGGGATAGTCGGCGCCGATCCGGTTGAGCATCGCGGTGGTTTCCTGAAGCCCCAGGAAGCGGGCGGCATGGCGGCGCAGCAGCGCCTCGACCGCGACGGCCATCGCCTCCTCCAGCGGCCCGTCGGCGATGCCCGACCCGACCGGCGCCTCATAGGCATGGAGCGCCCAGCGCGGCGCCTCGCCATCGGGCAGCAGTCGGCTCACCATCTCGCCCGTCGGCATCGGCAGGCCCAGCCGTGCCTGCACCGCCTCGATCACCGCGACAAAGCGCGCGCGCAGCGCTTCCGCACGCTCTGCGTCCAGCCCCGGCGCGGCGATCTCCAGCACCAGCGGGCGCACCGGGCGCGGCGCGGCGGGCTGCGCCTCCAGCGTTTCGGGCAGCGTCTTCTCGCGCGTGTCGAACCGGGCGGTCTTGCCTATGATCCAGGCGCGCGACACCGGATGCTGCCAGGCGGCCGCGCCACCCAGCGCAAAGGCGATGCCGATGAAGACGGCGGCCGGGAAACCGGGGATCAGCGCCATTAGCAGGCACAGGATCGCGGCCGGGATCAGCACCTTGGGCTTGCTGCCGATCTGATGCGCGATGGCGGGGCCAAGGCTGCCGTCGCGGCTTTCGTCCGTGGTCCGCGTCACCAGCAGGCCCGCCGCCATCGCGCTGAACAAGGCGGGGATCTGCGCGACCAGCCCATCGCCGATGGTCAGGATGGAAAAGACGTGCATCGCCTGTCCTGCCTCCATCCCGTGGGAGAAGACGCCGACGGCCAGGCCGCCGATCAGGTTGATGAGGACGATGACGATGGACGCGATGGCATCGCCCTTCACGAACTTCATCGCGCCATCCAGGCTGCCGTGCAGCTTGCTTTCCATCTCCAGCGTGCGCCGCCGTTCCCGCGCTTCATCCTTGCCGATCAGACCTGAACGAAGATCGCTGTCGATCGACAATTGCTTGCCCGGCATGGCGTCCAGGCTGAAGCGCGCCGCCACTTCCGCGACACGCTCGGCGCCCTTGGAAATGACGATGAACTGCACGACGGTGATGATCAGGAAGACGACCAGGCCCACGATCAGATTGCCGCCAGCCACCATCTCGCCGAACTGCTGGATGATGTGCCCGCCCTCCGCCGTGGTCAGGATCATCCGCGTCGTCGCGATCGACAGCGACAGGCGGAACAGGGTGGTCAGCAGCAGCACCGTGGGAAAGGTCGAAAAATCCAGCGGCTTGGAAATGTGCAGCGTCGACAGCAGCAGCAGCAGGCCGATCGCGATATTGGTCGCGACCAGCATGTCGATGACCAGGGTCGGCAGCGGCAGGATCAACAACGCGACGATAGCGACGACGCCCACGATCAGCATCAGGTCGGCCGGGCGCACCGCGCCGCGCGGCAGATTGGAGGGATTCAGGCGGGACAGCAGGGACGCGGCCATGGACTATTGCCCCGATCCGCTGCGCAGCGCCGCATAGCGACTCATCACCTTGACGACATAGTCCTGCGTCTCGCGATAGGGCGGGATGCGGTTGCCATAGCGTTCCACCGCGCCCTCACCGGCATTATAGGCCGCCAGGATCAGGTCGAAATCCTTCCCGTAGCGCTTTTGCAGCGACTTGAGCAGCCGTGCGCCGGTATCGATATTGGTCGCCGGATCGTAGAGCGCCTCGCTCGCAACGCCGAAGCGTGCGCCGGTGCCGGGCATGATCTGCATCAGCCCGCGCGCCCCGGCATGGGAAATCGCGCCGGGGGCATAGGTGGATTCGGTGCCGATGATCGCGTGCAGGAACAGCGGGTCGATGCGATAGGCCTGTGCGCTCGCCTGGATATGCGGATCGAAATCGCGGTTGATGAAGCCCCGGAGACGGCCGATGCGGATCGGTTGTTCGAGCATCGCGCTGACACGCCGCGTGCCGGCCGGCGGCTCCGCCAATACGGTCTTGCCGCGCTTGCGCGGCTTCTTGTCCTCGCTGACTCCGATGATCCGCGCCACGTCGGGCGTGGAGCGGACCGGCGTTCTGGGCGCCGCGACGATGCGCGCGGCGCAGCCCTGCAAGGCCATGTAGCTGTTGACGCTGTCCTGGCCTGCGACGCGCAAGTTGGAATGCAACGGGCAGGACCCGAAATCAATGTCCCGCCAGCTGACGCCATCTTCCGCAGACGCAGTTCCACCAATAAAGGTGATCGCTATTATTGTTGCTGCGCGCAAAATGCGCGTGTCGAATATCCCCATCCTGACGATCTCCTATCTGGTGACGTCCACACACCAAATCATCGATTCGTCTAAAACAGTATAAATTCAGGATTTTCTTGGCTTTTACTTGGCGTCGCCAATCCGGCGAGCCACCCAGAGGGCAGCGCCTTGTTGCTCCGGAATTTCAACTAAACCACTGTAACGAGACAAAGGGTGCTCGAACGACGATGAGATGACAAAAAATAGTTAACTAGTATGAAACTGTTACAAAACTGTCATATAATCTTTTCGATTAGATGAAAGTCTATGTCGCGATCGTAACATCGATCAATCAAAACGCTTCATCCCGATTCTGAAGTATGGGGTTGACGGGATGCTGTTTTCTCTAAACTTTTACTTGCGTCCACACACGCACATCATGGGATGTGCTTGGGTCGCCGTTCACGGCCTCTCCCAAAGCCACTTCCCCTCTCGGTCCTATATTTCCCGACTATTCCGACGTGTGGAGCGACCATGGCCGACAAGAATGACGGCGGCGACAAGACAGAAAAGCCGACTCCCAAACGGCTGCGCGACGCGCGGCGCAAGGGTGATGTCGCCAAGTCGAAGGATATGGCGCCGGCCATCGGCATGATATTGTGGTTCCTACTGCTGCTCTTCGCCGCTGGCCATGCCGGCGCGCAGATTACCGGCCTGATGGCCGACACGCTCGGCGCCGCGACGGCCATGCCCTTCGAATCCGCCGCGCCCGTGCTCGGCTGGGCGGCGTTGCTGGTGCTGCTTTCGGCCAGTCTCCTGATCCTCGGCCCGGCCGCGATCGTCGGCCTGATCGCCGAATTTCTTCAGGTCGGCGCGCTCGTCACCACCGAAAAGCTGAAGCCCTCGCTCGACAAGCTGAACCCGTTCGAAGGGTTCAAGCGCATGTTCAGCATGGACAATCTGATCGAACTGGTGAAGACGCTGGCCAAGGCCGCGCTGATCCTGCTGATCGCGATCATCATCCTGTGGCGCTCGGCCGACGCCTTCGTCAGCCTGATCCAGACCGCCGGCTGGTCCCCCGTCGCGCACCATGGCGACAAGGTGGCGCAGGCGATACTGGCGCTGATTCGCTCGCTCTCGATCCAGCTGCTCGCCTGGACCTGCGCCATCTTCCTGTTTGTTGCCGGCGCCGATCGCGCCTGGGCGCATCACCGCTTCATCAAGAAATTGCGGATGAGCCGCCGCGACATCCGCCAGGAGCATAAGGATAATGAGGGCGACCCGATGCTGCGCGCCCAGCGGCGCCAGTTGCATGAGGAATGGGCGAACCAGAACGCCATCGGCGCGGCGGGTCGGGCCAATGTGCTGCTCACCAACCCCACCCATCTCGCCATCGCGCTTGACTATGACCCGGACGATTGCCCGGTGCCGTTGATCGCGGCGAAGGGGGAAGGGCCGCTCGCCGCAGCCATGCGTGCCGAAGCGGAGCGGGAGAGCGTGCCCATCGTCCGCAATATCGGCCTTGCCCGCGCTATCTGGGCAGAGGGCGAGGTCGGCGGCCCGATCCCGCGCGACAGTTTCGATGCTATCGCCGAAATCATCCTCTGGGCGCGTCGCGCCCGCGACGGGCTTGAATCGCCGGTTCGGGAGGATGCGGCATGAACGCCGGCACCTTCTTCCTCAGCCTGCTGGCGGTGGTCCTGGCGCTCGCGGTGGTGCTGGGCCTCGCCTGGGTCGCGCTGCGTCTGCTGCGCCGCTGGAACGATCATTTCCAGGGCGGCGGTGAGGCGAACGAGCAACCGATCCGTTTCCTGCGCGCCATGGCCGTCGGCCAGCGCGAGCGCATCGCCCTGGTCGAAGTGCGCGGCGAGGTGATGCTGATCGGCGTCACCGGCGGCGGCATCAGCCTGCTCGCCCGCTGGCCCGAAGGCCGTTCCGCGCCCGCGATACGGGAGCTAGGCCAGTCATGATGCCCGGCAAGCCCCGCTTTCGCGCGATGGACGCGGAGGAAGCGCATCTGCGCCAGAGCCTGCTGGGCGCGCTATGCGGCGTGCGTGTCGGTGCGCATCCGTTGCGCGCGCACTTCCCTTTAGCCATAGACCCCGTTCGGGCTGAACCTGTCGATCAGCTATCACCCTGGTTCCTGTGCGCTGACGACATCGCCTTCCGCATTGTCCGCCTCGCCGACCGGCTAGTCCGGCTCGACCCGGCGGATGGACCGGCCATGGCGCTATTGCTCGACGCCGCCGATTCCCTGCTCGCCGCGCTCGAAGGCGTGCTCGGCCTGACGCTCGAACCCGGCGACATCGGCCCGCGCCCCGGTCGCGCCCTGCTCATCGCCCGGATCGAAGGCGAGGGCGGGGAGGCGCTGATCGACCTCGCCTTGCCGCGGGACGCGGCCCTGCTGCCCACGCCGGCGCCCTTCGCGCCCGCCATGCTCGGCCACATTCCGGTAGGGACCCGTCTGACCATAAACGGTCCGCGCCTGCCCCCGGCCGATGCCGCCGCCCTGGCGCGCGGCGACATGCTGCTGCTGGGGCCGGCGCCGCTCGCCGCGACCCTGCACCTTCCGGCCGGAAGCCGGATCGACGGCCGGCTCGGTCCCGCCGAGCGGCTTTTCCAGCCGCGTTGAACCAGGACATCAAAACAAGAGGAGGACGCCATGGATGACACTGATGCACCGATCCCTTCGCCGACGCCCGCCGGCCCCGTCTTCCCGGCCGACGATTTCTCGGTCCAGCTCCACTTCGAACTGGATCAGGCCAATGTGCCGCTTTCCCGGCTTCAGGCGGTGCAGGAGGGCGGCGTGCTACCGCTTCAGGATCGCGACGGCGCACTGCCCGTCCGCATCCTCGCCGGCAGCCGCGCCATCGCCACCGGCCAGATCGTGTCGATCGGCGACAGCTATGGCGTGCTCGTAGAGACGATCCTCAAGGAAGGCTGATCGCCCATGGACGTGTCCGCCTTCACGCCCGGCAGCGCGCTTGTCGTCGTTGTCCTCATCGCGCTCGCGCCCTTTTTCGCGGTGATGGTGACGAGCTTCACCAAGATCGTCGTGGTGCTTTCGCTGCTGCGCAATGCGCTCGGTCTTCAGCAGGTGCCGCCCAATGTCGTGCTGAACGGCATGGCGCTGGTCCTGTCGGTCTATGTCATGTATCCGACCATGCAGCAGATGGCGACCGCTTCGGGCGAACAGGCGATCCCGTCCCAGACCAGCGAGATATTCTCCGCCGCCGATCGCGCCAAGGAACCGCTGCGCGCCTTCCTCATCAGGCATAGCGCCGCTGACGAGCGCGCTTTTTTCCTGCGCACGCAGCAGCGCGTCGCGAAACAGAGCGGCACACAGGCGGCCAGCGCCACCGACTTCATCGTCGTGGTGCCGGCCTTCGTCGTGCGCGAACTCACCGTCGCCTTCCAAATCGGCTTTTTGATTTTCCTGCCGTTTCTCGTCATCGACCTCGTCATTTCCAACATCCTGCTGGCGATGGGCATGATGATGCTGTCGCCCGTCACTATCTCCCTGCCGTTCAAGATATTGCTGTTCGTGCTGGTCGACGGCTGGGTGAAGCTCTCGCACGGACTGGTGCTCAGCTATGTCTGACAGCATCGTGCGCATGACCATCGACGCGCTCTGGCTCGTCCTGCTGCTGTCCGCGCCGCCGATCGTCGCGGCGTCTGCGGTCGGGCTGCTGGTGGCGCTGGTGCAGGCGGCGACCCAGCTTCAGGAACAGACGCTGCAATATACGCTGAAATTCTTCGCCATCGTCGCAACCATCTTCCTGACGGCCTCCCTGCTGGCGGGCAGCCTTTATCGCTATGGCGACACCATCTTCACCGAATTTCCGGCGATGGTGCGCGAATGATGCAGGGTGTGCCCGGATGGACGATGGAGCTGCTGCTGGTCGGCATTGCGTCGGCGCGCTTCGGCTTCGCCTTCGCGATCATTCCCCTGTTCGCCCAGAACACCATTCCCGCGACGGTGCGCAACGGCATCATCCTGACCTTCGGCGGCATCGCCTTCGCGCTCCAGCCCAATTTCATGATGAAGGATATCGGCACCTTCGGCTGGGCGATGATGCTGATCCGCGAAGCCGCGATCGGCATCGCCATCGGCTTTTTCTTCGCGACCATCCTCTGGGCGATGGAGGCCGCGGGCGAAATCGTCGATGCCAAGGTCGGCGCGACCATCGGCCAGATATTGGAACCCAATGGCGGCACCATGACCTCGCTCACCGGGTCGCTGCTGCAACGATTGGCCCATGTCCTGTTCGCGGCCTGGGGCGGCTTGCTGCTGTTGGTCGGCACGATCATGGAAAGCTTCGCCATCTGGCCGATCGCGCAAAGCTGGCCGAAGCTCGATCCCCGCTCGCTGCTCCTGTTCGAAGGGGAGTTCGGCCGCCTCATGACGCTGGCACTGGTCTTCGCCGCGCCCATCCTGGTCATGCTCTATGTGGTCGATGCGTCGCTCGGCCTGCTCAATCGCTTCGCGCAGCAATTGAACGTCTTTTCGCTTTCGCTCTCGATCAAGAGCTGGGCGGCGACGGCGCTGCTGCTGATTCTTGTGCCCCTGCTGGCGCAGGCGGTGCTGACGGACCTTTCCACCCGCAGCGACGTGGTGCGCGCCGTGGCAAGGACGCTCGCGCGATGACGGATGCGCAGGACGAGGAAGCGCGTCTGCGTGAACTGATGCGCCTGCTGCGCCAGGCCGACGCGCGCGCGGCTGAGGAGGAGGTGCCCGTCGGCGAATATCGCATTCCCCGCTCCCGCGTGCCCGAACGACATAGCCAGACCATCGGCACGCTCACCAAGACCGAGGTGGCGGTGCTGCGCTTCCTGGGCTGGGGACGCGCCAATGCCGACATCGCGACCCTGCTCGTCATCAGCGAGAATACGGTGCGCGTCCACCTCAACAATATGTGCCGCAAGCTCGAACTGGATGGCGTGCGTGAACTGAACGCCCTGGCGGGTCTGCTGTTTCATCCGCTTACATGAGCGATTTCAGCCGGGCTTCAGCCCGGCGGCTCGGAAATCGCGGCACAAAAGTCGGATCGGTCGATCCAAAGATCGGCCGATCTAATCGGATCGCTTAGCTGCTTAGTCGGATCGGTGAGGGCGGACGGCGAGAGGGCGGTTCATACAGGATGGCGACACGGCGCCTCGCCGATGGTCGCCGCCCGCAAGGGGCATAGTTTCAGCATCAGGAGATATGCGATGTTCGGCCTTGATTCCTTCAATCCGGTTTCTCTTCTCGCCACGTCGATGTTCGGCCCGATCGGCGGCGTCGTCGCCCAGCTGGCGCAGCAGGTCTTTTCCTCCTTCGGCCAGAATCTGATCCAGCAACTGGGCCAGAATCTGGGCCTGCCCCAGTCGACCATCGACATGGCGCAATCGTCCTTCGCCGGTTCGATCGGCGATTTCCAGGGCGCTGCGCTGAACCTTGATGAAGCGGTCGCGGCCTTCGGTGCCGGCACCGGCGCCAGCCCGACCCAGGTCGGCAACGCCCAGAGCGGCATGGAGGATCTGCTCCGCAACTTCATCGACGACCTCAGCCAGAGCGAAGAGTTCAAGAATGCCAAGGCTTCGGGCGGCAAGGGCGGCAGCAGCGCTGGCAGCACCGGCGCGCCGGGCTGGTTGATGGCGATGGCGCAGGCCCTGGGCAAGGAACTGGATCGTCTGGGCGACGACATGGCTTCGCGCGCGGAATCGCTGAGCGGCGACGATCCGAGCGCCTCGGCCGAATTCGGTGTCGTCTCGCAGCAGTTCAGCATGTTGATGAACGCCACCAACAACGCGATCAAGTCGGTCGGCGAAGCGATGGCGAACACCGCCCGCAAGCAATAACCGCTTACCCCGCAAAGCGAACGGTTGGAGGCCCTTTCCCTTGGAACGGGCCTCCTTCTTTTATATCAACTATATCAAGCGCCTGAACAGACAGGAGGATGCCATGCTCCGTACTGCCATCATCGCCCTTGTTTTCCTGCTGCCCGCCGCTTCGGTCGCCGCGCAGGACATCGCCCCCGTGATCAGCCCCTCGCAGGCGGCCGAAGGCGCCTTCCACCGATCGCGCATGGGCGCGCAGGCGAAGGCGATGCGCGACCGGCAGGTCACCCGCAACGCCGCAACGCCGCAATCGGGCAGCACCGCCTTCCAGCAGCAGGCCTGCGCCAATCGACCCCTCTATCGCAAGCAATATGGCGCCGATCATCCTCAGGTGCAGAAGCTCGAATCGCTCTGCGCCCAAGCCGGCTACTGACGCCCGGCCGCTAATCGCATCGACTAGGCCGCTAGTCGGATCGGCGAGTGCGCTGCGGGGCTGACCGCTCCATCCTGCGGGACGATGACTTCGCCAAAGGAGACGGCCCATGGGTATCGGCGTGCTGACCAATCCCGTCGCGGACCTGGTGCCCCTGCTGGGCGGGCCGCTCAACACATTGCCCTGGTATCTGCCGCCGCGCAGCAGCGCGAACCGCAGCGCCACGACCAGCAGCATCGCGATGGGGCCGGGCATATTCGGCTCCTTCGGCGACAGCCTCTCGACCGGCACGCTCGGCTTTCCCCGGCTCGCCCGCCATTATGACGCGCAGGGCGGCACATTGGCCGATCCGGAAACCGCCCCGGCCCTCACCCTGACGCCGCGCGCCGCGATTGATGCGGGGCCAGGCTATCGCCTCCATCTCGACGCCGACAATGGCCGGGTCGCGATCGAGCATCTGGATAGCGGCACACAGACGATTCTGTGGGGGGAGGGTGGTCCCGCACTGGCGGAGGAAAGCTGGTTCGGCCTCGACAATGGCGCCGCCCTCGCGATCGAGACGGCGCAGGCGGCCGACCATGGGCAGGCATTCGAAGCCGTGCGTATCGACCTGCGCCATGATGGGCAGACGGTCAGCCTGCGCGCCCGCGCCTGATGCGCCGTGCATTCCTGCTGGTCGCCGCCGTCGCGCTCGCATCGCCCGCGCTGGCGCTCGATCCCTCTGTCCTGCCGCGCGGTCTGGCCGTCCCGCCCGATGCCGCGTCCGCCAATGTGCCCCAATCCGCGTCCTACCGCCCCGACCCGGAGGTGCGTGAGCGCCTCGCCGGCATCATGGCGGAAGGCGCTGCGAAGGAAGGGGCCGCCCAGGCCGCCGAGATGCGCCGGCTCGTCCTCTCGGGCGAAGCCGTCCGCCAGTATGAGCGCGTCGCCCCGCGCCTTGGCTACCGCGCCAATGATGCGATCGACGGCCTTGCCTTCTACCTGCTCGCCCAATGGGGCGTCGCCAACGACTATCGTCCCGACATCAGCCGCGCGCAGGCGGCGGGCGTCCGTCGTCAGGCCGCCGCCGCCTTCGCATCGGTCGCCGATCAGGTCGCGACCGACGCGCTGCGGCAGGAGTTCGGCGAGATGCTGATGATCCAGGGCGCGATCATCGCCGGCACGCATGAGGCGGCGCTGCGCGCGGGCGATCAGGCGACGCTCGACCGCTATGCCGCCATGGCGCGCGAAGGCGGGCGCTCGCTCTTTCAGGCCGATCCCGTGGACATCGCCCTCACTGACCAGGGTTTCCGCCGCAAATAGGGGCTTCGCCCTACCTTGCTAGTCGATCCGACTAGGCGGCTAATCGGATCGTGGAGCGCCTTTCCCCCGCCAATCTGCTCTTATCCTCTCGACAGTGCGGCGTTCCGCAATGACCAACAGAGAAGCAACCGGACAGACAGAATGACCATCGATCCCAGCATCAGCGGCTCCAGCCCGATCAGCGCCCTTGGCGGCGCCGGCGGCGACGCGCTCGGCGCGGGCCTGGTCGACGGTTTTCGCGCGCTCGGCACGGACATCGTGGCGCAGGTCGCGGGCAGCTTCGGCCTGATCCCGATCAGCGCGCCGGGGCAGGGCGATGTTTATGGCCTGCGCGCGCTGGCCGATCAGGTCGGCGCCGCCTTCGGTGAAAGTTCGGCCGCCGATCTGGGGGCGCTCAGCCGCGCGATCGAGGATTTCGCCGGTGCCATCGCCGCGGACATGGCGGCCTATGCCGACGGCCGCACGCTCGATCTGCTGGACGGCGCGCTCGCCGCCTCGCCACTCTCGACCGCCGCCGATCTGGGCGGCGTCATCGATGCTCTCGACCAGGCGCGCGCCTCGCTGGAGGCCGCTCGTCCTACCTCATCGCCGGCCTGACGCCGCGACCTGTAAGCTGAAGGGAATGGACATGACGACGATCAACAATACGTTCAATCTCAACTTCGCGGTCAATAATTTCAACGCGGCTTCCGCCGGGCAGATCGGCGCCGGCCAGCTTGGCGGCGCCATGACCCTGCAACTCGCGGCCGGCATCATGGCCAGCTATTTCCAGCCGATGATGGCAAGCGCCTTCGCTTCGGCCATGCTGCCCTCGCTCTTCAACATGCAGGGCGGCACGATGCTGCCGGGCAATGGCTGCTCCCCGCCGACCTTCGCGCCGACCCCGGGCGCGAGCTGGACCGCCTCGCTCAAGAATGAGAGCGAAGGCACGATCGACCTGGGCGACGGCTATTCGCTCGAACTGGACGAGCGCAATTCGGAAATCCGCATCTACAATGAGGAAACCGGCGAAACCACGCGCATCTGGGGCGACCCCCATGTCGATATCGACGGCAAGCACGCCTTCGACTTCTGGGGCACGACGACCTTCGAACTGGAAAATGGCACGAAGATCACGATCGGCACCGAGCAATATGCCGCCAACCCCAATGAATATCTGGCCAGCAAGCTGACCATCACCAAGGGCGATCAGGCGATCGTCGTCGACGGCATCAGCCAGAATGAGATTGGCGACCTGTCCATTTCGATGTCGGACAACGGCCAGGCGCTCGATGCGCTGACCCGCGACGGCTTCGTGCTGGAGGAAAATGCGGACGGCGCTGGCTGGGTTTCGGAACTGACCGGCAACATCGCCACTCAGGCGGATCTCGACATGACGAAGGTCGGCGCAATGTATGGTCCGGGCAGCGACGCCCCCAGCCTGGGCGAAATCAGCCAGCAGCTCTCGGCCTTCCTGCTGTTCGGCTTCGTCAACGCGCTCACCAACGCGGCGCTGGAGGGTGGTCTTTCAGGCCGGGCCTGATGGCGCCGGGGGCGGCCCATCCCCCTTTCTCCCCGGCCGCCCCACCCCTTTCCTATCCTTCAAAGAGGTATCGAGGGTGTAATCATGGGTATGGAAGCTGCAGACAGCATGGGCCAGGCATCGGCCACCGGCGTCGGTTCGACCACGTCCACATCGGCCGCCGTCGCGACCGACATGGTGAGCGAACATCGCACCGCAGGCACCCTCGATACAACCGCCCTGGCGGCGGATGTCCAGGCCCGCACCGCTGGTGATCCGCAGGCCCAGGCCGAGCTGACCGCCGCGATCGAAGCGCAGATGACACCGGTCGAACAGGGCCAGTTCAGCGCGGCGATGCAGGCGGCCAACGACAATGCCGCCTTTGGCGTCACGATCGAGGGACAGGAATTTGCGGTCGGCGACTTTCCCGACGCGCCCGCCGCCGCGACCTGGGGATCGCAGCCGGCCGGCCTTGGCTATAAGGAAGCCTGGGACGCCACCGCGCAGCGGCTGGGCACGACCGACCCGGAGGCCATTACTGCCGCGATCGAAGCGCAACTGACCCCGCCATCGGCGGTCACGACGCTCGACCCCATCACCGTCGAGGCCGATGCCCCGGCTGAACAGCCCGCCGCCGAACAGGTCCCACAGCCGTCGGAAGAGGGCATAGGCTCCTTCTTCGAAGGGCTGGTAAAGGGCGATTTCAGCAACAATGACAGCTGGTCGGCCACCGCCGGTCAGGTGATCGGCGGCTTCATTCCGGTCGTCGGTCAGATCGGCGATGCGCGCGACACGGTCGCCGCGATCGGTGATGTGGTCCAGGGCAAGGACGGCGCCTGGGGTAATCTCGGCCTCGCCGCGATCGGCTGGGTTCCGGGCATTGGCGACGCGGCGAAGGGGGCTATCCGGGGTGGCGAAAAGCTGGTGGACGCCGGCACCGAAGTCGCGCAGCAGACCGCCCGCCATGGCGACGATGTGGCGCGCCAGGCGGACGATGTGGCCGGCGTGGTGGACGACATCCCCGTCCGCCGCTTCGATAATGCTGATGATTTCAACCGCGCGGCAAATGACGCCGCGCCTAACACCAGCTACAGCTACGGGAATTTCTCCTACCGCACCGATGCCCAGGGGCGGGTGGCCGAGGCGCAGGGACGGATCGAGCTGGAGCCGGCCGGGCGCAACGACAATGATCTTCAGGCGCAGATCGGCCGCGAAGGCCGGCCGACCGATGTCGGCTTCCACATCTTCGCCGATCGTTTCGGCGGACAGACTAACCGGCTCAACGTGGTTCCCGGCAATGGCAAGCCGATCGGCGACAATAAGCCGAACCTCAATCAGGGGCCTTACAAGCGTTTCGAGAATATGCTGGCCGAGTTGAGGGAGGCGGGCAACCGAGTTGATGCCCGGGTGGAGATGCAATATAATCCCGGCAACCAGACGAACCGGCCCGACAATTTCGTGACTCATTATCGCGTGAATGACGGCGACTGGGTGCAGCAGAGCTTCATCAACAAATAGGGATTGGCACATGGACTTTACCGCGGCGCAGGTCGAAGTGGTCAAGACGGTGGTCGGATGCGCCGGGGCCAATCGCTGGGACCAGATTTTCGTCGATGCCGAAATTGATGAGGGCGACGACGGATTTTCGCTGAGCACGGTCAGCTTCGCCGTCACGCCCGGCACGGAAGGGCAGCCGGTCAAGCTGCCCTTTTCGATCGATATTCCCGGCCAGGACGCGATGGTCGCCCTGTACCGGCAGCGCCGCGAGGAAGCCGGTGACCGGATCACCGGCTTCGACCTGACAGTCGAACCCGATGGTCGTTTCCGTTTCCGCTTCAGCCATGACGAACCCAAGCGCGCCCGCGGCCAATGGGATGCGGACAAGGCCAAGCGGCTGGAAAATTATCTGAGCTGGTATCAGAACGATCGGGTCGGCTGAGGCGCGCGCTTGTCTCGACCACTTCGACCCGCAGCGGTCAGTGGAATAAAATTCCCAACATTGGACCGAAAATGTCCGAATCTGCGGGACATGCGCGACGCCAAGCGTTCGATCTTCGGTTTCTAGTCGGATCGACTAGCCCGCCTAATCGGAACGGCGAGCCTCTTTTTCCCCGCCTTGCGCCACAAGCATGTCGAAGTCGCGCAACAAGGGAAGCCTGCCATGACCGATCCAGTCGGCGATGCCGTCAACACCATCCATGACAAGCTCGACACGTCGGGCTGGTTCAACACCGTCACCAATGGCGAAACGCATGATGTCGTCGATACGCTGACCGCGCTTCCCGCGGATCAGGCGGACCAGGTGGTCGACCGGCTCCAGCAGTCGGGCGATCTCGGCCGCGTCGCCCATGAGGTGATGGACGGCGACTGGTTCGGCAATGGCGGCCTGTCGGGCGACGAGCGCCGCGCCTTCTTCGCCGACATGGCCGGCAAGCTCGACGGCCAGAGCCTCACCGCCTTGAGCGACGCCTTCGCCGGCGCCGACAATGGCGGCTTCGATCCTGTCACCGAACTCGGACAGGCGGTCGCAACCCATGCCGCGCCCCAGACCAAGGTCGACTATATCGCCGGGATGAAGGCCGGTGTCGACGACGCCACTCAATCCGACTTCGGATTGGGCTATAGCAGCAGCCAGCTTCAGGATGCGGAGGCGACCGCGGTCGGTGACGTGCTCGGCTCGCTGCGTGGCAGCTACGCGGATGCCGGCTTCAACGCGATCGGCGACAAGCTGCCCGATGTGCTGACCTCCGCCGTGGACGGCCAGCTGATGACCGTCGCCAGCCAGGCCGGCGCCAGCAACTCGATGAGCTGGAACGCCGACAGTTTCGAAGCGATCATGGGCGCCGCCGCCAGCAGCAACAATCCCGACCTCAAGGCGCAGATCTTCGACGCCGGCGTCCAGACCCTGCGCGAGGTGCGCGATACCAACAATGTCATCGGCGGCCTGACCGTGGTGGGCAAGGACGACACGCTGCGTCAGATGACCGACGGCCTCACCGCCATCATCGACAGCGACACGACCGGCGTGATGCGCGAACTGACCTTCAATCAGCAGACGATGGACGGCTCCAGCTTCGCTGCTTATGCGAAGGAAATGCTGAACCAGGGCCGCGAAGCCGAACTGGGGCAACAGATGGGCCGGCTCCAGGTCGGCAACAACGCCACCGAGAATCCGGTCGACTATCTCAACCAGGTCGAAACCGTGCCGGGCACCAATCAGGAGCGCCGCGCCAATGCCGGTGCGCTCGGCTATTTCGTCGGCGGGGTCTATGCCGCAACCACGGCACGGTCCGCCGATGTGGCCGAGCAGCGCGAGACCGTGACCGCTATCCTCAAATCCGCGCTCACCGTGGTCGACAAGGTCGGCTCGCTGGGCGGGGCGGGTGGCCGCGCTATCGCGGCGGGCGCCGCAGTGGGGAAGGAATGGATGCAGATCGCGGTCAAGAACGCCATTGCCGATGAAGGCGCCGCCGCCGGTATAAGGCTGGAGCGCGGCGCTCTGCCGGTCAATGACCAGACGGGCGAACTGGGCGTGGGCGATGCCGTCGCCAGCGCCTTCGAGGATCGCCTCGCTTCCGTCACGCGGACGGCTCAGCCCTGACTCGTGCAGCTCCGATCCGCCATGCCCTGCCTCTGCTGTTGATCGCCATGGCAGGGTGCGACACGCCGCCCGGCAAGGATGCAGCGCCGCCCGTTCCGGCGGCGCTCGTCTACAAGGATGAGAATCCGCTGGGCGATGCCGCCAATGCCGATATGACCCGCGCGGGCAATGCTGCCCGCGATCAGCTCGAACCCCGCTGGGGGCCTTTGAAAAGCCGGCTCTATCTGCTGCCCGCAACCGGGCGCGACGGCTTCGCCGCTCAGGTCGAACAGGGTCTGCCGTCAGGCTGGACCGCGGTCGGTGCGACTCCCGTGGGCGCGCGCGGTGCGACGTTGCTGACCTATGCCAAGGGCGACCGGATGCTGGCCTATCTGCTGCTCGACCGGCCGGCCGGGGATTTCTACCCGGTCCAGCGTTTCGATAACTGACGCGCAGGGAACTTCCCGCCCGCAAGCGCGCTGGTGCGGCTGGAGGTTCGTCCATGGCTGCGCGCGCTTATTGGCAGGGTCAGATCCGTCTGGCGCTGGTGTCGATCCCGGTGGAAATCTATCCCGCGACCCGCTCCGGCGCGGCCGTCTCCTTCCGCCAGATCCACGAACCCAGCGGCAAGCCGATCAAATATGAGAAGGTTGTGACCGGCGTCGGCCCCGTCGATCCCGAGGAAATCCTGAAGGGTTACGAAGTTTCCAAGGGCAATTATGTCCTGCTGGAACAGGAAGAGATAGAGGCGGTCAAGATCGAGAGCCGCAAGACGCTGGAACTGGTCCAGTTCGTCGAATCGGACGCGATCGACGTCCTCTATTATGAGAAGCCCTATTTCGTCCTCCCGGCCGACGATCTGGCGGAGGAGGCCTATGCCGTCCTGCGCGACGCCCTGCGCCGGACGAAGAAGGTGGGGCTGGGGCAGTTGTCGGTGCGCGGGCGGGAGCAACTCGTATCGCTGAAGCCCTGCGGTCGCGGCCTGGTCCTCGAAGTGCTGCGCTATGCCGACGAAGTGACCAGGGCGCAGACCTATTTTCGCGGCCTGCCCGACACGGATGCCGACGCCGACCTGCTCGATCTCGCCACCACCATCATTGAGAAGAAGACCGCTCCCTTCAAGCCGGAGGAATTTCACGACCGCTATGTCGATGCGCTCCATCGGCTGATCGAGAAAAAGAAGAAGGCCAGGGGCAAGCGGGTTCTGGAGGATGTCGAGGAGCCGACCCCGTCGCGCGGCGGCAACGTCATCGACCTGATGGCCGCGCTCAAGAAATCGGTGGGCGATGGCAAGGGCCCAGCCCCCGCCAAGGCAGCCCCGGCCGGGAAGAAGGCGCCCGCCAAGCGCCCGACCACCGCGCGTAAGAAAAGCGCCTGAGCCGATGGAACTGAACCCGGCGACCCCGCTCGATGTGATTGACGGCCCGATCCTGCTGCGGCTGGGCGCGGCTGCTGTGCTGGGCCTGCTGCTCGGTCTCGATCGCGAATTGCGCGGTCATCCGGCGGGCCTGCGCACGCACGGCATTCTCTGTTTCACCTGCGCGCTCATGACGATCAGCGCCATTGCTCTTCACAAGCAGTTCGCAAGCGAAGGTAATATCGATCCTCTCCGCGTGTTCGAGGCGTCCGCCGCCTTCACCGGCATCATCGCCGCCGGCCTCATCGTCTTCAGCAAGGGGGAGGTGAAGAACCTCACCACCGCCGCCCATGTCTGGCTGGCCGGCATGATCGGCATCGCCTGCGGCGCCGGCCAATGGCCGCTGGTCGTCAGCGCGGCGATCGTCGCGGTCGTCATGCTGACCTTGCTCGGCTTCGTCGAGCATCGCTGGATGTCGAACGACAAGGAGGAGAAGAAGGAGTGATGGCCGCGAAAAGCCCGCTCGCCCCCTATAATGCCAAGCGCGACTTCGCCCGCACGCGCGAACCCAGGGGTGTGGTCGCGGCGAAAGGCGGCAACAGCTTCGTCGTGCAGAAACATGCCGCGACCCGGCTCCACTGGGATTTCCGGCTGGAGGTGGATGGCGTGCTCAAGAGCTGGGCCGTGACCAAGGGGCCGAGCCTCGACCCCGCCGACAAACGCCTGGCCGTCCGCACCGAAGATCATCCGCTCAGCTATGGCGATTTCGAGGGGGTCATCCCCAAGGGCGAATATGGCGGCGGCACGGTGATGCTCTGGGATCGGGGGAGTTGGGAGCCGATCGAGGGCAAGGGCGCGAAGGATCTGGATGAGGGGCATCTCCATTTCATCCTCCATGGCGAGCGGATGAAGGGCGAATGGCTGCTCGTCCGGATGAAGGGCCGCCCCGGCGAGAAGCGCGAAAACTGGCTGCTGCGCAAGGTCGAAGACAAGGAGGCTGATCCGGGCGGCGCACTGGTCGACCGCGCGCTCAGCAGCGTGCTCACCGGCCGCTCCATGGCGGAGATCGCCGCCGACAAAGGGGCCGCGCAATCGCTGGCGGGCGCCAAGGGCCAGCAATTCGCGCAGAAGATGCAGGCCGCCCGCGATCATAACGAAATGATAGGGCGGAAGGCGCGCACATCGGCCGGGCGTCCGCCACCCTTCGTCGCGCCGCAACTCGCCACCCTGGTCGACAGCGTGCCGACGGGCAATGACTGGCTGCATGAGATCAAGTTTGACGGTTATCGCGCGCTGATCTCGGTCGCGGGGGACAAGGTGCGCATCTTCACCCGCAACGGCCTGGACTGGAGCGACAAATTCCCGTCGCTCGTTCGCAGTGTCGCCGCGCTCGACCTGCCGCCCGCGCTGATCGATGGAGAGATTGTCGCCTTCGGTGTCGACGGTAATCCCGATTTCTCCGCGCTACAGGCCGTATTGAAACGCGGCCATGGCGCCGAGCGCGAGGATGCGCCGCTCAGCCTGTTCGCCTTCGACCTGCTCTCGCTGGAGGGCATGGACCTGAAGCCGCTGTCGACCATCGAGCGCAAGGAAAGGCTGGAGGCGCTGCTGCGCGACGCGGTGCCGCCGATCCACGTCGCCGACCATGTCATCGGCGCGGGCGAGCAACTTCATCGCTCCATGTGCGACGCGGGGCAGGAGGGCATCATCTCCAAGCGCGCCGACGCTCCCTATCGATCGGCGCGGACGAAAAACTGGGTCAAGGTGAAATGCACCCGACGACAGGAATTCATTCTTGTCGGCTGGATCAGAAGCAATGCCAAGGGCCGTCCCTTCCGTTCGCTGCTGCTGGCGCAGAAGGAGGGCAAGGCGATCGTCTACAAGGGCAAGGTCGGCACCGGCTTCAACGCCGCCAATATGGGCGACCTGGCCGAGGCGATGGACCGGATCGCGACCGACGAGGCGCCGGTCGAGGTGCCCGCCGCGGAGGCTCGCGGCGCGCACTGGATCAAGCCGCAACTGGTGGCGGAGGTCGCCTTCGCCGAATTCACCGCCGAAGGCCGCGTCCGCCACGGCAGCTTCCTCGGCCTGCGCATGGATAAAAAGGCGAAGGACGTGACGCCCGAACAACCCGCGCCGACACCCGCTTCCAGAAGCGGGGTCAGGATCAGCAGCGGGAATCGCGTCATCTTCCCCGAAAGCGGCCAGACCAAAGGGCAGTTGGCCGACTATTATGCCCACATCGCGTCCTTGATGCTGCCTTTCGCCGCCAATCGTCCGATCAGCCTGGTCCGCTGCCCGCAGGGACGCGCCAAGAAATGCTTCTTCCAGAAGCATGACAGCGGCGCCTTCGGCAAGGCGGTGCATCAGGTGGCGATCCGGGAGAAGGATGGCGGTGCGGAGGATTATCTTTATATTGAGGATGCCGACGGTCTGCTTGCCTGCGTGCAGATGGGGACGATCGAATTCCATGGCTGGGCCAGCCGCGCCGATGCGGTCGAACGGCCCGACCGCATGATCTTCGACCTCGATCCCGACGAGGGGATGGACTTTGACCGGGTGAAGCGCGCGGCGCTCGATATACGCGATGCGCTGAGCGATCTTGGCCTCGTCTCCTTCGCCATGCTCTCGGGCGGGAAGGGCGTGCATGTCGTGGTGCCGCTGACCCCCGGTCATGACTGGGCGGCGCATAAGGATTTCGCCTCCCGCTTCGCCCAGGCATTGAGCACCGCCGAGCCGGATCGCTTCGTCGCGACCATGAGCAAGGCCAAGCGCAAGGGCCGAATCTTCATCGACTGGCTGCGCAACCAGCGCGGCAGCACCGCGATCCTGCCATATTCCGCGCGCGCCCGCGCAGGCGCGCCCGTCGCCGTGCCGATCGAGTGGGACGAACTGGACGCGATCAAGGACGCCCATCCCTATGCCATCGACGATATCGAAACCCTGCTCGATCGAGCGAACGGCCTCAAGGGCTGGGGCTTCGCCGCCCAGCACCTGCCCGACATCTGAATATGGGATTGACCGTTCGAAATCGGAGGACAAGCGCTGCGCTATGGCGATGTCCAAAAGATGGGGCGTCCCCATGTCCGACCCGTTGAACCGGACCGACAGCAGGTGGAGAAGCTCGTCGACGCCTTTCCAGCCTGACCGATAATGGTCGATGATCGGAAGCTGCGGACCAGAGAAGCCGAACATTGCGAGCCGCTCGCTTGAGGCGCCGAGCGGTTAGTTGAGCATCAGCCCAGGCTTACGAAACCCGGCGCGATATGCGCCGGGTGGAGAAAAGCCGTTTACTGGACGACATGCTTGGCGGCGAACTCTTCACTTTCCATGATGCGGTTGATCCTCCACACTGCCGCCTACTGGTTGATGTGGCGCATCCAGCAGGCCATCCCCAAGGCCACCGCGCTCGCCACCGCCCAGTTCGCGACCCTGCGCCTGCGGCTTCTCAAAGTCGCCGCACGCGTCATCGAGACTGCCTCCAGAATCCGCGTTGCTTTTGCGTCAGCCTGTCCAGACGCTGATACCTTCCGTGCCGTCGTCGCCCACCTCACGCCCGCGCGGCTGTGCCGCCGAGTAACCCAACCTTGTACCTCAGCCTGACAAGCCTATCGAAATACCGCGGTGGAAGAGACGCCACGGTCCTGTCCGCTCGATTCAATCGGGCGCCGGTGAAACGCAGCAACCTCGCTTGACAAGCAAACCTGGTGAATAGGACGGGTTAACAGCCTCCAGCCCTGGCGCTCGTTAGCCAATACGAGTAACGAAATCCTTGCTGCAAAGCAACATTGAAGGGCAATGAGTCAAGAGATCTAGCGATGAACGGAGGCTTTTTGATCAAGATCACATGATTCCGTCCGACGCGGAGTTCGACAGGGAGATTGGTGATTCACCAATATGGGCTGACGTCGGGCCACCAATTTACGGTAAAGGAAATCTTGTCCATATTCTCCGGGCGGCTCTGCTGCCTATTCGCAGTTTTTCGAACAATGCCTGTCCCGCACTATTTGGATAGTGGTCGATTCGCTGATAGGGCGCTGGCGCGCTTCGGTCGAGAGGAAAGGGAAAGGTCAGAGCCGCGCCGCGTGCCAACGCAGATGATCCTCCATGAAGGACGAGATGAAATAATAGCTGTGATCATAGCCGGTCCGAAGACGGAGATTAAGGTCGATCCCCGCTTTCGAGCAGGCGGCTTCCAGTAATTCGGGCCTGAGTTGCTCGGCCAGAAATTGGTCCGCCGTCCCCTGATCCACCAGCAGTGCCGGCAGGCGCGCGCCATCCTCGATCAGCGCCACCGCGTCATGCCTGCGCCACGCGGCCTTGTCATCACCCAAATAGCCGCCCAGCGCCTTCTGGCCCCATGGCACCTGCCCCGGCGCGACGATCGGGGCGAAGGCGGACACCGCCTTGAAGCGATCGGGGATGGACAGGCCGATGGTCAGTGCGCCATGGCCGCCCATACTGTGTCCCATGATCGACTGGCGATCCATGTCGGCGGGGAAATGCGCCGCAACCAGCGCGGGCAATTCCTGCGTCACATAGGACCACATGCGGTAATGGGCGGCGAAGGGGGCCTGCGTCGCATCCACGTAGAAGCCCGCGCCAAGGCCAAAATCATAAGCGCCGGCCGGATCGTCCGCAACGCCTTCCCCGCGGGGCGATGTATCCGGCGCGACGAAGATCAGGCCGAGTTCCGCGCAGGCGCGGCGAAACTCCCCTTTCTCCGTCACATTGGCATGGGTGCAGGTCAGGCCCGACAGATACCAGACCACCGGCAGGCTTGCCCCGTTTTCATGCGGCGGGACATAGACCGAGAAGGTCATGTCGGTGCCGGTGCTGGTGGAGGCATGGCGATAGACGCCCTGTTCTCCGTCGAAAGCGCGGTTGGCGAAGAGCGTTTCCATCAGAAGACCACGACGCTGCGGATGCTTGTCCCCGCGTGCATCAGGTCGAAGCCCTTGTTGATCTCCTCCAGCGTCAGGACGTGAGTGATCATCGGATCGATCGCGATCTTGCCGTTCATATACCAGTCGACGATCTTGGGCACGTCGGTCCGGCCCTTCGCGCCGCCGAAGGCCGTGCCCTTCCAGACGCGGCCGGTGACGAGCTGGAAGGGGCGGGTGCTGATTTCCTTGCCCGCTTCCGCCACGCCGATAATGATGCTCTCGCCCCAGCCGCGATGGCAGCATTCGAGCGCGGTGCGCATCACGTCGGTATTGCCGGTCGCGTCGAAACTATAGTCTGCGCCACCGTCGGTCACTTCCAGGATTTGCGCGACAGTTTCCTCGCGCGACAGGCCCTTGCAGTTGATGAAGTGGGTCATGCCGAACTGGCGGCCCCATGCCTCGCGGTCAGGGTTGATATCGATGCCGATGATCTTGCCGGCGCCGACCATTTTCGCACCCTGGATAACGTTGAGGCCGATGCCGCCCAGGCCGAAGACGACGACATTCTCGCCCGCCTGCACCTTCGCGGTGTTCACGACCGCGCCGACGCCCGTGGTCACGCCGCAGCCGATATAGCAGCTCGTCTTGAACGGCGCATCGTCGCGGATCTTCGCCACCGCAATCTCGGGCAGGACGGTGAAGTTGGAGAAAGTGGAGCAGCCCATATAATGATAGATGGACTGGCCCTTATAGCTGAAACGGGTGGTGCCATCGGGCATCAGCCCCTTGCCCTGCGTCGCGCGGATCGCAGTGCAGAGGTTGGTCTTGCCCGACAGGCAGCTTTTGCACTGGCGGCATTCGGGCGTGTAAAGCGGGATCACATGGTCGTCCGGCTTCACGCTGGTCACCCCCGCACCCACTTCGCGCACGATGCCCGCGCCTTCATGGCCCAGCACCGACGGGAAGATGCCCTCGCTGTCGAACCCGTCCAGCGTATAGGCGTCGGTATGGCAGATGCCCGTGGCCATGATTTCGACAAGAACCTCGCCTGCCTTGGGGCCTTCCAAATCCAGTTCGACGATCTCCAGCGGCTTCCTGGCTTCGAACGCGACGGCGGCGCGGGTCTTCATGCGATGTCTCCTGATGGCGTGATGTGGACCTAGCGCTTCTGCTGTCGGGTGATAAAGGGGGCTTCTGGCAAAAGTTTTTGTTGCGGCGCGAATTGCCGCTGGCGCTCAGCGCGGGCTAGGCGTCCTCGTACAATTCCAGCGGCAGGCCGTCGGGGTCGGCGAAGAAGGTGAAACGCTGGCCAGTATATTCGTCGACGCGGACCGGTTCGCATTCCACGCCATGCTCCGCCAGCCGCGCGACTTCGGCGTCGATGTCGGCGACCATGAAGGACAGATGGCGCAGACCGCAAGCCTCCGGGCGCGAAGGCCGGGCTGGCGGCGAAGGGAAGGAAAAAAGCTCGATCCGCGCATTGCCGGCGTCCAGATCGCATTTCCAGCTGTCCCGGGCTTCCCGATAGACTTCGTGCAGGACGGGAAGGCCCAGAATGTCGGTATAGAAATGGCGCGAGCGCGAATAGTCCGAGCCGATGATGGCGACATGGTGGACGCCGCGCAGCCCCACCCCTCAGCGCTCGATCTGGCTGACGTCGCGGACCGCGCCCTTGGCGGCGTTGGTGGTCATCGCGGCATAGGCGCGCAGGGCCGGCGAGACCTCGCGCTTGCGGCCGAAGGGCTTCCAGGCCTTGGCACCACGCGCTTCCATCTCCGTGCGGCGGGCCGCCAGCACCATGTCGTCCAGATCGACCTTGATGACGCGCGCGGGGATGTCGATGACGATCGGATCGCCCGTCTCGACCAGCGCGATCAGGCCGCCTTCGGCCGCTTCGGGCGAGACATGGCCGATCGACAGGCCCGACGTGCCGCCGGAAAAGCGTCCATCGGTGATGAGGGCGCAGGCCTTGCCCAGCCCCTTCGACTTCAGATAGCTGGTCGGGTAGAGCATTTCCTGCATCCCCGGCCCGCCCTTCGGTCCTTCATAGCGGATGACGACGACGTCGTTCGCCTTGACCTCATTGCCCAATATGCCCGCGACCGCCGCATCCTGGCTTTCATAGACGCGCGCGGTGCCGTGGAAGACGAGGATGCTTTCATCCACGCCGGCAGTCTTCACGATGCAGCCTTCGGGCGCGAGATTGCCGAACAGCACGGCAAGCCCGCCATCCTTGGAAAAGGCATGGTCTGCCGAGCGGATCACGCCCTTTTCGCGGTCGGTGTCCAGTTCTTCCCAGCGCTCCGACTGGCTGAAGGCAACCTGCGTCGGCACGCCGCCGGGCGCGGCGCGGTAGAAATTGCGGACATCCTCGCTGTTGGTGCGGCCAATGTCCCAGCGGGCGAGCGCGTCGGCCATGGTGCGGCTGTGGACGGTCGGCAAGCTGGCGTCGATCAGGCCCGCGCGCTCCAGTTCGCCCAGGATCGCCATGATGCCGCCGGCGCGGTGGACATCCTCCATATGGACGTCGTTCTTGGCCGGCGCGACCTTGCAGAGGCACGGCACGCGGCGCGACAGCCGGTCGATGTCGGCCATGGTGAAGTCGACCCCGCCTTCATAGGCGGCGGCGAGCAGATGGAGCACCGTGTTGGACGAGCCGCCCATGGCGATGTCCAGGCTCATCGCGTTTTCGAACGCGGCGAAATTGGCGATGCTGCGCGGCAGGACGCTTTCGTCATCCCGCTCATAATAGCGCTTGGTGATGTCGACGATCAAATGGCCGGCCTCGCGGAACAGCCGCTCGCGATCGGCGTGAGTGGCGAGCGTCGAGCCATTGCCCGGTAGCGACAGGCCCAGTGCCTCGGTCAGGCAGTTCATCGAGTTGGCGGTGAACATGCCCGAGCAGCTGCCGCAGGTCGGGCAGGCGGAGCGTTCGATCGTCTGCACTTCCTCGTCGGTGTAGCTTTCGTCGGCGGCGACCACCATCGCGTCGACCAGGTCGAGCGCCACCTTCTTGCCGCGCACCACCGTCTTGCCCGCTTCCATCGGCCCGCCCGACACGAAAACGACGGGGATGTTGAGGCGCATCGCGGCCATCAACATGCCGGGTGTGATCTTGTCGCAGTTGGAAATGCACACGATCGCGTCGGCGCAATGGGCGTTGACCATATATTCGACGCTGTCGGCGATCAGATCGCGGCTGGGCAGCGAATAGAGCATCCCGCCATGGCCCATGGCGATGCCGTCATCGACCGCGATGGTGTTGAATTCCTTGGCGACACCGCCCGCCGCCTCGATCTCCCGCGCGACGAGCTGGCCCAGGTCTTTCAGGTGGACATGGCCCGGCACGAACTGGGTGAAGCTGTTGGCGATGGCGATGATGGGCTTGCCGAAATCCTCATCCTTCATGCCCGTCGCGCGCCAGAGGCCACGGGCGCCCGCCATGTTGCGGCCGTGGGTGGTAGTGCGGGAACGATAGGCAGGCATGACTCGGGTCCTTCGGGTAAAACTCGCGGCCCCTCTACAGGCTGGGGCGAGCCTGTGAAACATATTATTCCTTTTATGGAGTCATTGCGCCATTTTCTTACGTCACATGCCGCCGCTGTCCTGGAGCAGCGCCATGCGCAGGCACTGGCAGACGATTTCGTCGCGCTGGTTCAGCAGACGGTGGGTGAAGGTGACGATGCCCGCGCCGGGGCGCGACTTGCTCGGCTTGAGGTCAGTCACTTCACTTTCGCAGCGCAGCGTGTCGCCGATGAAGACGGGTTTGGGCATGACCAGCTTGTCGTAACCCAGATTGGCGATCAGCGTGCCCAGCGTGGTATCGCCGACCGACAGGCCGATCATCAGTGCGAAGGTGAAGGTGCCGTTGACGAGGATCTGCCCGAACTCGCTGGCCTTCGCGAACTCGGCGTCCAGGTGCAGCGGCTGGGGATTATGGGTCATCGTCGTGAAGAGGAGATTGTCCGTCTCCGTCACGGTGCGGCGGATGTCATGGACGATATGATCGCCGATACTCCACTGGTCGAAAAATTTGCCCGCCATCAGGCTGTCTCTTCCTTCTCGATCTTCGCCAGCAGCACGCCTTCACTGACCTGCCCGCCCTCTTCGGCGTCGATTTCCGCCACGATGCCGTCGAACGGCGCGATCAGGCTATGCTCCATCTTCATCGCTTCCAGCGTCAGCAGCTTCTGACCCTTGGCGACCTTGTCCCCCGCCGCCACCGCGACGGCGATGATGCGGCCGGGCATGGGCGAAAGGATCGCACCGTCGGAGGCGGCGCCGGTGGCGGTGCCCGACGCCCGGATCGGTTCGATATGCCAGGTCTGGCCCTCCTCGCTCAGCCAGGAGGCGGTCGGCGGTTCCGCGGGACCGGCAAGCGGCTTCTGATCCACATAGTCGAAGATCGGCATGTGCGCGGACATGGTCTGGCCGTTGACCGAAAGCACAATATCCTGCCGACGCGGGGCGTTCAGCCGGAACCCCGCCAGCGCCTGCCGCCCATAATGTTGTGCGGCGTCAGAGAGGGCTTCGTCGGACGGCATGGCGGGCGGCATCAATGCGTCGCCGGCCCGCTCGATCAATCCGGTATCAACCGTTCCCGCGACGAAATCCGGATGATCCAGCAGGTTCATGAGGAAAGCCGCATTGGTCCGGACCGGCCATATCCTGCTGTCGTTGAGGGCGCGGACCAGATCCTCGCGCGCCCCTTCGCGATCGCTCCAATGGGCGATCATCTTGGCGATCATCGGGTCGTAGAAGGGCGAAATGGTCGCGCCCTGACAGACGCCCTTGTCGATACGCACGCTGCCGTCGAGTTCGAACTGCTCCAGCCTGCCGATCGAAGGCAGGAACCCCTTGGCGGGATCTTCCGCATAGAGGCGGGCCTCGATCGCATGGCCGTTGATGGACAGTTCATGCTGTTTCTTCGGCAGCTTTTCGCCCGACGCGACACGCAATTGCCATTCGACCAGATCCTGCCCGGTGATTTCCTCCGTCACCGGATGTTCGACCTGAAGCCGGGTGTTCATTTCCATGAACCAGACGCGATCGGGCTTTATATAGCCGGCGGACCCATCGGCGATGAACTCGATCGTGCCGGCGCCGACATAGTTGACCGCCTTGGCGGCGCGGACGGCGGCATCGCAGATGGCGGCGCGCGTGTGTTCGGTCATCCCCGGCGCGGGGGCTTCCTCGATTACCTTCTGGTGGCGGCGCTGGAGCGAGCAGTCACGTTCGAACAGGTGGACGACATTGCCATGGCTGTCACCGAACACCTGCACCTCGATATGGCGCGGGTTGGTGATCCATTTTTCGAGCAGCACATGGTCGTTGCCGAAACTGGATGCCGCCTCGCGCCGGCAGGAGAGGAGCGCATCGGCGAAGTCGGCGGGGCCGTCCACCTTGCGCATCCCCTTGCCGCCGCCGCCGGCCACCGCCTTGATAAGGACGGGATAGCCGATCGCATCGGCTTCCGCGGCGAGGCGCTCGGGGGACTGATCCTCGCCGAGATAGCCCGGCGTAGTGGGGACGCCGGCCGCCTGCATCAGCGCCTTGGCCGCGTCCTTCAGGCCCATGGCGGTGATGCTGGACGGGTTGGGACCGACCCAGATCAGCCCGGCGTCGATGACCGCCTGCGCGAACGCCGCGTTCTCGCTCAGGAACCCATAGCCGGGATGGATCGCCTCCGCCCCGGTGGCCTTGGCGGCGGCGATGATCTTCTCGCCGACAAGATAGGATTCGCGCGCGGGGGAAGGGCCGATATGCACGGCTTCATCGGCATCCCGGACATGGAGCGCATGGGCATCGGCGTCCGAATAGACGGCGATCGTGCGGATGCCCATGGCCCGCGCGGTGCGGATGATGCGGCAGGCGATTTCGCCGCGATTGGCGATGAGGAGAGAAGTGATCATCAGCCTTACATCCTGAAAATGCCGAACTGCGCCCGGTCTTCCACCGGCGCGTTCAGCGTGGCGGCGAAGGCGAGGCCAAGGACGTCGCGGGTCTGGGCAGGGTCGATGACCCCATCGTCCCACAGGCGCGCGGTGGCGTAATAGGGATTGCCTTCATGCTCATATTTCTGGCGGATCGGTGCCTTGAACGCCTCCGCCTCGTCCGGCGTCCATTTCGATGCGTCGCGGTGGACGGTGGCCAGCACGCTCGCCGCCTGCTCGCCGCCCATCACGCTGATCCGGGCATTGGGCCAGGTGAAGAGGAAGCGCGGCTGATAGGCTCTGCCGCACATGCCGTAATTGCCCGCGCCGAAGCTGCCGCCGATCAGCAGCGTGACCTTCGGCACCTGCGCGGTGGCGACGGCGGTGACGAGCTTTGCGCCATTCTTGGCGATCCCTTCCGCCTCATATTTGCCGCCCACCATGAAGCCGGAGATATTCTGGAGGAAGAGCAGGGGAATGCGCCGCTGGCAGGCCAGTTCGATGAAATGCGCGCCTTTCAGGGCGCTTTCGCTGAACAGGACGCCGTTATTGGCCAGGATCGCCACCGGCATCCCCCAGATATGGGCGAAGCCGCAGACGAGCGTGGTGCCGTAGAGCGGCTTGAACTCATGAAACTCGCTGCCGTCGACGATCCGCGCGATGACTTCGCGCACATCATAGGGTGCGCGGACATCGTCGGGGATGATGCCGTAGAGATCGGCGGCGTCGAACCTGGGCGGGCGCGGATCACGCAGGTTGAGATCGGGCCTGCGATCAGGCTGGAGCGTCGAGACGATGTCGCGCACGATGGTCAGTGCATGGTCGTCATTTTCCGCGACATGGTCGACCACGCCCGACTTGCGGCCGTGGAGATCGCCGCCGCCCAGATCCTCGGCGCTGATCACCTCGCCCGTGGCCGCCTGCACCAGCGGCGGGCCGGCGAGGAAGATCGTGCCCTGATTGCGGACGATCACCGTCTCGTCGGACATGGCGGGGACATAGGCGCCGCCCGCGGTGCAACTGCCCATGACGCAGGCGATCTGGGGGATGCCACGCGCGCTGAGATTCGCCTGATTGTAGAAGATGCGGCCGAAATGGTCGCGGTCGGGGAAAACCTCCGCCTGGTTGGGCAGGTTCGCGCCGCCGCTGTCGACCAGATAGATGCAGGGCAGGCGGTTTTCGAGCGCGATTTCCTGCGCGCGCAAATGCTTCTTGACGCTGAGCGGATAATAAGTGCCGCCCTTCACCGTGGCGTCGTTGCAGGCGATCATCACCTGCCGGCCGGAGACGCGGCCGATACCGGCGATGATGCCCGCGCCCGGCACCTCATCATGATACAGGCCATTGGCGGCGAGTTGGCCGATTTCCAGAAAAGGGGAGCCGGGATCGAGCAGTCGTTCCACCCGATCGCGGGGGAGCAGCTTGCCGCGCGCGACATGCTTGTCGCGGGCGGCGTGCGATCCTCCCTGCGCCGCGGCGTCGACCTTCGCGCGCAATTCCTCCGCCAGCGCGCGATTATGCGCGGCATTGGCGCGGAAGCTCTCACTGTCGGGCGACAGCTTCGTGTCGAGGACGGGGGCACTCATGCGCCGATCAACTCGCGGCCGATCAGCATCCGGCGGATCTCGTTGGTGCCCGCGCCGATGTCGAGCAGCTTGGCGTCGCGCATATAGCGTTCGACCGGCCAGTCCTTGGTATAGCCCGCACCGCCCAGCGCCTGCACGGCTTCCAGCGCGACTTTCATCGCATTCTCGCTGGCGAGCAGGATCGCACCGGCCGCGTCGAAGCGGGTCGTCTTGCCGGCGTCGCAGGCGCGGGCGACGGCATAGACATAGGCGCGGGCCGAATTGAGCGCGACATACATGTCGGCGACCTTGGCCTGCATCAGCTGGAACGCGCCGATCGGCTTGCCGAACTGCTGGCGTTCGCGGACATAGGGGATGACGGTGTCGAGGCAGGCCTGCATGATGCCGAGCTGGATACCCGCCAGCACGGTGCGCTCATAGTCGAGACCCGACATCAGCACGCCCGCGCCGCCATTGAGCGGCCCCATGATATTTTCCTCCGGCACTTCGCAATCGTCAAAGACCAGTTCGGCGGTCGGGGAACCGCGCATCCCGACCTTGTCGATCTTCTGGCCGATGGACAAGCCCATCATGTCCTTTTCGATCAGGAAGGTGGTGATGCCCTTCGATCCTTCCCCGGTCTTGGCGTAGATGACCAGCGTGTCGGCATAAGTGGCGTTGGTGATCCAATATTTGGTGCCGTTCAGGATGTAACGGTCGCCCTGCTTTTCCGCCCTCAGCTTCATCGAGATGACATCGGAACCGGCGCCCGCCTCCGACATGGCGAGGCTGCCGACATGCTCGCCGGAGATGAGCTTGGGCAGGTAGCGGGCCTTCTGCTCCGCATTGCCCCAACGGCGGATCTGGTTGACGCACAGGTTGGAGTGGGCGCCATAGGACAGGCCAATCGAGGCGGAGGCGCGGGCGACCTCCTCCTGCGCGACGACATGCTCCAGATAGCCGAGGCCGAGGCCGCCAAACTCTTCCTCCACGGTGATGCCGTGCAGGCCCAGCGCGCCCATTTCGGGCCAGAGGTCGCGGGGAAACCAGTCCTTCGCATCGATCTCCGCCGCCAGTGGCGCGATCCGGTCGGCGGCGAAGCGGGCCGTGCTCTCCCGGATCATGTCCGCCGTTTCGCCCAGGGCGAAGTCGAAATTGCTCATGGCTCTCTCCTTTGCCCGTCAGGCTAGCGCAGCCGCGACTCAAATCAAAATTGAAAGATTTTCGGGTCTGTTATAGATGGCATCTATGATAGAACGCTATCAGCTCCGTTATTTCCTGGCCGTGGTGGATCAGGGCAATTTCTCCCGCGCGGCCGCCCATTGCAATGTCGCGCAGCCGACCCTGTCGGTGGGCATCGCCAAGCTGGAACGCGCATTGGGCGGACCTTTATTCCTTCGCTCGGGCCATCGGGTCGAACTGACCCAGGCGGGATCGCGGCTGCTGGCCCATGCGCGACGGATCGAGGGCGAGTTCAACCTGGCGCAGCAGGCGATGGCGGGCACGGGGCAGGGGCCGCTGACGCGCATGGGGGTGTTGAAAAGCCTGCCCGGCGCGACCATCGCGGCGATCGCGCGGGAAGCGCGGCTGCTCGATCCGGCGGCGCGGCTGGAACTGGTCGAGGGGACGGAGCGGGAACTGCTCGGCCATGTCGCGCGAGGGCGGGTCGATTGCGCGCTGACCCTGGTGGAACGGGGCAGCGACCGCTTTCTGGAGGAGCCGCTCAGGCAGGAAGGCTATGCGCTGGCGGTGCCGATCGATCATCCGGCGGCGGGGCAGGCGTCGGTCGCGGCCGAAACGCTGAACGAGGATGTGATGATCGTGCGGCGCCATTGCGAAGCGCTGTCGGACACCAGCCGCTTCTTCACCGAGCGCGGCGTGCGGCCGCATTTCGCCTATCGGTCGGTCAATGACGAACGGGTGATGCAGATGGTCGCGGCGGGGGTGGGGATCACGCTGATGCCCGACATCTATCAGGCGCCGGATGTCGCTCGACCGAAACTGGCGGGGTTCGACCTGCGGCGGACGATCGGCCTCATCTATGCCGCGACGGCCGAGGCGATGGCGGCATCGCCGCCCGCGATCGTGACGGCGGCGCGCAGGGTGCTGTCGGACCGGCCCTGAAAAAAGGGTGCCGCCGGATCGGCGTGCAGTCCGATCCGGCGGCTGGGGAGACCGGCCTCAAAGGCCGGATTCAGGAAGTTACTTGCCAGAGGCCACCAGCCGCATCGCCGCACCGCCGCCCGGCGCCAGCCACAGGTCGTAGTGGTCGCCCTTGCGCACGGTGCGGGTTTCATAGGCGATCTTGTGGCGCGCGTCGGTCAGATAGGTCGCGCCCTCGCCATCCTTATAGATGGTGGCGATGTAGCTCTTGCCCGGTTCCAGATAATCGAAGGCGAGTGTCACCGTCCGCGCGGTCGCGTCATTGACGCCGCCCGCATACCAATTCTCGCTATTGCGATCCTTGCGCGCGAAGATGGCATAGTCGCCGACTTCGCCCGCGATCAGATGGCTTTCGCTCCAGTCGGCCGGCACCTTGGTGATGAAGTCCAGTTCCTTCGGATATTTCGCCAGCGTCTCGACAAAGTCCGCCGCCATCTGGATCGGCGAATAGAGGGCGAGATAGAGGCCGAGCTGCTTGGCCAGAGTCGAGGCGAGCGGCGCATGGTCCGCGCCCTCCAGGCTCAGCACGCCCGGCGTGAAGTCCATCGGGCCGGACAGCATCCGCGTATAGACCAGGGTCGGTTCATGGTCCGGTCCGTTGGCGAAGGCGCCCCAGGCATTATATTCCATGCCGCGCGCGCCTTCACGTCCGACCCAGTTCGGGTAAGTGCGGCGCAGGCCGGTGTCCTTGATCGGCTCATGGGCATTGACCGCGACATGATATCGGGCCGCTGTTTCCACGACGCGCAGGTGATGCTGCGCCATGCGCTGCCCGTCATGATATTCCATGCGCGTCTCGCCCGGCCGATCGCCCGGCGCGATGATGCCGCCGGCGTCGGCGACATAGCCGGTCTTGACCACATCGACGCCAAGGCCGCCATAGAGCTTCATCGCATCGTCCAACTGCGCCTCATAATTGGCGATATTGCCGCCGGTTTCATGATGGCCGATCAGGTGGACGCCCTTCTTCCTCGCATAGGCGGCGAGGCCCGGCAGGTCGAAGTCGGGGGTCGCCTCCGTATAGCTGAATTCGTCGCCATGGCCGAACCAGTCGCCGTTCCAGCCCTTGTCCCAGCCTTCGACCAGCACGCCACGGAAGCCATGCTTGGCGGCGAAGTCGATATATTGCTTCGTGCGGATAGTGGTGGCGCCATGTTTCGGCCCTTCGGCCCATGTCCAGTCGCCGCGGATCATGCCCCACCAGATGCCGACATATTTGGCGGGCTTGAACCAGCTGACATCACCCAGCCTGTTGGGTTCGTTGAGGTTGAGTTCCAGATCATTCTCGACCAGCCCGGCCGCGCTGTCGGCGATGCGGATGGAACGCCAGGGCGTGTTGAAAGGCAGGTCGCGGATCACCCGCGCGCCCTGCGACGAGGGAGAGAGGGTAGTGCGGAAGGTCTGGCCCGAGGCGCGCTTCAGCCAATAGGCCGAATAGTCGACCAGAGCGGCTTCGTGGAAGCTCAGATGCGTGCCGTCGTCCAGCCGCATGGTGATGGGCGTGTGCGCGGTCGAAACGGCGTCGATCGGCGTCTTTTGATATACCTGTTCATAACGGTTCCATTCGCCGCCCGGAATCCACCAGGCCGTCCCCTTGGGCGCGATGTCGAACTCGGTTGTCTCATCGGCGATCTTCATCGTCTTGAGGCCGGGTTGCTCCGGCAGTTCGTAGCGGAAGCCGAACCCGTCGTCGAACAGGCGGAAATGCACGTTCATCAGCCGCGCGCCCTGCACGTCCGACTGGCGGAAGCGCACCGTCACCTCATTATAGCGGTCGGTGACGAAGCGGCGCTCGCCCCAGGGCTGTTCCCAGCGGTCATTGCCCTGGCCCTTGTCCGACCCGGCAATCGCAAAGCCGCGCACCATGTTGAGGCCGTCGGTCAGGATGAAGCCCAGCTTGGACGGCGCAATCAGCAGCTTGCCCTTGCGCGAGAGCGACCAGGTGGGCCGGCTGTCATTGTCGGTCGAGACGGTGAGGACGATCGAACCATCGGGCGAGGCGGCCGTCACGGAGGGGCGGGCTTCCTGCGCGAGGGCCGGAGTCATGAGGATGAACGGCAGGGCCAGCGCGCAGGCGCGCAGCATCGGACGGGGCATGGTCTAACTCCTTATTCTTCGATCATCAGCGCGCCGAAGGGCGGCAGGGTGCCCGGCGCGGCGCCATTGACGGCGCTGAGCACCTTGTTGGTCGGCGCGATTTCTTCGGGCCATGCGGCCGGTTCCCCGGACAGGTTGAACAGGCAGAGCAGCGACTGGCCGTCGGCCTTGCGGCGGAAGAGCAGGCGTTGCTCGTCCGCGACCAATATCTCCAGATTGCCATGACGCAGCGCCGGATGGGCCTTGCGCAGCGCCAGCATCGCGCGGGTGTGATGGAGCAGGGAAGCGGCGTCCGCCTCCTGCGCGTCGACCGCGCGGGCGAGATTGTCGTCGCCGACCGGCAGCCATGGTTCGGCGTCGGAAAAGCCCGCCTGCGCCGCATTTGCTGTCCACGGCAAGGGCGTGCGCGCGCCGTCGCGCGACAGGGTCAGCGGCCAGTTGGCGATCGCTTCGGGGTCTTGCAACCGTTCGAAGGGGATATCGACCTGGGTGATGCCCAGTTCCTCGCCCTGATAGAGGATGGCGTTGCCGCGCAGCGCGACCAGCAGCATCGCCTTCAGCCGTCCGAAGGCGAGGCGATCGTCGGGCGCGCACCAGCGCGACAGCGCGCGCGGGGCGTCATGATTTTCGAACGCCCAACTCGGCCAGCCAAGGCCCGGCTCGTCGGGCCAGCGCTCGATCGTTTCGGCGACCAGCGCGGGCGTCAGCTTGTCAGCATAGAGGAAGTTGAAGCCATAGGCGCTGTTGAGATGGCTCTCGCCCGCCGTATAGGCCTTCATCTCCTTTTCGGAGAGGTCGCCGCCGACTTCGGCCACGGTGAAGATCGCGCCATATTCGTCGCACAGCGAACGAATGCGTTTGATGAAGTCGACCACGCCGGGGTGCGACTGGCTGTACTTCTTGATCTGATAGTCGAAGGATCGGGTGCGCGGCTTGCCGGTGTCGGGCGCGGGCGGATTGTCGCGCAGCAGTGGATCGTGCATCGAATGGTTGAGCGCGTCGAGGCGGAAGCCGTCGACGCCACGATCCAGCCAGAAGCGCATCGCGTCCAGCAGCGCGTCCTGAACTTGCGGATTGTGGAGGTTGAGCTGCGGCTGGCTGCTCAGAAACTGGTGCATATAATATTGGCGGCGGCGGCCGTCCCAGGTCCAGGCCGGGCCGCCGAAGACCGACTGCCAGTTGTTGGGCGGGGTACCGTCTTCTCTGGGATCGACCCAGACGAACCAGTCGGCCTTGTCGCCGGTGCGACTGGCGCGGCTCTGCGCAAACCAGTCGTGCAGGTCGGACGTATGGGCGTAGACCTGATCGATCGTGACCTTGAGGCCAAGGTCATGCGCGCGGGCGACCAGCGCGTCGAAATCGGCGAGCGTGCCGAAGATCGGATCGACATCGCAATAATCGGCAATGTCATAGCCAAAGTCGCGCATCGGGGAGGTGAAGAAGGGCGAAATCCAGATGGCGTCGGCACCCAGCCTTGCAACATGGTCCAGTCGCTGGGTGATGCCGTTGAGGTCGCCGATGCCGTCGCCATTGCTGTCCTGAAAGCTGCGCGGATAGATCTGGTAGATTACCGCGCCTTTCCACCAGGGGAGGTCGGCTGAGGTCGTGGCGGCAGTCGGTTCAGAGGTCATCGCGTCTTCCATCAGGGTTTGGCGGCGCAGACGGCATAGCCGAAGGCGGGGAGGGAGAGGGCAAGGCTTCCCGGCGCTTGCGGCGCGGCCGGGCAGGCGCCGGCCAGCGACGTGAAGCCGCCGCTTGCCGGATCGACCGCGACATTGCCCGAAAAAGGCGTTGCGGACGTATTGAACGCGATCAGTATCTCGCGGCCCGTATCGGGATCGATGCGGGAAACGGCGAAGAGGCCGGGCTTGTCCGAACTGGCGCGCAGGATCGTCGCGCCGCGCGACAAGGCGGGGGTGGCGCGGCGGACCTTCGCGAGCTTCGCGATTGCGCGATAGAGCGGGTGGTCAGTGCTGAAATTATCGGTCGCCGTGGTCGCCTGCGTGCCGACCAGCCGGTCCGCATTATATTCGGCCACCTTGGACGCGAACATATCCTGCCGTGCCTGCTGGTCGTTGCCGGTGCCGGCGAAGCCCTGTTCGTCGCCATAATAGAGGGTCGGCACGCCGCGCAGCGTCAGCAGCATCGCATGACCCAACAGGACGCGCGCCAGTTCCTCGTCCGCGCTCATGTCGGGTTTGGCCTGACGCAGGAAATAAGCGAAGCGGCCGGCGTCATGATTGCCAAGGAAGGTCGGCAGTTGCAGCGCCGCTGCCTTGCCGCCTTCGTAAAGAACATCATCATCGCCAAGGCGCGCGAGCATGTCGGTGCCGGTCTTGCCGCTGGCCGCGTCGACGGCGGCGCGCATGAAGGCGAAATCGAGCACGGCGGGGAAGGCGGCGTTGTGGGTCCAGCTGGCGAGCAGCGCCGGGTCATAGTCGCCGGTCGCCACCTCGCCGAAGATATGGAAATTGGGAATGCCCTTCGCCGCCGCATGGGCGCGGATGGCGGGGATGAAGGCGCGCCAGAATTCAGCGTTCACATGGCGGGCGGTGTCGATGCGATAACCGTCGATGCCGAAGCGGTCGATCCAGCCCTTATAGATGTCGATGAAGCCCGCGACCACACGCGGGTCTTCGGTGGCGAGATCGTCGAGGCCGACAAAATCGCCATATTGCGAACTCTCGCCCTTCCAGTCGGTGTCGCCCCGGTTGTGATAATAGAGGGGATCGTTGAGCCAGGCGGGGGTTTTGGCCTTTTCCTCGCCCTTGGGCACGACCGGCGTGTAGGCAAAGGACGGATCGGCCAGTTTCGCCCAGTTGGCGGCGCTGCCGTCATGGTCGCCGGAGAAGCCATCGTTGATCGGCTTGCCCGATGCACCGCCCCGGCGCGACCAGGGATAGTCGGCCTTGCTGCGATAGGGCGCCGCGCTGGTCGGGCTTTCCTTATACCGTATTACATCGGCCGTATGATTGGCGATGATGTCCATATAGACTTTCAGCCCACGCGCATGGGCGGCGTCGACCAGCGCCTTGAAATCCGCGTCGGTGCCGAAATGGGGATCGACCTTGGTGAAGTCCGTCACCCAATAGCCGTGATAGCCGGCGCTTTCCTGCCCCTTGGCGTCCTGCACCGGCTTGTTCTTGAAGATGGGCGCGAGCCAGATGGCGGTCGCGCCGAGGCCCTGAATATAGTCCAGCTTCGCCGTCAGCCCCTTGAGGTCGCCGCCATGAAAGAAGGCGCGCGAGGTCGGATCATAGCCGGTCTGGAGCGGGCCGCCCTTGAGGCCCCCCCGGTCGTTCGTCGGATCGCCATTGGCGAAGCGATCGGGCAGGACGAAATAGACGATCTCCTGTTCGGGTGTGCGGGCGCGCAGGTCGGACAGCGTGTCCGCGCGTGCTGTCATGGTGCCCATCAAGGCCGCAGCCATCCCGGCGGCCGTCACGAGAAAGTTCGTGGCCGTTCGACCCATGAGGGGCATCCCTTTGCTTGAACCCGTGAGGGCCCTGCGGCTGAGAGGCCGCCGGGCCACTCTACACATCAGAAGCGGTAGTTGAAGCCCGCCATGAAGCGGCGGCCATAGGTCTGGTAGTTGCGGATCTGGATCGACGCGCCGGGGTCCACCGACACGAACGGCTCGTCGGTCAGATTCTGGCCCTGGAGGAAGACCGACAGGCCGTGGAGCGCGCTGCCTTCCTGGAAATCATAGCCGATCTGCCCGTCGACGATGGTTTCGCTGAGCGCCCGGCGCAACTCCCGCTCGCCGCCGAAGCCCACGAACTGGCCGACGAAGGCGGAACGGTAGCGGACCGAACCGCGCGCCGAGAAGCCCCATTTTTCGAAGAAGAGCGTCCCGTTGGCGACCCAGCGCGAATAGTCGGGCAGGTCTTCGGACGAGGCGCTGGCACCCGGCTTGATGCTGGTCTTGGTATAGCCAAGGCCGCCGGTCAGGCCGAACCCTTCCAGAGCGGGTGTCACCACCTCGAACGGCACTGTGCCCGCGATCTCGAAGCCATAGAGCTTGCCGCCCTGGCCGTTGAGCGGCCTGGTGATGGTGCCGTTGAAGTCGGTCACGCCCGGCGGCAGGGTGATGGGCAGGCCGGTATAGTCGAACGGCACGGTTTCCCGATACACATAGCTTTCCAGCTTCTTGTAGAAGAGCTGGAGGCCGAGATAGCCCTTGGTGCCGAAATATTTCTCGAAATTGAGGTCCGCCGCCCAGGCGCGATAGGGGCGCAGCGTCGGCGTGCCGCCGGTGCCGGTGATGACCCCGCTGGCGGTGTTATAGCCATAGTCGAGGCTGACTTTCATATCCTCGAACCGGGGGCGCTGGATTTCGCGCGCGCCCGACAGGCGGATGACGAAGTCGCTGGGGAAGCGCAGCGACAGATTGGCGCTGGGCATCACGTCCCAATAATTGGCGCCGCGCGTGGTCGGCACCAGATCGGCGGCGGCGAGGTTGATGAAACCGCGCGACTTCTGCTCGGTATTCTGGGCGAGCACGCCGATATTGCCGGTCAGTTCGGCCGATCCGACCGACTGCTTGATATTCGCCATCAGATAGGCGGACATGACGCGCTCCGTCACCGAATAGGCCTTGGCCGGCACGTCCTTGCTGGGGTTCAAAACCTTCTGGTAGACGCCATCCTCCAGCAGCTTGAACGGATCGTAGCTCAGGATCGGGCCGAGGCCGATGAAGCCGAGATCGGTCGGGTCCATGCGATATTGTTCCGGCAGGACCAGCGATGTCGCACCGTTCGCCAGATTGAGCACATATTCTTCGGGCGTCTTCGACTTGGTGCGGTCGGTATAGCCAAGGCCCACCGTGACCTTCGACAGGAAGCTGCCCTCATTCTCCTTGCCGAACTCGATCTGGTAGCTCTTGATCTCGTCGTCGATGATGCGGTTATTGTAATAGCCTTCCTGATGGCCGAGCGGCGCGCCCGCGCCCCAGCCGAGCGGATCGGTCAGCACCATCAGATTGGGGTCGCTATAGTCCAGCAGATGGCTGGTGAAATGCGTGCCCTTGCGGTCGCTGACGAAATCCAGCGTGTCGGTGGCGCCGTTGCCCGCGCCCGGCCCGGTGCCGGCGTTGGATTCGAGCGAGAGTTCGTTGCGGTCGGTGCGCGAATAGCCGAAGTCGAAGCTGGCCGACCAGCCGTCGTCGCCGGTATATTTGGCGTTGAAGCCGCCCGAGAAGATGGTCGACTTGCGCTCATAGCCATGGTTGTTCACCACGGCCTCGACATTGGTGAAGGTGCCGCTGTTGATGAAATTGCCGTCGGTCGTCTCGCTGCCGACGACGGGCACGGCGCTGCTCCAGAACAGCGGGACTTCGACGCCGCGCTTGATCTGCTTGTCCTTGAAATCGCCGTAGAAGCCGTCGAAGGTCAGCATCAGCGTGTCGGTGGCCTGCACCTGCACGCTGCCCTGGACGCCCAGGCGCTTGAGCTGCGTCGACACGCCGAAGGGCTTCACGCCGCCGATCACCTTGCGGCCGTCGCTGGTGTCGGCATAGCCCCAGGCCTCGAACTCCTTCGACTGATAGGGTTCGTCGCTATAGGCGACCGACAGGGCGACGCCGATCCGGTCGCCGGCGAACTGGTCGACATAGGTGCCGGTCAGGCGATAGCCCTTGTCCTTGCTGTCGGCATTGACCTTGCCCAGGTCGGTATAGACGCCGCGCGCGCCCACGGCGATCATCTGCTTGCCATAATCGAGCGGGCGGATGGTGCGGATGTCGACGGTGCCGACCAGACCCTGGTGGATCAGGTTGGCCTGCGGCGTCTTGTAGACGTCGACGCGGTTGACGACTTCGGCGGGATATTGGTCGAACTCGACATTGCGCTGTTCGCCGGTCGAGGTCTGCGGACGGCCGTTCAGCGTGGTCGAGGACAGGTCGGCGCTGGCACCGCGGATCGCGATCGAATTGGCGCGGCCGAACAGGCGCTGCGACGTCAGGCCCGGCAGGCGGGCGATGGATTCGCCGATCGATGCGTCGGGCAGCTTGCCGATATCCTCGGCCGACACCGATTCCACGATCGTCTGGGCGTTCTTCTTGACGTTGACGGCGCTTTGCAACGCGGCGCGGAAGCCGGTGACGACGATCGTGTCGTTGGCGTCGCCCTGCGGCGCAGCGGCATCCGCCTGGGGAGCGCCCTGCGCATCCTGCGCCATGGCCGATGTCGCGCCGGTCGCCGCGACGATGGCAAAGATGGAAGCGCCCAACATGCGGGCGCGGTCGAACTGGTTGGCCACTTATCCTCTCCCCTGAGACACCGGACGGACCCTCTGTGCCGGTGCGAAATCTTCTGTCGCGGGCGTGGTCGTGCAGCGCCACTTTCCCGCGGTGACGGCGTTCTTACGCTGCGTTCGATCGAGGCGACCAGAAGGCATACGTATACGCATATTATGCAGGCTGTCGGGCTGTGACCGGAATGCAACGGGCGAACCGGCGCGAAAGGACGCAATTGCGTTGTTTTCGCTGGGCTTCTACCATGGCTGCGGCGCAGACATCGCGCGGGAGACACAGATGGGCCGCCAGCGCAGCAGCAAGCCGACCAGCTTCGACATAGCCTATCTGGCGGGGGTGTCGCAGCCGACGGTCAGCCGCGCGCTGCGCGGATCACGCTCGGTGAGTCTCGCCACGCGCCAGCGGATCGAGGCGATCGCGCGGGAACTCAATTATTCGGTCGACAAGAACGCCTCCTCGCTCCGTTCGCAGCGGTCTAACACGATTGCGCTGCTCTTTTTCGAAGACCCGACGCCCGACGAATCCAACATCAACCCCTTCTTCCTGTCGATGCTGGGATCGATCACCCGCCAATGCGCGGCGCGGGGGCTGGACCTGCTGATCTCCTTTCAGAAGATGGAGGATGACTGGCATGTTCGCTACCAGGACAGCCATCGCGCCGACGGCCTGATCCTGCTCGGCTATGGTGACTATACGCTCTACAAGAGCCGGCTGGACCAACTGGTGGGCCAAGGCACACATTTCGTGCGCTGGGGATCGGTGGGCGACGCCAATATCGGCGCGACCGTGGGGTCGGACAATGTCGGCGCGGGGCGGCTGGCGGGCGAACATCTGCTGGCTTTGGGACGGTGTCGGATCGCTTTCCTCGGACATGCCGACGAACATTATCCCGAGTTCGCCGATCGTTATCGTGGATTGTGCGAGGCGATGGCGGGACAGGGGATCGCGCCCGACCCGGCGCTGCAGGTGGACGCGCTGACCGCCGAGGATGCGGGCCATGCCGCCGCCCGGACCTTGATCGCGCGTGGCCCGGCGTTCGACGCGATCTTCGCCGCTAGCGACCTGATCGCCATCGGCGCGATGCGCGCGCTGGCCGAGGCGGGACTGACGGTGCCGCAGGATGTGGCGATCGTCGGTTTCGACGATATTCCCGCCGCCAGCCTGACCAGCCCGCCGCTCACCACGGTCATGCAGGACATGAAGGGCGCGGGTGAGTTGCTGGTCGGCACGGTGCTGGCCCAGGTGGAGGACCGGCCGCTGCCGCCGAACATGCTGCCGGCGCGGCTGGTGGTGCGGCGGAGCAGCGGGGGGTGACGGGAAGGGTGGTTAAGCGATTGACGGCTTTTCATTCTCCCCTCCCCTTCAGGGGAGGGGCCGGGGGTGGGGGCTATCCCACCAGCGCTGCTTTATGAGGCACGCCCCCACCCCAACCCTTAAAACGAGGCACGTGGCTCGTTTGAACCTGAAGGGGAGGGGCTATGAAGGTCCGCTCTTGGTCGCTTGTCGCCATTTACCCTCGACCGTCATCCTGACGAAAGTCAGGATCCATTCGGCGCTACGTTCGACGTCGAGAGGAAGGGCTGGATGGATCCCGGGTCAAATCCGGGGTGACAGTTGAGGAAATGACGGCTTTGGAGCGCAGTTGCCGCGCGAACGACGGCAAATAATGGCCGCGCGCAGAATCCTGGCAACCGAACACCGGTTAACCATTGCCTGCGGTGGTATCGTCATGCCCGCCATTCCGATGTCATTTCGTCGATGTCGAACGGGCGCACCATCATCAGCAGGCCGCTCCATTGCCGCTCTTCCAGATGAGCAGCCTGTTCCTGCTCCCCGATCATGTGAATGTCGTCGCGCAAGGCCTCGAACAGGGCCTGGACGCGGGCGCGTCCGTTTGCGCTCATCGGCACCATGTCCGACACATAGAGGGCATCGGCCGATCCGAAGTCCATCGACATGAAGAGCGGCTTTATCGTCCGTTCGAACGCGATCGAGAGGGGACCGCCCTGCCGCCAGCGGACCGACCGCCGGACCTTCGGGCGGATGCGCCCGCGCGGCGGGCTGTCGATCAGGCCCAGCCGCTTCAGCCGGTCGAGATGGCTGTCCAGCCGTTCCGCGGGCAATCCGAACTCCCGTTCGATATCGCGCCGCTGGGCGCCGTGGAGCAGCGCGAAAAAGACCAGCGCCAGCGCGCGGTCGGCCGCCAGGATTCGCTCCTGCGCCAGGGTGAAACGCTCCTGCCGCTCGTCGTCGCCGCGCCCCAGCAGATCGCGCAGATCGATGTCGGCGATGGCGCAGATCGCGTCCAGCCGGTCGAGCGTCAGCCCGTCGCCGCGCAGCCATCGCCAGACGGTGGGTTCGGCGACGTCCAGTTGCTCGGCAAGATGGCTGACGCGCAGGCCGCGCGCTTTGAGTTCCCGCCTCAGTTCGGAGAGGATGGTGGCTATCCCCGGCCGGCGCGTCTTGGTCAATTTCCCCATCCTATCGGTAAAAGATGTGATCCTATCATATAGGGATAGAAAAAAGGACAAGCAGATTGTCAGCGGCCTTTCACGCCGTCATCGTTCCGGCGAACGACAAGGGCGAGCGATGCGCCTCGCCGGGGAGAAAGAGGATGGCGAAGACGGCGGACTATAATCTGGGCGCATTCACCTTTCCGCGCGGCTGGCTGATGGTGGCGCGCGCCAGCGATGTGACCGGCGCGCTGACCGCCATCAGGATGTTCGGCCGCGATCTGGTCCTCTATCGCGGTGCGTCGGGACGCATCGTGTTGCTGGACGCCTATTGCCCGCACATGCAGGCGCATCTGGCCGCCGACCAGACATCGGGTGCCGCCGCGCACCGGATCGAAGGGGATTCCATCCGCTGTCCCTATCATAGCTGGCGCTTCGGACCCGACGGACGCTGCGATCATATCCCCTATTTCGAAGGGGCCATTCCCGCGGCCGCCAAAGTGCGGGCCTATCCGGTCGAGGAAGCGTTCGGCTGCATCTTCGCCTGGCATGATCCCGAAGGCGAGGCGCCCGATCATGCGCTGCCCGACTTGCCCGAATGGGCGGATACCGGGTGGGTTCGCGGCGATTATGACGATCTGGGAACGCTGCCGGTCCATCCGCAGGAAATAATCGACAATCTGGTCGACACGCGCCATTTCGGGCCGATCCACGGACAGAAGCTTGCCTATTTCGACTCCGTCTTCGATGGCGTGACCGGCAGGCAATTGTCCGGCGGCGGGCATGAGACGATGACCAGCAAGGACGGCATATTGGACGTCGATGCCTTCTACACCGGTCCCGGCATCCTCATCGCCCGCTTTTCCGGCGAGACGGACGCGGTGCAGATCATCTGCCACACGCCCAAAGAGGATGGGGTGACGCAGGTCTGGCACGGCATCATCACGCGCGCGCGCAACACCCCGCCCACGGCCGACGACATCGAACTGCGCGACCAATATCATGGCGCGGGTCTGGCTGCATTCTCGCAGGATTTCGCGATCTGGAAGACCAAGGCCCCGGCCTTTGCGATATTGCGCCTGCCGACCGACGGTCCCTTTCATCGCAACCGGGCTTGGTACCGGCAATTCTACAATCCGCGTGCGAAAGCGGCGGACTATCAGGCGCGCGCCCATGGCGTGCACCATACGAACGGCATAGCTGGGGCGCCCGGGCTGGTCGACGCGGCCGGATGACATCGGATAATCGCAAAGGAAGGATGAGAATGAGCAGGGCATTTCCCGAAGGCGCCGTCGCGGTGTTCGGCGGCAGCGGCGGCATCGGCAAGGGCGTCGCGCTGGAGTTCGCGAAGGCCGGCACCGACGTCGCGATCTTCTATCGCTCCAAGCAGGCGGTGGCGGAGGCCGTTGCCGACGAGATCCGCGCGCTGGGTCGCAAGGCGAGTATCCACCGGGCGGACGCCCGCAGCTATGACGAACTGGAATCCGGCTTTGCGGGCGCGGTGGAAGCGCATGGGCGCGTCCACAGCATCGTCTGGGGCGCAGGACCGATCGTCGCGCAGGTTCCGATCGCCGACTGGACGCTTGACCAGTTTCGCGCGTCCATGGAGATCGAGGCATTCGGTTTCTATCATGCCGCCCGCATCGCCATCCCGCATTTCCGCGCGAAAGGTGGCGGGTCTTTCGTGCATCTGGGATCGGGGGGGCATGACTGGTGGCCGCATCTCGACGGGCTGTCGGTCGCGCCCAAGGCGTGCAACGAATCCCTCGTCAAGGGCATCGCCAAGGAAGAAGGCGTGCATGAGATCCGCGCCAACTCGGTGCTGGTCGGCGTGATCGACGCGGGCCAGTTCAAGGTCGGCCAGGCAGAAGGCTATTTTGACGAAAATTGGGAGCGCGAGGTCAAAAAGCTGCTGCCGATCAAGCGCTGGGGCAAGGCGGAGGATATCGGCAAGGCCGCCGTGTTCCTGGCGTCCGACGACGCCAATTATGTCACCGGGCAGACGATTTCGGTCGCCGGCGGCTTCGGCGTCTGACTTGCGGAAAAGGGGGCGGATAGGCCGTCCCCGTCGGAATATGATGAGCTATTTTGTCATGGCCTTTGAGCTAATTCGGCGTTCCAGCCAGGGCTGAAATGGGAGAAAGAGGGAGGGCAATCATAAGGGAATGAGAGGATGGGCGACACGGAAAGCCTGCTGGCGCGGATCGACCGGCTGGAATCGCTGGATGCGATCCGCCAGTTGCCGGCCAAATATGCGCTGGCGCTCGATATGCGCGATTCCGATGCCTGGGTGAACCTGTTCCCGCTGGATGTCCGTGTGGGCGGCGGCAAGACCGGGCGCAAGGCGCTGCGCGACTGGTTCGACGAAACCCATTCGATGCAGTTCGACGGCACGTCGCACCATATCGGCGGTCACATCATCGATTTCGACGATCCCGATCATGCGCAGGGCATCGTCTATTCCAAGAATGAGCATGAAAGCGGCGCGGACTGGGTCATCATGCAGATGATGTATTTCGACCAGTATGAGCGCATCGAGGGACGCTGGTATTTCCGTCGCCGCCTGCCGCTCTACTGGTATGCGACCGACCTCAACAGGCCGCCGATCGGCGATCGCAAGATGCGCTGGCCCGGTGTGCCGCCCTATCATGGCAGCTTCCACGATCTGTTTCCCAGCTGGAAACGCTATTGGGACCGGCAGGGTCAGCCGCATGACGGACCGGTCGAGCCGCCCGCGCCGCTGGAGACATTCATCGAAACGATGCGCCGTGGCGCGCCCTTGCCGCGCCCGCGCGTGCGGAGCTGAGCGCCATGGCTGACATTTTCTCGCCGATCAGGCTCGGCGACATTCCCCTGTCCAACCGCATCGTCATGGCGCCGATGACCCGCGACCGGGCGGGGCCGGGGGATGTGCCGACCGACATCATGGTCGATTATTATCGCCAGCGCGCCGGGGCTGGCCTGATCGTGACGGAAGGAACGCAGCCTTCGCCCACGGGCAAGGGCTATTGGCGCACCCCCGGCATTCACAGCGATGCGCAGGTGGCCGGCTGGCGCCGGGTCGCGGATGCGGTGCATGATGCGGGCGGCCGGATCGTGATGCAGATCATGCATGTCGGTCGTGCCGCGGTGCAGGCCAACAAGGATGCCGATGCGGACACCGTCGCGCCCTCCGCCATTCCCTGCCCGGACAGGATAGCGGGGCCGGACGGGGTGCCGGTCGACACCGTTTTGCCGCGCGCGCTGACGACCGACGAGATTGTCCAGGTCGTTGTCGAATATGTGGCGGCCGCGCGCAATGCGATGGCGGCGGGAATGGACGGGGTAGAGCTGCATTGTGCCAGCGGCTATCTGCCGATGCAGTTCCTTTCCTCCAACAGTAACCGGCGCACCGACCGCTATGGCGGGTCGGTGGAAAATCGCATCCGTTTCGTCGTCGAACTGCTGGAGGCGCTGGCGGCCGCGATCGGACCGGGGCGCGTGGGCTTTCGCATCTGTCCCGGCGTCACCTTCAACGGCATGGACGATGCAGACCCGCACGAAACCTATGCCGCTTTGCTGAAGGCGGTGGACGGTCTGGGCCTTGCTTATTGCCACCTGATCCATATTCCGCTCGACGGGCGGGATGCGCTGGATCTCGTGCGCGAAAACTGGCGTGGCGCGGTCATCGAAAATAACGGACTGACGCTGGACAAGGCGCGGACCGTGCTGGCGGAAGGGAAGGCGGAGGCTGTGTCCTTCGGCTATCTCTTCATCGCCAATCCCGACCTGCCGGATCGCTTCCGGCGCGGCACGGCGCTGGCCAGGGGCGATCGCGCCCATTTCTATACCGGCGCAGGCGACGACCGCAGAGGCTATACCGACTATCCGGCGCTGGAAGCCTGAGCCGGACGACCGCAATCCCAGGAAGGAGAGACAGATGGGCCAATTGCTCGAAGGGCGCACTGCGCTCGTCACCGGCGGCGGGCAGGGTGTGGGGCAGGGCATCGCCCGTGCGCTGGCCCAGGCCGGCGCGCATGTCGCCATCGCCCAGCGCAAGGCGGATCAGGGCGAAGAAGAAGCGCGTCATCTGCGCAATACCTATGGCGTCGACGCCGTCTTCCTCCAGACCGACGTGACGCAGCGCGCGGATGTGGAGGCGATGGTCGAGGCCGCGCATGACCGGTTCGGTCGGCTCGACATATTGGTCAACAATGCCGGGGGCAGTTTCCCCAAGCGCATCGAAAAGCATAGTGACGCGGACATGGAAGGGGCCTTCGCGCTCAACTATTATGCGGTCTTCCGGGCGATGAAGGCGGCCTTCCCGATCATGAAGGCGCAGGGCTATGGCCGCGTCATCAACCTGGGGTCGCTGAACGGCGTCAATGCGCATATGTTCACCGTCGCCTATAATGCCAGCAAGGAAGCGATGCGCGCGCTGACCCGGACGGCGGCGGTCGAATGGGGGCCGTTCGGCATCACCTGCAATATCATCTGCCCTTCCGCCACCAGCCCGCAGGCGCAGGATTATTTCGCCGCCAATCCGGCCATGGCGGACGCGATCCTGCAACAGGTGCCGGCGGGGCGCTTCGGCGATGCAGAGGCGGATATCGGCCCCATAGCTCTGTTCCTGGCGAGCGAGGGCGGCGGCTACATGACCGGCAATACCCTCTTCGCCGATGGCGGTGGCCATATCAATGGCGTCGCCTGGCGGCCCGAAGTGGAGGATTGATCGCATGGAGAGGCTGAAGGGAAAACGTGCGGTCGTGACCGGCGGCGCGCAGGGGATCGGCGCCGCCATCGCGCGGCGGCTGGCGGCGGAGGGGGCGACAGTCGCGGTGCTGGATCTCGACGCGGCGGCGGCGGGATCGGTGCTGCCCGCGCCGCATGTCGGCATCGCCGGCGATGTGCGGGACAGCGCGTCTGTCGATGCGGCTTTTGCGCAGGTGACGGCTGCGCTGGGCGGTGTCGATGTGCTGGTCAACAATGCCGGGCGCGGCAGCGCGCCGGGCGACGGCATGGCCGAATATTATGCCGCCCAGGCACGACAGGCGGCTGGTGAAGAGGTTTTCATCGACCAGACGATCCATTGTTCGGATGAAGGCTGGGCGGGGGTGATGGCGGTGACGCTCGATGGCGCCTTCCGGTGCAGCCGCGCGGCGGTGCGTCTGATGGCCGGGCAGGGCGGGGGCGGCGCGATCGTCAACATCGCCTCCACGTCCGGGGTGAAGGGCGACGGCCCGGTGCCCTATTGCGCGGCCAAGGCGGCGGTGCTGGGCATGACGCGGGCGATGGCGCGCGAACTGGCCGGGCGCGGCATCCGCGTCAATGCGGTCAATCCCGGCGCCACCGAAACGCCAATCTACGCCACTCTGCCATCCGAACTGAAGGATGCGATCGCGGCCGACAGCCTGATGCGGCGACTGGCCCATCCCGATGAAATTGCAGGCGCGGTGGCCTTTCTGGCGGGCGATGACGGCAGCTTTGCCACCGGCAGCATCGTCACGGTGAACGGCGGCGCCTGGTTCGCCTGAGCCTACATCAAAAGGGAGGCGGCCCAAGGCCGCCTCCGGTGCATTAAAGTGGGTAGTGGTCAGCAGCGGTCATCCGGCGGGCATGACGCGGCGCCAGAGATCGTCAAAGGCATGGGCATCGAAGAAGGCGTTGGCCTCGACGACGCGGCCGCCCTTCATGCGAAAGAACCAGGCGTAGCTGTTGGCATAGGCTTGACCGTCGCGAGCGGTGCCGCGTGCGTCGAACAGGATGATGACGCGATCGCCCTCGGCCGTGATGCTGCGCACTGCCGGCTTGATCCCGACCGACATCCGTGCGTTGAACGGGCGGATGACATCGCGGAGGAAATCCTCCTTGGTCGGATAGGTCTTCGAGACGGCGGAATGACCCTCGATCGTCCAGCTGGCCTCGTCAGCGAGCAGTTCGAACGGGGTGCCGGTTCCGGCTTTCCACGCATCGAACCTGGCTGCGACCGCCGCCTTATTCTCTGCCGAGGTCTGCGCTTGTGCGCGGGGCGTGAGGGTGAGGATACCGATGCCGGTGGCGATCAGGCCAAGCGCGGCGTGCGCAACGAAGCGCGGCAGGAAACGGATGTTGCTGGTCATGATGAATCTCCGAAATCGTGGGAGCGGCGATGGCTGGTCGCCGCTCCGATGGGGCGTTAGATTTGCGCAGTCCAGGCGGCGGCCTGCGCGTCCTTCAACATATCCTCGACGAATTGCGGGCAGACGTTGCGGACCTTGCCGGTATCGGCGGGAACGATCCTGATCATGCGGTCGATCATCTCCTGCGGATCGAGATGACCTTGCGGAGACGCCAGCAGCGCGTCGAACGTGGCGCGCAACTCATCACGCTTGGTGAAGTTCTTCGCGTCGTCGAGCCAGCGGAAGGCGGTGTCCGCCATCGTCTCGTTATAGCCGGTCAGATATGCGCCGGGGTTGATCGTCTGGACCTTGATTCCGAAGGCGGCGACTTCCTGCGCGATCGCCTCGGCAACGGATTCCAGCGCGTGCTTGGTCGAGACATACGTGCCCCAGCCCGCCGGGGTGAACAGACCACCCATTGACGAGGTGAAGACGATTTTCGCCTTCTTGCCCTGGGCGACCCATTTCTTGATGAAGCCCTGTGTCAGTTCGAGCGGCTTGAAGACGTTGATCTCATAATTTTTGCGGAACAGGTCGAGCGGGATTTCGCTGACCGGGCCGCTCTCGCCATAGCCGGCATTGTTCCACAGCACGTCGATGTCGAAGCTCTGCGCAAAGGCGACGTCATAGGGGTCGGTGAGGTCGAGTTTCTCGACACGGATATTGTCGAGGCCGAGACTGGCGACCTTGGTGCGCAGCGCGGCCACCTGGGGGCTGATCTGCGTGGTGGCGATGATGGAGTGGCCGGCCTGTGCCAAGCCGATCGCGGCGGCTTCGGCGAAACCCGATCCGGCTCCGGTGATGAGGATGGTCTTGGTCATCTTGAGAATCCTTTCATGCAATGTGGATGGTGGTCGATCGAACTGACTCAGCCGTTGAGCGCGGCGATTGCGGCCTCGGCGATCGCGAAATCCTGGGAGGGGGCGCCGCCCGAGACGCCGACCGCGCCGATCAGCGTGCCGTCGGAGGCTTCGAGCGGAAGGCCGCCTGCGAAGGGCATCAGGCCGCCATTGCTGGCCTCCAGATTATGTGCCGGCGCACCGGGCTGGCAATAATCCCACACGGCTTCGCTGCTCATGGCGAACAGCGCGGCGGTGCGGGCCTTGCCACAAGCGATGTCGATCGAGCCGAGCACCGCGCCGTCCATCCGGACGAAGCCCTTGAGGTGAATTCCGGCATCGAGCACTGCGATATTGGCCGCGACGCCCATGATGGTGGCTTGGTTCATGGCAGCGGCGATCACGCGGGCGGCCTGATCGGTGGTCATACTGTCTGCGATTCTTGCCATCGGTTGTCCCCTTGAATGTTGCCAGCCATTCGCTGGCGGCAGGGACGATTTGCGCCTTTTCGACTGCGTCGATTAGGGTAATAGTTTTCGCATCAATACTGAGTGAGAATCATTAATGCGTGCAACCGACCTCTCCGAATTGGCCGCCTTCGACGCCGTGGCGCGGCATCGCAGCTTTCGCCGCGCGAGCGAGGAGCGCGGCGTGACCGCATCGGCAGTCAGCCATGCGGTGAGCAATCTCGAGGCCAGGGTCGGCATCCGACTGCTCAACCGCACGACGCGCAGTGTCTCGCTGACGGATGCGGGGGCAATGCTGCTGACACAATTGTCGCCGGCGTTTTGCGACATCGGCTCGGCGCTCGATGCACTCAACCAGTTCCGCGACACGCCGTTCGGAAAGGTGCGGATCAATGCTCCCAATTCGATCGCTCCGTTCGTCCTGGGACCGGCGATCGGTCCGCTGATTGCCTCCAACCCCAATCTTGAGCTGGAGATCGTCGCGACGGATCGCCTCGTCGACATCGTCGAGGAAGGTTTCGACGCCGGGATTCGACTGGGCGAGAGTCTGCGCGACGGGATGACCGCCGTGAAGATCAACCCGCGATTGCGCTTCGCGGTAGTTGGTTCGCCCGCCTATTTCGCGCAGCGGCCTGCCCCCAGATCCCCGGCCGAGCTCATCCATCATATCTGTATCCGCAACATGTATCCGAGCAGCGTCGGCTATCCCTGGTCGTTCGGGCGGAACGGCGAAGAGATCGATATCGAGGTGAAAGGGCCGCTCGCCCTTCATGATCATGAACTGATGATCGAGGCGGCACTCGCCGGGGTTGCGCTGGCCTATATCTGGGAGGATCGTGCCAGACCCTATATCGAGAGCGGGCGTTTGGTTGCGTGCCTGGAAGACTGGATCGTCCCGGAGGACTGGCTCTACCTATATTATCCGACCCGCAAATATCTCTCGGCGGGCCTGCGTGCGGTTATAGATGCGCTCAAGGTCGGAAAAAATTGAGCCGAACGGCGGCGTCCGGACAAAGACGGGCGGGAACGCCGAAGCGTCTCAGACAACCATGCAACGGTTAATCCAATTGGAGGATGCGTAAGAAACAGGGGGATGTAGGCACGAATCATAACCATCGGCAGGAGAGTATGTTGTCCACCCCAATCGACCGTCAGCCCCTTCGCCATGTCGTCATCGGCGCCGGCATGGCCGGCATCCTGGCCGGCATCAAGCTCAAGGAAGCGGGGAAAAGGTTCGTCATCTATGAAAAGGCGGACCGGCTGGGCGGCACCTGGCGCGACAACCGCTATCCGGGGCTGACCTGCGATGTGCCGGCCCACGCCTATACCTACAGTTTCGAGCCTTATGCCGAATGGGAAGCTTATTATGCCCGGGGCGATGAGGTGCGGACCTATTTCGAACTGACCGCCGCCAAACATGGGATCATGCCCGACATCCAGTTCGGTCGTGAAGTCATATCCTGCGTCTGGCACGAGGCGGACGGCTGCTGGCTCCTCGGCCTTTCCACCGGAGAAACTGTGGAAGCCGATATCGTCATCGCGGCCTCGGGCGTGCTCCATCATCCCCGGATGCCCGACATCGCCGGGCTGGACAATTTTGCCGGCGACGTCTTCCACAGCGCCCGTTGGCAGGACGACGCGCGGATCGACGGCGCCCGGGTCGGGGTGGTCGGCAACGGATCGACCGGGGTCCAGATCATCACCGCGCTGCACGATCGCGCCGATACACTGGTGCATTTCCAGCGGTCGCCGCAATGGATCATGCCCGTCCCCTATTTCCGCTATAGCGAAGAGGAGCGTGAGGCATTTCGCCGCGATCCGGGTTTGATCGACGCGATCCGCTATGACGAGGAATATTGGAACAATATTCATCGCTTTACCCGCGCCATCACGGAAGTTGACGGGCCGGATATCGCGATGATCGAAACATTGTGTCTGGACAATCTGGAAAACAGCGTGCGCGATCCGGTTCTCAAGGAGAAATTGCGGCCGGACTATCGCGCGGCCTGCAAACGTCTCATCTACTCTTGGCGCTATTATGATGCTGTGCAGGAGCCCAATGTCGATGTGGAGCGCGAAGGCATATCCCATATCGAGCCAAACGGTGTCCGGTTGAAGGATGGGCGACTGCGGGAACTGGATACGCTGATATTGGCGACCGGTTTTCAGGCCGACCGCTTCATCCGGCCGACCGAGGTTCTGGGTCGGGACGGCCTGTCGCTGGACGATGTCTGGTCGCCGCGTCCTACCGCTTATTATGCGGTCACGATCCCGCGCTTCCCCAATTTCTTCATGTTGAATGGCCCGACCGGGCCGGTCGGCAATTTCTCGTTGATCGACATTGCCGAGCGGCAGTGGGACTATATCGCGCAGTTGCTCCAGCCCCTGTGGGATGGCCAGTCGCGGACGGTGGAGCCGAGCATCGCCGCGCATGAGGCCTATGAGGAGCGGCGCGTGACGGCGGCGCGCACCACCATTTTCGGTTCGGGTTGCTCAAGCTGGTATCTCGATGCGACCGGCGTCCCGGCCAGCTGGCCCTGGAGCTATGAGGCGTTCGCCGAGGCCATGGCTGCGCCCGTTTGGCAAGACTATGTCCTGCGGCCAGTCGCCGAACCGGCGGTGCCGGCCTGACGGACGGGGCGGCGGTCCATCCTCTTTCCCGCTCCGCCGCCCTCCATTTTTCACGACTTGGAACGGGTTGGGGGGACATGCTCATCCGGTCACGCCGCGCCCTGTCGGAGATCATTTCTGCGTCTCCCATTCCATTAAAGAATACGCATATGCAGCAATTTTTTGGAGAAAATCTCCGCTCGTCGTAGAATATTTGACGAACGACGTTTTTCTTGTGCAAGGAGGGAATGGGCGCTCGATCATGCCAGTAGGCGGGCGCCGGGGTCAGGCGCTTTCCGTTCCGGTGCAGCTAGGGGCGAGGCGGCTTCGGGGAAGGACGGGGTTATATGCAGATCAGGAGCGGACGGATGGCGATGTCCCCGTCGCTGGACAGTCTCGACACCAGCATCATCGATATACTGCGGGTCAATGGCCGCGCGACCAACCAGGAAATTGCCGAGCGGCTATCGGTGACGGCGGCGACCGTGTCCGCCCGCCTCCAGAAGATGGAGGATGCGCGGGTGATGCGCGTCGTGGCGGTGACCGACTTTGCCGCCCATGGCTATAATGTCATCATCGCCCTGGGGGTAAAGGTGCAGGGGCGCAATGTTCGTGATGTCGGGCGCGACCTGGCGGAGCTGCCGGAAATACTCAGCGTCAATATCATGAACGGTGAGCATGACATCGAACTGCTCGTTGTGCTCCACGATTTCTCCGAGGTTCAGACATTTCTGTTCGACCATATCGCCGCAATCGAGGGAGTGGCGCACATCGCGTCGGGCATCGCGGTCGACATTGTGAAGTTCGAATTCAACGTGGTGCCCTTGTGAGCTTGCCGGAAGGTTGGGCACGCCTGGACAAGCTGGATCGGGGGATCGTCGAAAAGCTCGCGCGCGACGCGCGCATTTCCAACCGCGCCATCGCTGCGGAACTGGGCGTGACCGAAGGAACGATCCGAACGCGGATCAGGAAATTGCAGAGCGAAGGCCTGATCCAGTTCACCGTCGTGACCGATTTCCGCATGGCTGGCGCGCCCAATCTTTGCATGTTGGGGATCGACGCGGACCCCTCCCATATTTCCGATCTGGCGCACCGTCTGTCGGATATTCCGGAAATCACCTGCGTGGTGGCGCTGCTGGGGCGTTACAGCCTGTTGGCCATGGGACTGTTCACCAATATCGAGCAGTTGAATGATTTGATCACCGACCATATTCGGCTGCTGCCCGGCGTGCAGCGGGTCGAGGCGTCCATTTCGGTCCATAATCTCAAATATGAGGCCGGCATCGCCAAGATTACGCGCGGTGCTACAGCGGATCTCAGGGCAACTGAAATGCGCTAGGCCGAAAGGCCCGGTATGCGCATCGTGGCGACCACCGCTTCTTCCAGCAATCGGGGGAACTCCGCACTATCGAGCATGAATGGCCCAGGGCGGTTGCTGAGCGTATTGTTCAGTACGCCGTACATGACCTGAAAGGCGAAACGAACGCTGTCGGTGCTGATGCTGCCTTGATCAATATCCTGCTCTCCCATCAATCGCTCGATATAAGTGCTGGCAAGATTGTGCGCATTGCGGCGGAACGGCTCCCAGGCTTCGCTTGCATCCAGGCTGACCTTGAAGGCCGAGCGGAAAAACGTCTCCTGCTCGATATAGCGGGCCACCTGCGCCTCGACCAGGCGTGGCAGGATTTCCCGGAACGGCGAAGTTCGAACGATATTTTCAAGCAATGGTCCTGACTCGGCGGCAGCAAAGACCATCACCGCCTTGAACAAGGTGATCTTGTCGGGAAATCGTGAATAGAAGGCGCCGGTCGAGCAGTCCGCGGCGGCGCAGATGTCGCTGATGCCGATATCGTCAAAGGCATGTTTCCGCGCAATCGCCAGCGATTCCCGGATCAGCCGGTCTCGCAAGGTGCGGCTGCGCAACTGAAGCGCGGGAATGACCCCGACCCGCACAAGATCTTCGTCGATATCGGGTGCTAGAATGGCCTTGGTCATCCGCTCTGCATTGCCGATCCCGCACGGATTGTCCATCGGGGCCAAAAACAGAATAAGAATCTCATTCGTATTGACGAGATGCCGCATCCGATGATAGGCGGACGTCAACGAGCCCGACCGCATCGGGATTCGATGGAGAAGGATCGCATGAAGACAGCCTCGTTCAATCCCATGGCCGACCGTCGCTCGATGCTGCGAACGACCCTGGCCGTCACCGCGGGAGGGCTTCTGGCCTGCACCGGGCAATCCCTGATCGCGCAGGCGACCACACCAAAGGCCGTGTCCGCCTCGGGCGCGAAACTGGTGCTGCTGGGAACGAAGGGCGGCCCGCGCGTCGGCGGAAGCCGGTCCAACCCCGCCAATGCGCTGATGGTGGACGGCAATGTCTATGTTATCGACACAGGCATGGGCGTGACGGCGCAGATCGTTAAGGCGGGGCTCAACCTTGCCGACATCCGCGCGATCTTCATCTCGCACATGCATTCCGACCATCAACTCGAATTCGGCAATCTGGTCTATAATATGTGGGCGGCCGGCGCCTTGCGTCGCCCGGTCGACGCCTATGGGCCGGTCGGGATCGAGGCGATGGCGGCCGATTTCTGGCGTCTCAACCGCATGGATGTCGCCACGCGCATGGCTGATGAAGGGCGCGCCGACCCGGCGACGCTGCTGCGCGCGCATGACCTTGCGGCAAGGCAGGGATCGGTCATGTCGGCCGACGGCGTGAGCGTCACCGTCTTCACCACGCCCCATCCGCCGCTCGACAATCTGGCTTACCGGTTCGAAACGCAATATGGGAGCGTTGTCTATTCCGGCGACACAGCCTTCAATCCGGCGCTCGCGGACTTCGCCCGCGACGTCGACGTGCTGGTGCACGAGGTTCTCTATGTTCCTGGCGTCGACCAGCTGGTGAAGCTTGCCAACGGGACGCCTGCCTTTCGCAACCATCTGATCGAAAGCCACACCACGGCCGAGCAGGTCGGCCGGATCGCGACCCGCGCCCGGGCCAAGAAGCTGGTGCTCAGCCATTTCGTGCCTGGAGACATGGACTGGATTACCGACGCGATGTGGCGCGACGAGGTCGCCAAACATTATGGGGGCGAGATCGTGGTGGGTCGCGATCTCATGGAAATCCCGTTGAAATAAACGGACGAGAGGATGACGATGCGCAACCGGATATGCCGGCTGCGCGATCGGGGCCTTGCCGGATGCCTGACCATTGCCTTGTTCCTACCGGGCTGCGCCTTGGCGGCTGCGGGCGGGCAAGGCGTGTCGGCGCAACCGGCCGTCGCCCCGGCGCAGCAGCAACGCAACCCGCTGACCTCGCCCTATCCGGCCGAAGCGGATGGGCAGGGGCCCCGTTTTGGTCCCCATTATTTCATGCTGCGCAATGCCGAGGATTGGCGTTTCCTGAAGGATCCGAAGGCCAGGAGAGATTGGGCGTCGCCGCTCAAATATATCCCGCTGAACGATGAGGGCAGCATGTCCTTGTCGCTGAACGGCGATCATCGCAGCAGCGTCAGCCTGTCCACCCGGCCGCTGCTCAACGACAAGGCGGACCGGATCGAGTTTCTCTCGCGCACGGCCATTGCGGCGGATCTGCGGATCGGACCGGCGGTGCGCATCTATGGCGAACTTGCTTCGGGGCAGATTTTCGGGAAGAATGAGGGCAATGCCATTCCGATCCAGCGCAATGACCTCATCGTGCAGCAGTTGTTCGGTGAATTCCGTGCGCCGGTGGGATCCGGCGTGGCGCGGGTGACGATCGGGCGGCAGGAATTTTTCGACGGCCCGCGCTTCATCATCAGCCCGCGCGAGAACCCCAATATCCGCGTATCGATGAACGGCGCGCGGCTGTCGATGGACTGGCGGCGTTTCCGCTTCAGCGCCTTCCGGTTCGAACCGACGCGGCAGGGTGCTGCCCTGTTTGACGATGCGATCGGCAACGGCGAAACGCTGAGCGGCGTCTACGGCAGCTTCGTCGCGGCCGACGGCCCGATCATGGGAGGGAAGGGGAGAATCTATTTCGATCCCTTCTACTATCATTTCGAGAATGACGACCGCACGCTGGGCAAGCTTTCCGGTTCGGAGCGGCGTGAGACCTATGGCGCGCGTCTGTGGGGACGGGTGGGGCGCTTCGCCTTCGATTGGACGGCCATGAAGCAGGATGGCCGCTTCGGCCATCGCACCGTCGACGCCTGGGCGGTCAGCACCAACCAGTCGATCGCGATCGGCAAGGGCGGCGCCGCGCCCCGGCTGGGTTTCCATGCCGATTTTGCGTCGGGCGGCGGCACGTTCGACAGCGACGGCAGGATCGGCGCGTTCAACTTCCTTTACAATGCGACCATCATCTTCAGCGACGATAATTATCTGGGCGCGATCAACATGATGGGTGTTGCGCCGACGCTGGCGGTGCCGGTCGCGAAGGGCCTGCAACTGACGGGTGAGGCTGGCTTATACTGGCGGCCGGATGAAAGTGACGCCGTCTTTCGCGGCAATGCGCAGCCCTATGTCGGGACGCAGAATGTCGCGGGCAGGCACGTCGCCAATATTGCGCGTCTCAAGGCGAACTGGACGATCAATCCCCATGTCTCGCTGGCGGGCATCGTGAATTATGCCGATGCCGGAAAAGTCTTACGCCGGGCGGGTTATGGCGATAATCTGTTTGTCCAGACAATGTTGATCCTGCGGTTCTGACGCCGTGGCCGCCGTCCCGTTGCCGATCACCGTGCCAGCCGGAACAGGAGCCCGTCCTCCGTTGCGCTGCGGGAAAGGGGAGGAGAGAGGTGCGGTGGTCGGGATGCGATCCGATAGCGCAAAATTGATCCTGTGCTGCGCCATGACGCTGTTCGTGAGCGGCTATGCCCTGCAGACGCTGAGCTTTTCGATGCCGGGGCTGGTGCGGGACTGGCGCCTGGCAAGCAACTGGGCGGGACCGTTGTTGTCCGTTGCGATCTTCGGTCTGTTGCTGGGGTATCTGTTCGTGGCGCCGCTGGCCGACAGGGTAGGGGAAAGGGTGGTGATCTGCGGCGCGCTGCTGGGCCTGTCCGCCGCCACCCTGCTCTGTCTCGCGGCGTCCGGCGTGGCCCTGCTGGCTTTCGGCCGCCTCATGACCGGCATGGCGGTCGGTGCCGCCGTGCCCGGTGCCGTGTCGATCGCCAGCCGCCATGGCAGGCGGCGATGGCGCGGCGCGCAGGTCATCGGCATTTATCTGGCCTTCTCCAGCGGCTTTCTGGTGGCCGGGCTGATGAGTGGCTGGCTGGTGCCGCTTTGGGGATGGCGGGCGCCATGGGGTTTTTCCGTTCCAGTGGCGCTGATTTCCGCTGCGCTGCTGTGGAAGATGTTGCCGCCGGGCGCGCCAATCCGGCCGGTTGCAAGGCCCCTCCCCATATTGTTCGCGCCGCGGTTAAGGGTCGGGACGCTGCTGTTCTGGCTGATCTTCTCCATCGGGCTTGGTCTCTTTTACGCGCTGCAGGCATGGATGCCCTTATTGAGCGCGCGCGAAGGCCAATCCTATGGCAGCGGGGTTGCTGCGACGAGCTTCTTCACCCTCGGCACCGCCTTTGGCGCGGTTCCGGCCGTCTGGTGGTCCGATCGCCTGGGGCCGTTCCGCGCGCTCCTCGCCCTGGGCGGCATGGGGTTTGCGGGCGTGCTCCTGCTTGGATGCTTCGCCGCACGGGGCGGTTTCCCCTTTCATGCCGCCGCCTTTCTCTCCGGGATCGGCATAGGCGGGGGGCAGAAGGGCGTGATCGCGGCGGCGGCCCTCTTCTACCCGCCGTCCGTCCGCTCGACCGGCCTTGGCTGGGCGCTGGGCATAGGCCGGCTGGGCGCCGCGGGCGGCCCCTTGCTTGTCGGCTATCTGGTCATGATCGGAATGGCGAGTGGAACCGTGCTGCTCTGCCTTTCCCTGCCCGCGCCGTTGCTGTTGTTCTCCTGCGCGCTGCTCGACAGGATCTACGGCCGCATCGACCGCGCCCATTTTCACCCTGTCGATTCAGAGATGATATGACCCAAGATCCCCAATTCATCCTCTCCCGAAATGCGATGCGCCCGCTGCAGATTGCGGCGGTTACGCTTTGCATCCTGCTCAACGCCCTCGACGGCTTCGATGTGCTCGCGATCAGTTTCGCTTCGCCTGGCATCGCCAGCGAATGGGGCATCGATCGTGCGGCGCTGGGCCTGGTCTTGTCGATGGAACTGATCGGGATGGCCCTGGGATCGGTCATTCTGGGCAATGTCGCGGATCGGATCGGGCGGCGGCCCACGGTTTTGGGATGCCTCGTCATCATGGCCGGCGGCATGGGGATGGCGACGCTTGCGACGTCGGTGGCGGGCCTGTCGGCGATCCGCTTCCTCACCGGCCTCGGCATAGGCGGAATGCTGGCCTGCACCAACGCGCTGGTCGCGGAATTTTCCAATGATCGCCACCGCAATCTCGCCGTGGCGATCATGGCGTCGGGCTATCCGATGGGTGCTATCATTGGCGGCTCGATCGCCACGGGCCTGCTGGCGGAGGGCCATTGGCGCGATGTGTTCAGCTTCGGCGCGGTGGTGACGGCGGCCTTTCTGCCGATCGCATGGTTCCTGCTGCCCGAATCGGTCGGCTTCCTTGTCCAGAAACGCGGCCCTGATGCGCTGGACCGGATCAACGCGACCTTGCGCCGGCTTGGGCATGAGCGTGCGACGGGCCTGCCCCCAGCGCCGGAGAAGGCGGCGAAGGCATCGATCCGCCAACTCTTCGCACCGGATCTTGCGCGTAGCACCATCCTGCTGACCGTCGCCTATTTCTGCCACATCATGACCTTCTATTTCATCCTGAAATGGATTCCGAAGATCGTGGTCGATATGGGTCATGCCGCGTCCCAGGCAGGCGACGTGCTGGTGTGGGCCAATGTCGGTGGACTTGCCGGAGCGACCTTCCTCAGCCTGCTGACCTACCGCATCGGCGTTCGGGCGCTGGTCATCATTGCCATGCTGGCTTCGACTGCGCTGGTGACGCTGTTCGGACAGGGGCAGGATAGCCTGACCGAACTGGCGCTGGTCGCGGGGGTCGCAGGATTTTGCACCAATGCGGGCGTCGTCGGCCTTTATGCTCTGTTCGCGAAAGTCTTCCCGACCGCCGTGCGCGCGGGCGGGACAGGATTTGTGATCGGCATTGGCCGGGGCGGTGCGGCATTGGGGCCGATCGTGGCAGGCTTCCTGTTCAGCGCCGGTTTCGGCCTTGACCTGGTTTCAGCGTTGATGGCGACCGGCTCGCTTGTCGGCGCGCTGGCGCTGCTGCTGCTCGGAAGGCACGCACAGACATCGAAATAGACATCGAAATAGACAAGGATGCCAGCCCGTCTCAGGCGAGCAAGGCGATCGATGAATGATTGTCCAGTTCGGTGTCGGCGAAAATGCGCCGTTGTTGCTCGGCGAATAGTTGATCGATCAGCATGGTGACGGTTTCGCGGGCGGCAACTCTGCTCCCGATCGCCTTCATTCGCCCCTCGACCAGGCGATCGCATCTGCGCCAGCCGGCAATACCGAAGGGCAATCAGGATCCGTCGCCGCACGAAACACGGCTTCCGCCACGTCCTGGGCCGTGGTGACAGGGCCGGTTCCGGCGCTCTGCATCATGGTCAGCGTCTGCTGCGCGAATTCGGCATAGGGTTCGGGGAAGCCACCTGCTTCCATGATCTGCCCCTGCGCCGTGGAAGCGAAGCTGGTCGAGGGGGCCATGCCGGGCATGACAACCCGCGCCCTGATGCCGAACTGCGCCAGTTCGAGCGCAGCAGATTCGGTCAGCGCGTTCATCGCAGCCTTGCTGGCGCGATAGACGGACAGCAGCGGCAAGGGCTTGTAAGTCGAACTGGAACTGACATTCACGATCACGCCCGATCCTCGCTTGCGCATGTCCGGCAGAACCGCCTGCATCATCGCCACGGCGCCGAAGAGATTGGTCTCGAAGATATCCCGCACTATTGCCATGGGCGTGCCTTCGACGGCGTTGAGCCAGCCGACGCCTGCATTGTTGACGAGCACATCAATGGGGCCGGCCTCGGCGACCGCGGCCGCAATGCTGTTCGCATCGGTAACGTCGAGCGGCAGCAACCGTATCCGGTCTGAAGTCGGCAAGCTGCTGGCGCCGGGATTGCGCATGGTCGCGATGACGTTCCAGCCCTTGTCGAGGAAATAGAGGGCCGTTTCACGTCCAAATCCGGTCGAGCAGCCGGTTATGAATATCGTCTTCATCGTCAAACTCCTTGCGGGGGACCGTCGGAGCCACCAAGATATGAACGATCCTTCAGTTTTGGAATTCGCATATGAACCGACCCGAGCCTTCGGTCCTCCGGCCCCGCAAAACGCCGCGACAGGCTCGTTCCGCAGCGACGATCGAGGCTATCCACATCGCGACCATTCAGGTTTTGCTGGCGGGCGGCGTAGGACGGCTCACGACAACGCGCGTAGCTGAACGGGCGGGCGTATCGGTGGGGACGATGTATCAATATTATCCGCACAAACAGGCGCTGCTGTTTGCACTGGTCGAGCGCCAGTTCGATCTGATTGAAAGCGCTATGCGGGACGCAGCCGAGCGTCTGATGGGATGCGGCCTCAAGGCGATTGCGGAAGGCCTTGCCACGGCCTGGCTCGATGCGAAGATGGCGGACATGGTCGCGTCCCGCGCCATCTATGGCATCGCCGCCGAGTTCGATTTGTCAGAACTCATGAACAGGGCGGCGACATGCATGACGCAGATGATCGAAAGCCTGCTCGCCGTCGCACCAGATGCGGACTTTGCCGATCGGGCTTCGGTCGCCTTCATGCTGGCAGCTTTGCTTGGAGGCTCCGTCCGAGTGGTCATGGAAGCAGACGCTTCCGAAGATAATTTTGCATGTCTGCGCCGCGAATTGCCGCAGGTGTGTCATGCGTATCTCGTTGCAGCCAACCGAGGCGCTACAGCGCAAGCCCACCTTTCGCTTTGAGGTTTGGGGTTTGGCCTGCGCAAGGCTGCAAAGGAACAGCCTCTTCACTGTTTCAACAACCGGGGACGAAGCCGGCGGCGGATTCTGCGCAAGTCGCGCTGTGCTTTCTTCCACGCCATCCACGTTCCGGTTCCGCATATGAGCGTGACCATCGCCAGCAAGGGGAGGACGACCAGATCCCAGATTGGCCGAGTGCGCAGGACAGGGAAATCCAGGCTATGAAGCCCATCCTGCAGCCATCGGAAGCCCCGGCCGTTGCGATCGAAGGCCCGGACAAGCTGGCCGGAGCGGGCATCAATGTAGAGCAACGACCGCTCAGGATCATCAAGCTGCGCGCGCCAGACAGGCAGAGGCGCCGGGAATTTGTGGCTGTAATAATAGCTGTCTTCGCGGGTCAGCCGTTCCAGCTTCGTCAATGGCATGGACCGGACGATCACGGATTTGAGGGTGCCCTCCTCAAGTGGCGAGAGCTGGCCGTTGCTATCGTAGCGCGTCGACTTGCCCTGCCGTTCCATAACGATGAGATAGACCTTACCACCCAATGGCGCGGTTTCGACCCGAACCGTTTCTTTCGGCAAGCCGGGCAGATGTTCCAGGGCAGAACGAACCGAGCTCCACTGCATTTCGCCGGCAAGCTGCTTCCGTTCCGCAAAGCCGGCCATGCTGTCCAGAAAGCCCCATGGGTTCATCGAGAACAGGCCGCTCGCGACCCAGGTCAATGTGAGGATGCCGAAGAACAGGCCGAACATATGATGCCACCACCAGATCCCGCGATAGGGCGATCCGATGGAGCCATCGCGCCTTCGCCTGAGCCGCGCAACCCCCACCCAGAGGCCGGTGGCGGTCAGGAAACAGCCAATCAGGGATGTCCAGATGACCACCTGGCTCCACAAGGCTCCGTCCTGACGCAACAAGGTGGGGTAGAGCCAGTGCGGTACGGCGCCGAGCCAGCCCCAGAAGCGCTCGAAACGGCTCGTCTGCTGCACGACCTCACCGGTTCGGCCGGATATGTAGATTTGCGTGCCCGCCGGATCGGCATAATCCACACGATGGAGCGGCGCGTTGCGGCGGTAGGTCTGCACGGTCCACTGGTCGATGGATGTTTCGGTGATAGCGTCCGGCATGGCTTCAATATGCCTGCCCGCCGCAAATTCGCCGGCGATAGACCGAACATCCTGTTTGCCGACGCCCTTGAACGGCTGTCCGTCGATCAGGTCGATGGCTTCCGGGATGGTGCGCATTTGCGCGATGGGCCGGGTCGGGTCCAGCGCCGGCGTAACCCGCAACACGGGTCGTCCTGCCATCATTTCGATGCGGACGGACGACAGGGCGCTCTCGGGCGCCATGTCGATCTTGTGCCATATTTCCGGTGCGGGCCGCTGGAGGGGCGCCAACCCCTCCAGCTGCTCGGCCGGCATCAGGCGGGGATAATCCACATACATCATGACAAAGCCGGACAGGCACCAGATCGTCATGAGCAGCCCGATAACGACGCCCAGCCAGCGATGGAGGAAGAGTATCGGCTTCAGCATGGCCTTAGAAGCTCAGGCCATAGGTCACACGCAGCGTGCGCGGTACGCCCCGGTTGAAGAAGGAGAAGCGGCTATTGGTCCCGTCCAGCACGCCCGCGTCGGTCACAGCCGAGGAATAGCCCCGTGTCGCATATTCCTTGTCGAAGATATTCTCGACATTGATACCGAACCTGTTCCGACGTGCATCGCCATCGACGTAAAGATAGGCGCCAGCATCAACCAGCGCATAATTGCCATAGTTGCGGCGGCCAAAGCCCGATAGCGTCGACCAGGTGTCGCCGATCCAGCTCAAGGCGACGTTCACGCCGAAAGGTCTGTCTTCCGGCGTATAGGCGAGCGTCCCCTTGGCATATTGCTCGGGATTGCGATCGCGCTGGATTGTGGCGCCCGGATTGCGGATGCGTGCGTAAGTGTAGCTCGCGTTGAGGCTCCAGCCACCAGCCAGGCTGGCGATGATCTCGAACTCCGCGCCGCGCGAGCGCACCTTGCCTTCCGTGTTGGAATAGGTGCCTTCAGGGAAAGCCGGATTGTCGTAGTCATAGTCGATGAGGTTGGTGATCCGACGTTCGAACCAGGTCGCCTTCCACCGAATCTCCGCCCCGCCTGCGGGAAGGAGGCCGCCCACGGACGCATTGAAGTTCAGACTCTGCTCGGGCTTGAGATTGGGATTGCCGATCTCGCAGCAGGGATCGTTGCCGTAAAGCTGCGATGCGTCCGGCAGGATGAAGGACGTGCCGCCATTGGCTTCCATGAAGAAGGCGCTGCTGAAATCATAGCGACCCGAGGCGTTCCAGATCGTCTTCTTGGCGCCGCCGGTCTTGTTGTAGCGCAGTCCCGCCGCCAGCTTGCCCTTCGCCGACAATTCGTCGGTGGTGCGGACCTGGAAGATGCCGGCATGGACCTTTTCATTGGTCGGCGCGATCAGCAGGACGTCGTCGCGGCCGTTGAAACTCTGGAAATCATAGCCAAGAAGATATTCGAGACCCGGATGCAGGTGCAGCTTGACCACGGCGCTGCCGCCCCAGTCCTGATAGCCCCAGAATGTTCCAGCCGGGTAGACCACGATTGGCGGTCCCGATGGAATGGGGTTGCGGATCTGGACATAGGCCGTCTTCCAGTCGTGGAAATAGCCCTTCAGGAAGAACTGGATGCCATCGTCCGCGGTATAGTCGAGGCGGGCGCTGGCGATTTCCTCATTGCGATCGTTCCGGCTTTCCCTGATCCGGGTCGCCGACAGATTGTCGAGCTTTGCCTCGGTGTGCTGATATTGCAGGTTCAGCGCCAGGTCGGGCGTGAACTCATATTGATATTTGACGCCGGCCGACCAGAGGTCGTGCCCAAGCTTGGTATCGGTCAGGCTGGGCTGATAGGCGCTGAACGGCGTATAGCCTTCAGACTGGCTGCGCGAGGCATAGGCGACGAAGCGATGTCCGTTGACACCGCCGCGGACATAGCCGTCGAGCGTCGTGCCGGCGCGGCTGTCGATACCGGCGTTGACCTGACCGTTGAAATCGTCGGTGAAGCTGCGGGTCACGACATTGATGATGCCGGCGGATGCCTGCGTCCCGTAAAACAGGCTCTCACCGCCCTTGAGCACCTCGATCCGCTCGATCATGCTGGCTGGCAACGTGTCGTTGGGTGAGGTGCCGCCATAGAGGCGGTTGTTGAGGCGGATGCCATCAAGCGTGAAAAGAACGTCCTGCGTACGCGATCCCTGGAGAGACACATCGACATAGGTGAAGGGACCGTTGCGCGAGCGGATATAAAGGCCGGGCACGCCTTCCAGCACTCGGGCCAGATCGACTGCCCCGCTGTCCTTGATGCGCTTTTCGTCCAGCGTCACGATGTCATGGCCGTAACCGGACAGCTCTTGAGGCAGCGTTTCTTCAAGGCTCTGGCCGGTGACGACGATGCTTTCGCCATCGGATATTGCTTCTTCGGCATGGGCCATCCCGACCATTGTCGCGAAAGCGATGGTGGACGCGGTTATGCAAAATATCTGTGTTATGGATTTCATGTTCGAACCCCCAAAATCTGACATCGGGAGCTTTCCGCTCTCCACTGCCGTCGCAAGTTACGAACGGTCCGACACCGTGACGGAAAACCTCCGTAACGGTTGCAAGGGCGTGAGCCGGACGCAGGCAAGCGACCGGCGCAATGCGCCGTTGCGGCCAGGCCGCCACCTTATTTGCCGCTCGAACGGAGTTCACCGTGCCTTGGCCATCCCCTGGACCAAAGCAAGAGCGACCAGACGCCGGCAGGTCTCCTGGCTCGCGGGTCATCGCTTGATGCACGGCCTTCCCAGGCCTCGCATGACTTAGCGTCCGGCCCAGTGGCTAGCGGCGTGGGACGCTTTGCCCCGCCGCGCATGTGCATCGCGCTCGCCGCTTACAGTTGCAGGGACAGCCTCGGATTGGGATGGAATTCCATACGGAAGGCCATCCGCACCGCGTTCCCTATTAAGTCCCTTTCGGGACACCGGCGCGATCTTGTATCCGGCAAAGCCCAGAGCCGTGCCGAACGCGGGGCTGTTACAGCGAGCGGCCGGGCGCCGCAAGAGATCAGTTGTTCGGCACGATCGATTGCAGGCGCCACATGCGGTTATAGGACAAGGTAACGGCGCAAAGCGGTGCCAGATCGATTGCGAGCGCGGCGCTTTGGGTTAGGCCCAGCATGTGGATGAGTGCCGCGCGAATCATCATGGGATGCGTGATCGCGCATATGCCCCGGTCATCATGGACCAACCGATCCAGCCAACGTCCGATCCGCTCTTGAGCGAACGGCAGGGTTTCGCCATCGGGCGCGCCATTCGCGGGATCGCCCAGCCATGCAGCCAATGATTCAGGCTCCTTCTCATGGATATCTGCGAAGCTCAGCCCCGCCCATCGCCCGGCACCCATGTCCGCAAGCGACTCTTCGCGCTGGGCGCTCACGCCCATGGCCAGGGCCGTTTCCGCCGCTGCAAGGGCTGGACTGCTGATGAACCGATCGCTTGCCCTGGGCGGTCTGAAGCCGGAGGCATCCTTGCGCCCGCGCGCATCGAGCGGTTCATCGGTGTTGGCAAATCCACCGATTCTGCTCATTCGGGTGGAAGCGGCGCAAAGCAGGATGAGCGATGCGGTCAGAAATGCCTCCGAACAAGTTGACGCTGTCTGCCTAAGGGTTCAAAGGGGCGGCAGCGCTCAGGATGAAGAAGCCGGTGAAAATCCGGGACGGTCGCGCCACTGTAATCGATGTCGGCTTGCCGCGTCGAGAGTCAGACCTTCGCCTGAGTTGATGACCTATCGGGACGCGCAATCCCGCAACGGAGTATGATGATGGCAATAACCGCCGCCCTGTTCGACGATGGTTTCATTCCCGTCCGCGGAAGCAGCTCGATCCCGCTGAAAGATATTCTGCCCTGGGGGGTGTTAGGCACGCTGATCGCCATGATCTTCCTGTACTTTGTGAGCACGGAACAAGGCGCTTATGCGCTTTTCGGCGGCATGTATGTGCATGAATATGTGCATGACGGCCGGCATCTCCTCGGCTTTCCCTGCCATTGATGCCGCCTTTCCATGACGAAGGATCTTTTGTGGCGCGGGATGCTCGCCGGCATTCTCGCGGCCCTGCTGTCGACCCTGTGCGCGCGCATGGTGGCCGAACCCCAGATCGATCTGGCTATCGCCTATGAACAGTCCCATTCGGCGCACGATATGAGCGCCATGGGTGGTAACGGGGGGGAGGAACTCGTCAGTCGCGAGACGCAGAAGGGGGCGGGCCTGTTCACTGCCCTTGCCCTCTATGGAGCGGCGGTTGGCGGCATATTCTCGCTGGTTTTCGCTTATGGCTATGGTCGCGTCGGCCAGCTCGGGCCGCGCAGCTTCGCCCTCCTGCTTGCAGGCCTCGCTTTCCTGTTGGTCGTGATCGTTCCGGGGATCAAATATCCCCAGACGCCCCCTGCCGTCGGCAAGCATGAGACCGTGGGCGTTCGCACCGCAGCCTATTTCGGGATGCTAATCCTGTCGCTGGGCGGGGCTGTCATTGCCGGCAAGCTGCGTTCCTCCCTGCTGCGCACATGGCGGGGTTTCGATGCAACTCTGCTGGCGACCGGGGCCTATCTCATATTGGTCGGACTGGGTCAGTTCCTGCTGCCGACAATTGATGAGGTGCCTGCAGACTTCCCGGCAACGCTGCTATGGGATTTCCGGATAGGGTCGATTGCCACGCAACTGCTGCTCTGGGCCACGATCGGCATCGTCTTCGGCCTTTGGGCGGAACGCCTTCTCAAGCGTCAATAGTTGCCGGATGACGATCAGATCATCCTTGATGGTAGCTTTGCTGGATGTTCGCTAACAAAGCTGCCTGACCGCAATCGACCGGAGCCGGAAGCCAGTCAGGACAAAGTGGATCGTGACGCTCCAAATCTGGACGGGGTTGCAAGGCGTGCGACGGCTTGCGATCGGACCGTTTCGCCGATACCGATCCCTGGATAACATATGTCTTACCTGGCAAGCAGGGGACATCAGGGATAGAGCCGGTTGTTCGTTCGCATCGTCTGCACCTCCATCCTGACGGCCGCCGCTGCGACAATGGCCATGGACGCCCGAGCAAGGACCGGCGCAGTGGATGTGCCTTCGCAAAGGCTGAGCGCCGCGATCGCGGAACTGGCCAGGCAGACACAGGTCGAGATATTGTTGAATGCCCCCGGATTGGAGGGCAAGCGCACAAGGCCGGTGCATGGAGCCATGGCGGCCGAGGGCGCGCTGAGGCACATGACCCGAGGGCTGGGCGTAAACATTCTTCGCGTCGGCAGGAACCTGTATATCGTGCAGCCGGCCCTATCCCGTTCGGCAAGTGTGGAAGCCCCCGGCCCGGCGAGCGATACTGACATTCTGGTCACGGCGCGGCGGCGGCTGGAAAAGGGGGGAGAGGTGCCGCTGCTGGTGGCGCGCAATGGTCCCGATGAGTTCAGCCGGCAGGCGGTCAGGACGCTGGCCGATCTGGCGCGCGTCACACCGGGATTTGTCGCCACCGGCCAGACGTCCAGCGCGACGCCGCTACTGGTCATGCGTGGGCAACGGCGATCGATCAGTGACGAAAACCGCCTTCCTCTGGTGGTCTATCAAGAAGAGGTGCCGCTGCCTAACCAGGCGGCCCTTTCACCGCTTTACGACATGGCCTCCATCGAGATCCTGCGGGGGCCGCAGGGAACATTGTTCGGCCGCAACACGACCAGCGGCGCGATTCTGCTCCATTCCGTCCAGCCGGGCAACAACATGCCATCCTATGTCGAGACCGATGTCGGCAATTACGGCATGAACCGGATCGAGGGAGCAGTAGAACTGCCCCCGATGGGTCTATGGTCGCTGCGGATTGCGGGGCAGCGGATGCGAAGGGATGGCTTCGTCCACATGGCATCGGGCGGTAGGGCGGATGACGTGCATAGCGATGCCGCTCGTGCGGTGCTGCGTTTCGCGCCGGAAGGGATGTTTCGATCACTCCTTACGCTGGATATGCTCAATGCCGACGAGCGGGGTTCCGCCCAGATACTGACAGGCGTCTATGACGGTGGGACTGCTCGCACGGCAGAAAATACGCCTTACTTCGATTGTGGTCAGGGGGCATGTGATGTCGATGCCTTGCTGGAACGGCAACAGGGGCTTGGGAGGAGGACGTCCCAATCGGGGCTTTCGCCGCTTTTCAGACGGCGCTTCCGCGGGGTGACGAACATCGCAGAATATGGCGATGACGATTTGCTGTTGCGTAATATCGCAGGCTGGCGGTCGACCCGGATCGTCAACGCGCTGGATGGCGACGGAACGCCGCTGGCGATCAATGACCTGAGCGGCCGCGCCAATCTGAGGCAGCTGACCGAGGAATTTCAGGTGCAGGGCCGGCTGGGCGGAGCGCGTTATATCGCCGGGGTCTTCTTCCTCGAAAGCGCGCCGGCGGGGACCATGTTGCAAAGGAGCGCGCAATTCGTTCGACCGGGGAAACCGGTCAGCAGCATCGCCAACTATCAGACCTTTCGAAGTACGGCCATCTTTGGCCAGGTGACTGTTCCTCTGGCGCCCAGACTGACGGCGGATTTGGGACTGCGCTATACCGGAGAACGGGTGCGAGGCTGTTCCTTGCGCAGCGTGGACGCACAGCCCTTGTCGCGGACTGATTGCATCGACATGGGAGGATCTTTGACCTCCTTCCAATCCGGGCGAGTGACCTGGACGGCCGCCCTGACCCGGAGGCGGGGCGAAAGCAGCCTTTATTTGACAAGTCGGCGGGCTTTCCGGTCGGGGGGCTATAACAGTCCGACCTTGGGCGGCAGACTTGCGCCGTTCCAGCAGTTTGGCCCGGAAAGTTTCACCGATCTCGAAGTGGGAGCCAAGGGACGGTGGGCAATCGGTCCAATCCACGGCTCCTACGCCACCGCCGTCTATGCAGGCCTCTATCGCAATATTCAGCGGGCGCTGTTTCCCGATCCCGACTTCGATGGCGACGGCGATCCTGACAATGATCCCATCTCCCTCTACGTCAATATCTCGCGCGCCCGCGTGATGGGGATGGATAGTGAACTGGCGGTCAGCATCGGGTCTCATCTGCGCGCGACGGTCAGCCTGTCCTATGTCGATGCGCGCTATACCAAAGTCGATGCGCCTGCGTTGCTGGCGCCCTTGCTGGGCAGTGACCCGATCAACAACCGTTTTTCCTATACGCCGCGCTTTAGCGGGATCGTGAATCTGGTTCGGGAATTTCCGCTGCCTGACAATCTGGGGCGGCTGGAACTGGGGGTCGACTACAGCCATGTCAGCACGATCCGCTTCGCCGAGCGGGCGAATGAGCGTTTCGGCATCCAGCCTACCTATGGTCTTCTGGGCGGGGTCATCGGCTGGAAGCGGGTAGGGGGGCGACCGCTCGATCTGGAAATCTGGGGCCGCAATCTGACGGATCGTTATTATGCAAGCGCCGGCGGGACGCTCAATCCGATATTTACGGCCGCCACGATCATTCCGGGGGCGCCGCGGACCTTTGGCCTGCGGATGCGATATAGCTTCGAATAGTCTTTGCGGCGTGTGGCGTTCAGGGCTCCACCAGTTCGGCGCCTGTGGCGCTTTCGTTGGCGACGCGGGCGATGCCGCTGGCCTCCAGGCTTTGGAGGAAGCCACGCGTGACACCGACACGGAAACTGCCACTGATCGGGCGGCGCGCAAGAGAGGCGCTGGCGACCACGATCTCCTGCGAGCTGTAGCGGTTGATCTCCGCAACCGCCTGGGCGAGCGGCGTGCGATCGAAGACGACCATGCCTTGCCGCCAGCCAAGCTGCTGGCGGAGATTCACCGGCGCGATGCTGTAGCGGCCGGCTCGCCAGGTCAATTGGGTGTCGGGCGAAAGCAGGGTCGACTGGGCTGGCTGTCCGGCCACCGCGGGCATGTCGACGCGCACACGGCCATGCGCCAGTGTCACCCGCACGCCATCCTCGCCCAAATCACGGACGGCAAAGGCCGTGCCGAGCGCCGTCACCGTCACGCCTTCCGCTTCCACCACAAAGGGTTTGCGGGGATTTTTCGCCACCTCGAAGAAAGCCTCGCCCTGCTTCACCTGCGTGCTGCGGCGCGTGTCGCTTTCGCTGACCGACAGGGTGGATCCGGTGTTGATCGTGATCATGGATCCATCGGACATGCGGAAGGATGCTTGCTGACCGATGCCGGTGGAAAATGTGCGCGCTTCCACCTGGGCGAGTTTGGAGGGCATATCCTGGTGCCGCTGCCAGGCAAGGCCGCCGATGATCAAGGCTCCTATGGCTGCCGCCGCCGCGACCGGGCGGCGCCAGTTGCGGCGCGGACGACGATTGGCCAGCGCCCTTTCGCGAATGGCCAGGATCCGGGCGTCGGCGCGCATCTTGCCGGCCTCCTCCCATGCCTGCTCGACCCGCGCCCAGGCCTTGCGATGCGCCTCGTCGCGAGTATGCCAATGCTCGAAGGTCAGATAATCCTCGGCCGTGGCGTTGGGAGAGCGGAAATGACTGAAATAGGCCGCAGCGGTCGCTTCCGGAGAATCGATCTGTTCCAGTGCGCGGGCGTCGAAAGCCTTGTTCATGGTAAGTCCCTCGCGGCGAGGAAACGCACGGCCTTCATCAGATGCCGCCCGACAGCGCTCGTTGAAATGCCCAGATGCTCGCCGATCGCGTCGTAGGACATTTCCTCGAAGCGATGCAGGACGAAGGCGTCGCGAGTCAGATCCGGCATCGCCTCCAATGCCTCGACCAGCCGATCCACATCCTCGCGCCCGCGCAGCACGCGCTCGGGCGTGCGATCCTCTACCGGGTGGAAAATGTCCGTCAACTCGCAATGGGCGCTGCGCTCGCGGGTCCGATCGCGCCGTGCGCGGTCGGTCAGGACGCTGGCTGCGACCTGGAACAGATAGCCTTCGATATTGTCGATCGCTTCGGCCTGACCGCGCACATACATACGCAGCAGCACGTCCTGCACCAGATCGTCGACATCGACGGCATCGGCGCGCTTGGCGATATAACGACGTAGCGCAGGCACATAGGCCGACAGATCGCGCGAGGGCGCGACAGGGGCCGGCGATGTCCTGCGTAGCGAGAAAATGGCACTTTGCTCCGGTCGATCGGTGCCGACCCTTTAGCCGAGCGAGGTGAAGAGCGTCATCTGAAATATTTTTGTCATGACCCCGAATGATCGGCGCGCGGTTGCGTCTTGCGATCATCGGCCCTTCCGAAAAACGAAATGAGGGCCGAGCCACGATAAGGGGAAATCAGACTTATGGCCTATCGTACAGCATCCGCATTGCTGCTCGCCAGTTCACTCGTCGCAATCGCAGCGCCGGGCGCCCATGCCCAGACCGCGCCGCAGGTCAGCGACGATCCGGGAGGGCAGATCACCGTCACGGCGCGCCGCCGTGAGGAAAGCGCGCAGACCGTTCCGGTTTCCGTTACCGCCTTCAATGCAGAGATGCTGCGCGAAAAGGCCGTGGTCAGCACCCAGGACCTGACCTACACCACGCCGGGCCTGAACGTCGCGCCGCAAACCTCGCGCGACACGCCGAGCATCGTGATCCGCGGCCAGCGCCGTGCCACCGCGGGCGCGGCGGCTCCATCGGTCGTCACCTATTTCGCCGACGTTCCGCTGCCCAATGAAGGTAGCATCGTGCCGACCTTCGATGTCGGCTCAATCCAGGTGCTCAAGGGGCCGCAGGGAACTTTGTTCGGCCGGAATACCACGGGCGGCGCGCTGCTGCTCTATCCGGTCGCGCCCAATTACGACTTTGGCGGCTATGGGCAGCTGACGCTCGGCTCCTATAATGAGCGGACCTTCGAAGGCGCGGTGAACGTTCCGGTCGTCGCAGACAAGGCGGCGCTGCGCCTGGCGGGGCAGATTGCCCGCCGCGACGGCTATACCAAGAATCATGGCGTCGGTGGCGATCTGGACGATCGTCACAACAATGCTTTCCGCGGTTCGTTGCTGCTGGAGCCGATCGATGGCCTCAAGAATGTGACGGTCTTCGACTATTATAAGGCAAAGGAAAATGGCACCGGCACCGTCCTGAATGGCGTCTATCCGAACCCGGCGGTCGCAGGCGGCGGCAATGCCCGCACGGCGGTCAACGCCCCCTATTTCGATTGCGGCGTCGCGGGTTGCGACATCGACATCGCCCTAGCCGAGCAGCGGGCGAATGGCGTGCGTGACGTATCGACCAGCATCGCACCGCGCTCCAACCGCACCTTCTGGGGCATTGCGAACACCACGACGCTGGATGTGGGCGCTGTCACCTTCAAGAATATCTTCGGCTATCGAAGCAGCAAGGTCGACGCCGTGCGCGACATGGATGGCACCTATCTCCAGCTCAACGAAAGCCTGTCGAACACAGCCGTCGAGCAATATTCGAACGAGTTCCAGATCATGGGCAAGCTGTTCGACGACAAGCTCGACTGGATCGTAGGCGCCTTCTATCTGAAGAGCGATCCGACAGGCGTGAATGGCGGCGTTACCTATGCGGCGGTCATTCCGGGCCGCACCTTCACCTATAATGAAAATTATAACAACGCGACCAGCAAGGCGCTGTTCGGCCAGATCGGCTATGCCTTTGGCGGTTTTGCCGATGGCCTGCGTTTCAACGGCGGCTTCCGCTATACATGGGACAAGTCGTCGGGCTGTTCGGTGGCGATGCTGTCCACGCTCGATCGCATTGGCCCGGATGCTTGCGAAGAGCAGGGCGGCAAGACGGGGGCCGAAAAGTCGAAGGCGCCGACCTGGACCCTGGGCTTCGACTATAAGGTGAATGAGGATCTTTTCCTCTACATTACCAACCGTCGCGGTTATCGCGCGGCCGGTTTCAATCAGAGCGGTCTTTCCTCCTATTTCGACGGCTTTGAAACCTTCAAGCCCGAAAAGGTCACGGACTATGAAGCGGGTATCAAGAGCAGCTGGCGGATCGGCGATGTGAAGGGGCGCTTCAACATCGCTGCCTACACCAGCAAATATAACAATATCCAGCGCGCGATCTTCCCGGGCGCGAACTTCGACGGGGACAATGATCCGTCGAACGATCCGGGCAATCTGATCATCAATGCGGCGAAAGCGACCATCAAGGGGACGGAATTCGACTTCTCCGTGACGCCGGTCCGCGGTTTCAGCGTGACGGGCTTTGGCGCCTATACCGATGCCAAATATGACGAATATGCGGCGCCTGCGGCTTTCGTGCCGCTGCTCGGTACCAACCCGGTCAACAACAAATTTTCCTACACGCCCAAATGGACGCTGGGGGCGGGCGCGCGCTACGCCCATGAACTCGGCGATTTTGCGGAACTGGTCATCAACGCCAACTGGTTCCACAGTTCCAAGGTCTGGTATGTCGAACGGCCGCTCGATACCAACGGCATCCAGAAGGCCTATGATACGGTCAATCTGAAGTTCGACCTGAATGACATCGAAGGACGGGGCATCGATCTTGGCCTCTTTGTCCGCAACCTGTTCGACGTGACTTATGCCGCCGCCGGCGGGGTGGTGACGCCGTCCATCACGGCGACTTCGCTGGTCTATAATGAACCGCGCGTCATTGGCGTGCAGTTGCGCATGGCGTTCGGCGCGCGCTGACTTGCCGGCAAGGCCTGCATGGGGCTTTGCTCATGCAGGCCGTTTTTTGTTTCGAACCAATATCCAAGGGGTGCGTGTCCATGAAGTCAATTGCCTGGTCCTTGCTCAGCCTGCTCGCGGCAGGTGTTTCCGCTCCGGCGCTTGCCGGTCCGCTTGCCGAAAGCGATCGCATGGCGATCCTGACGGACATCGATCGCAACACGCCCGCTTTGGAAAGGAACGCGCTGGCGATCTGGAACTATGCGGAGGTCGGCTTTCAGGAGACGAAAAGCTCCGCGCTGCTTCAGAAGGAACTGAAGGCGGCCGGCTTCGCCATCAATGCGGGCGTGGCGGGTATGCCGACCGCCTTCATCGCCAGTTTCAAGACGGGTGACGGCCCGGTCATCGGCATTCTTGCGGAATTCGACGCATTGCCCGGCCTGCCGCAGGCGGCCGAACCCGAACGCAAGCCAATTGCCGGCATTGCTGGCCATGGCTGTGGTCATAATCTCTTCGGTGCGGCATCGGTGGAAGCGGCGATCGCGACCAAGAAATGGATGGTCGCGCACGGCATAAAGGGCGAACTGCGCCTTTATGGCGCGCCCGCCGAGGAAGGCGGATCGGGCAAGGTCTTCCTTGTGCGCGAGGGGCTGACCAAGGATGTGTCGGCCATGCTCCATTGGCATGCCGCCGACAGCAACAGCGCATCGCAGGGGCGGGCGCTTGCCAATATCAGCGGCAAATTTCGTTTCCACGGCATTGCCGCCCATGCCGCCGCCGCTCCCGACCGCGGCCGTTCCGCGCTGGACGGCGTGGAGGCGATGGACAATATGGTCAATATGATGCGGGAGCATGTGCCGCAGGAAACGCGCATTCACTATGTCATCACGGATGGCGGCAAGGCGCCCAATGTCGTGCCGGATACCGCTGAGGTCTATTATTATGTCCGCCACCCGGACCAGAAGATAGTATCGGACATCATGGAGCGCGTGAAGAAGGCGGCGGAAGGCGCGGCTCTCGGGACCGGCACGACGGTCGAGTTCGACCAGGTCGGCGGCACGTTCGACCTGCTGCCCAACGACACGCTCGGCCATGTGATGTACGATAATCTGAAGAGCCTGACCCTTCCGACTCATACGGCGGAGGAACAGGCTTTCATCAGCAAGATCCAGTCGACTTTCCCCAAGGGGACGCGCATGGGCGACGGGTCGGTCGGTCCCTACACCAGCGGACAGGTGTCGTCGGCATCGACCGACGTGGGCGATGTGAGCTACACGACGCCCACTGCGGGCATGGTCGCGGCCACCTGGGCGCCCGGGACGCCGCCGCACAGTTGGCAGGCTGTGGCGGCGAGCGGCAGCAGCGTCGGCGTGAAGGGCGCCGTTACGGCTGCGAAGACGATAGCACTGACCGCTGCCCAGCTGTTCCAAAGTCCCGACACATTGGTCGAGGCAAAGGCGGAGCTGGACAAGCGCCGGGGAGCGGACTTCGTTTATCGTTCGCTGCTGGGAGACAAGGCACCCTCGCTCGATTATCGCAAATCCGCAAAAGACTGACCTGCATCGGCGCCGGGCCTTGCTTATCGCTGGCCCGGCAATTGCAGTCTTCCTATATTGGTGATCTCATGAAATCGCGACTGACGGCCTTCATCCTCATTGGGATGGTCCTGGGGGTGCTCACCGGCTTCGTGGCCAATCTCTGGGTCGGTGGAGACAAGGCGCTGGCGAAGGATGTGGCGGGTTATTTCCACCTGCTGGCCGACATCTTCCTGCACCTGATCAAGATGATCATCGCGCCTTTGGTGTTTTCGACGCTGGTCGCGGGGATCGCCCATATGGGGGACAGCGCGGCGCTGGGCCGGATCGGCGGGCGAGCGCTCGCCTGGTTCATTATCGCCAGCCTGATTTCGCTGACCCTGGGCCTGATCTTCGTCAATTTCTTTGCGCCGGGCGAAGGGCTGAACCTGGTCCGGTCGGGCGCGGATGCGGGGGTGAGCACCGAAGCGCTCAACTTCCGCGACTTCATCCTCCATGTCTTCCCCACCTCCATGATCGGGGCGATGGCGGACAACCAGATCCTTCAGATCGTCGTCTTCTCCCTGTTCGTCGGCGTCGCGCTGACCGCCATCGGCGACAAGGGCAAGCCGATCATCACC
>NZ_JCATID010000009.1:0-168115 GCF_059693745.1 Sphingobium sp. WR1 | reverse complement strand
CAGCACTGGCCGCCTGACCTGAACCCGATCCTGCCGTAGATCGACGGTTCCTACACCACCCCGTGGGACACGACCCGATCCCACCAAGGAATCAGCCGCGCGTCATCGAAGCGATGATCAGCAAAGCGATCCACCGCCCCCCTCCGATCCGGTTGCTTTCATCATGTCCATGAAAAACAGCTACCAAGAAATGTTAAAAAATTGCCCCTCGCCGCCCCCGTAACGGTGCGAACATCGGCCTGTCTTTCGAATTATTTGCGCAGGATTGCGGCCAATTCCACCGGCAAGGGCGATTCATTGCGCCGCGGCACGTCCCGCATCGCCTGATTCTGTTCGTCCGGGTCAAAACGGACCCAACCGTTACGCCCCAGCTTTTCGAGCGGACGGTAGCGGACCTTATATTGCATCCGCGCCGACCCGTTCACCCAATAGCCCAGATAGACATAGGGCAGCTCCGCGCGGGCGGCGCGCAGGATATGGTCCATGATGATATAATTGCCCAGGCCCTGACGGTGCGGCAATTCGGTATCGAAGAAGCTGTAGATCATCGATAGGCCGTCGCCCTGCCGGTCGGTCAGGCAGGCGCCGACCAGCTTGCCGACGCGCCCGTCGACGCCCGGCTCGCGATATTCGATGACATGGCTGTCGACCGGCGTCTGTTCGACCATGTCGGCAAAGTCCATCTCATCCATCTCGGTCATACCGCCGCCAGGATGGCGGGCGTTGAGATAGCGCTGGAGCAGCGCGAACTGTTCCTCGGTCGACCAGGGCTTGCACGCCGTGGCGATCAGGTCGTTGTTGCGGCGGATCAGCTTGCGCTGGGTCGCATTGGGCTGAAATTCCTGGGCGACGACGCGGACGGAGACGCAGGCGGTGCAATCGGCGCAGCTTGGCCGATAGGCGACATTCTGGCTGCGGCGGAAGCCGATCCGGCCCAGCGCATCGTTGAGTTCGGCTGCATTGTCGCCGCTCAGCTCGGTGAACACCTTCCGTTCGCTCTTGCCGGGCAGATAGGGGCAAGGGCTTGGGTTGGTGACAAAGAAGCGCGGAAATCGGAAGGCCGCCGTCATGCTCCCCCTCCTGTCCCGACGCTGCGCCGCTGCTGGTTCATGGATGGACTATGCCGCCCCGCTGCCCGGCTGAAAAGGGCATTTACTACGAATATTGGGGCGCGGCACGTCCCGTTATGCGACCTCGATCGGCGCGACCTCATAACCCGCCTCGCGGAGCGCCGCGATCAGCCGTTCGAGATGCCCCCCATCGCGCGTCTCGCACTCGACGTCGAGGCTGAGGCCCTTGGCCGGCAGGTTGGTGAAGATGCGCTGGTGCGACAGTTCAAGGATGTTGACCGCTTCCTGGTTGAAGATGCGGGCGACATGATAGAGCGCGCCGGGCCGGTCCTGAAGGATGATGCGCAGGCGCGCGAGGCGGCCCGACCGCGCGAGATCGCGCAGCAGCACATTGGCGAGCAGGCGGGTGTCGATATTGCCGCCGGTCAGGATCAGGCCGACATTGCGCCCGGCAAACTGCTCGCGATGGCTGAGCAGCGCGGCCAGGCCGGCGGCACCGGCCCCCTCGACCACCGTCTTCTCGATCTGGAGCAGCAGGCTCACCGCCTCTTCCAGCCGACGTTCGCTGACCAGCACAATGTCGTCAGCCAGCCGTTCGACGAAGCGGCGGGTGATCTCGCCCGGTTGCTTGACCGCGATGCCTTCGGCCAGCGTATCGCCGTCGCAGGCGAGGTCCGCGCCCTTGATGAAATCATACATGGACGGGTAAAGTTCGGCCTGCACGCCGATCAGCCTGATGTCGGGCTTCATCGCGCGGGCGGCCGTCGCCATGCCGGAAAACAGGCCGCCGCCGCCGATCGGGATGACCAGCGTGTCGATCTCCGGCGCGTCCTCCAGCATTTCGAGCGCGACCGTGCCCTGCCCGGCCATGATGTCGGGTTCGTCGAAGGGATGGACGAAGGTCAGGCCCTGCTCCACCTCCAGCTTGCGGGCATGGGCATAGGCGTCATCGAACTTCTCGCCATATTGCACCACGGTCGCGCCATGGCTGCGCGTCTGCGTGATCTTCACGATCGGAGTCGTGGTCGGCATGACGATCGTCACAGGCACGCCCAGCCGCTTGCCATGATAGGCCAGACCCTGGGCATGGTTGCCGGCGGATGCCCCGATCACGCCCTTCGCCTTCGATGCGTCATCCAGTTGCAGCAGACGATTGAGCGCGCCGCGCTCCTTATAGGCGGCGGTGAATTGCAGATTTTCGAACTTGAGGTAAACCTTGCAGCCGAGCATGTCGGAGAACGTCTGGCTGATCAGCGTCGGCGTCTTGACGATCGCGCCTGCAATGCGTGTACGGGCGGCAAGGATGTCGTCGACGGTGACGGGCAGCGGCAGCGCGCTTTCGATCTTGGCTAGCGTGTTCATGCGCACGCCCCCTAAACGAAAATTGCAGGTGAAGAAACTGGCACTGTCGGAAAACTCGCCTTATGGCGGGGATGGACGCACAAAATATACGAGGCTTGATGGCTAGGATCGCGTTTATCGGCTTGGGAATCATGGGTGGACCGATTGCGGGCCATCTGGCGCGGGCGGGTCATGATCTGACGGTCTATAACCGCTCCATCGGCAAGGCGAAGAGCTGGGCGGAGGCCTATGGCGGCCAGGTGGCGATCAACCCGGCCAAGGCGGCCGAGGATGCGGACATCGTTATCAGCTGCGTCGGCACCGACGATGATCTGGCGCAAATTACGCTGGGCCGCGAGGGCGCATTCCGCGCGATGCAGCCCGGCGCCCTATTCATCGACCATACCACCGTGTCGGCGCGGATCGCCCGGCAATTGTTCGTCGAGGGCGAAAGCCGGGGTATCCACAGCGTCGACGCGCCGGTATCGGGCGGTCAGGCGGGGGCGGAAAATGGCCGGCTGTCGGTCATGTGCGGCGGCAGCGAGCCGGCGGTGGCGGCCGCCAAGCTGGTGATGCAGGCCTATGCCGCGCGGATCGTCCATGTCGGCGGCGCGGGCGCGGGGCAGACGACCAAGATGGTGAACCAGATCTGCATCGCCGGCGTGATCCAGGGCCTGTCCGAAGCGCTGCGCTTCGCCCAGGCGGCGGACCTCGACCTCGACTCCGTGTTCGAGGCGATTTCGGGCGGCGCGGCGCAAAGCTGGCAGATGGACCATCGCTGGAAGACGATGGCGCAGGACCAGTTCGACTTCGGTTTCGCGGTGGACTGGATGCGCAAGGATCTTGGCCTAGCGCTGGAGGAGGCCCGCGCGAACGGCTCCACCCTGCCGGTGACGGCGCTGATCGACCAATATTATGCCGATGTGCAGGCCATGGGCGGCCATCGGCAGGACACCAGCGCGCTGGTGCGGAGAATTACCCGAGCATGACCCATTTTCTGTCTTCGCGCGCGCTGAGGAGCGCCGCCATGGCGCTTGCCCTCTGCCCTCTGCCTGCGCTCGCGTCGGGCGTGATCGACAATGTGAACGGTATCGCACTGGATGCGAACGGCAGGATCGTGCATTTCGGCGCGCTGATGATCGACGATGACGGCAAGGTCGAAAAGCTGATCCCCGGCCGCTATCAGGAACCCGAATATAAGCCCAAAAAGCCCAAGCGTGGCCAGCCATGGCCCGAGCGGCCCAAGGGGCCAGCCTTCAAGCTGGACGCGGGCGGCAAGACGATGATCCCCGGCCTGATCGACGCGCATGGCCATATCATGGGCTATGGCCTGTCGCTCATCACGCTCGACCTGTCGGACACGACGTCGCTGGCACAGGCGCAGGAGAAGATCCGCGCCTATGTCGCCGCCAATCCGGGGCGCAAATGGATCATCGGCACCGGCTGGAATCAGGAAGCCTGGGGCCTTGGCCGCTTTCCCACCGCCGCCGAACTGGATGCGGCGGTCAGCGACATTCCCGTCTGGCTGGAGCGCATCGACGGCCATGCCGGCTGGGCCAACAGCGCCGCCATCCGCGCGGCCGGCGTGACGGCGACGACCAAGGCGCCCGCGGGTGGGCGCGTCGAGATGGCGGCGGGCAAGCCGGCGGGCGTGTTCGTCGACCGGGCGATGGACCTCATCCAGAAATTCGTGCCGCCGCCCGCGCCCAAGGACCGCGACATGGCGCTGGAAAAGGCGCAGCGCGCGCTGTTGGCGCAGGGCATCACCGGCATCGCCGACATGGGCACCAGCATCGAGGATTGGCAGGCCTTCCGCCGGTCGGCCGATCGCGGCGCGCTGCGCGTGCGGATCATGTCCTATGCCGCCGGCCTCGACAATATGGTGCTGATCGCGGGGCCGGAGCCGACGCCCTGGCTGTATGACGATCATCTGCGCATGGGCGGGATCAAGCTGATCCTCGACGGCGCGCTGGGATCGCGCGGGGCGTGGCTGAAGGCCGATTATGCCGATGCGCCGGGCCAGCGCGGCCTGACCCTGATCCCAGACACCCAGCTCCGCAACATCATGAGCCGCGCGGCGATGGATAATTTCCAGGTCGCCGTCCACGCCATCGGCGACGCCGCCAATGGCGAGATACTGGACGCGATCCAGGAACTGAACGACACTTATAAGGGCGACCGGCGCTGGCGCGTGGAACATGCCCAGATCATCGACCCCGCCGACCTGCCGCGCTTCGGGCCGCTGGGCGCGATCGCGTCGATGCAGCCGGTGCATGAGGCGTCGGACTGGCGCATGGCGACCGCGCGCATGGGCGAGGCCCGGCTGAAGGGCGCCTATGCCTGGAAGTCGATGCTCGACAATCGTGTGCCGCTGGCCTTTGGCTCCGACGTGCCGGTGGAAAGCCCCAATCCCTTCCCCGGCATCGCCGTCGCCATGAGCCGCGAGGATGCGAAGGGCGAGCCATTCGGTGGCTGGATGCCCGAGCAGCGGGTGGGTTTCGAGGCGGCGCTGGACGGCTTCACCCGGCAGGCGGCCTATGCGGGCTTCGCCGAAAAGAAGTTCGGCAGCCTGATTCCGGGGCAGCGCGCGGACTTCCTGCTGATCGACCGGGACATCAGCACAGCGCGCCCCGCCGACATTCGCCAGACTCAGGTGCTGGAAACCTGGATCGGCGGCAAGCGTGTCTATGTGAAGGGGCAATAGCCGCTCCATCAGAGCGCGGTATGGTTAGACGAATAAAATCACCTCCGTTCGCTTCGAGCGAACGGAACAAAGTAAAATCAGCGCGCGTCAAACTGATCGATCACATTGCGTTATCGGCCGCGTTCAGCGCATCCTCGAACGTCTCGGGCAGCGGCGGCTGGACCGGCTTATCGCAGCCCACTTCCTTCATATGGGCGCGCAGCGCGTCCATGCGGCCGAGATTCCAGCGCGCCAGCGGCACGCCCAGCGGGCGAAACTCCGCGCGGTCGAACAGTTCGACGACATAGGAGGCGCAGAGCATATCCACCTGATCCAGCGTCAACATGCCAAGATTCATCACCATCGGCTTGCCCGGCACGCCGTTCCGCCCCCGCACCAGATCGGTGACGTAGAGGCCACCGCGCGGATCGATCAGCACGACGTCGGCCTGGCTCGAATCGATCAGCTTGTGGCTGGCGGCATAGGGCGCGACAAACTCATGCGTGCGCCAGACGAGAAAGGCGCTCGACAAAGCGGTGATGAGGAGGGCGATGAAGATGGGCCGCATCGCGCCCTCCGGCCGGAAGCGCGCCCAGCCAAGGCCCGCGAGCAGGCAGAAGGGGCCGATGAAACCATGGGCGTAGCGGAAGCCCCAGCCATAGCCCTGCGCCAGCGCCAGCGCGCAACCCGCAAGGCAGCCCAGCGCCAGCGGTAACGCGATTTCCCGGCCGCGAATCATCGCGCCCCAGCGCATCGCCGCCATGCCGAGCGCGGCGAGCGGCACCATCAATATGTCGTTCCAGGCGATATAGCGGCTGATGTTCACCAGCGGCTGCCAGCGGTCGCCGAGCCGCTCGAACAGGCTGCCCACCTTGTCGGCGACGCCGGCGGAGGGGCGGACGTCCGCCGGCGCGCCCAGCGCATGGAGCAGGAAGCCGGGCCAGAGCTTGGCCCAGACGATGACGATCGCGACCAGGGTGAGCGCATGGAAGGCCGCCACCGTCCAGCGCCGCGCCAGCAGCATCCACAGGATGAAGGGCGCGATGAAGATGGGCGGGAAATGCCATTGGTGCAGCCCCGCCGCGATCAGCGCGACCACGCCGGCACTCAAATGACCGAACATCCCACCGCGCAGCACCAGCGCCAGCCAAACCATGTTGAGCGCGAAATGGCCGGTCATGGCATAGGGGGTCATCGCCGTGACCCAGAGCTGGCTGGACGAAAAGCCGAGCAGCATCGTCACCCACACCGCGTCCGGCCGGTCGGGCATCAGGTGCAGCGCCACCCGCCACAGCGCGAACAGCCCCGCCATCAGCAACACCGGCCCGGCCAGATTGGGATCGCCCAATTGCCAGAAGATCGCCTGGATCGCGCTGTTCACCGGCAGATAGGCCGCCGTCCAATAATCCGCCGCGCCGAAGGGGGAGAAGAATTCGGGCATGATCGCCCGGCGATAGGGTTCCCATTCGATGGGGATCGGTCGCGCGAACAGGCCTTCGCGCATATAGGCGGCGGCGAAACGCGCCACTTCCTCGTCCCGGCTGATCGCATAATCCTGGAACAGCGCATAATGGCCGGCCCAGGCGGCCATGCCGAGCAGCAGGATCAGCGGGACGACGATCCGGGCCGTAGGTCTGGCGAGCGCGAAGCCCTTCCCTTCCGCCCAGGGCGCGGCCAGCGCCAGCAGCAGCAGCGATCCCAGCAGCGCCGGGAAATCCTGATCCAGCAGCAGGATGACGGCCAGGCTGATGCCCTGCCGATAGGTCACATGCCAGAGGAAGGTCGCACCCAGCCATAGCGTCAGGCCGATCGCTCCCGCCAGAAACAGGCGGCGCGCGGACAGGGAGCCGGCAACCTTGCCCATGCTCAATCCTGAACCAGCGTCCGGTTGACGAAAATGCCGTCCATCTCGACCAGCAGCGGGAAATGGCCCTTGTTGTTGGCGAAGAAGGCGGAGGGGATGAAGCCGCGCCCCTCCAGCCAGTCGATCATCGCACGATAGCCGGTGCCGCCTTCATAAATGGGGCGGACGCCGAGTTCCGTCTGCACGCCCAGCATCCGGCCCAGACTGTCGCCCGCGCCTTCGCAGACCGACAGGTCATGACCCTGCGTGTCCATCTTGAGGAAGGGCCGCGCGAAACCATGCTGCGCCATCAGTTGGGGCAGCATTGTATCGAGGCGGCGGCACTGCATCTCCACCGTCTTCGTCACTCTGTTGCGATCGGCGAAGATGGCGTCCTGTTCGCCCGACGGCTTTTTCAGCGAACTGAACTGGTCGGCGGCCATGATATTGAAGCTGGCGGTGCCGTCGAAATCGGACAGCGCCATGTTGAATATATGCCAGTTGCGGTCGGACGCGGCGTGCCTCTGAAGTTCTGCGAACACGTCCGGGTTCGGCTCGAACGACAGGATCAGCCCCTTATAGCCCGCATCCTTGCGCAGCATCGTCGCATATTGGCCGCGATTGGCGCCGACGTCGAACAGGCAGTCGACCGCGAAGGCTGACAGAAAGCGCTTCAATGCTTGCACTTCGGGATATTGGTGGACGCGGCCCGACAAAGCGAGGCGCAGCGCCAGCCTGCGGTCGGCGAGTTCGCGCAGATAGCGGTTCATGCGCGCCCGGCCAGCACGGTTTCGTAGATGCCGATCGTCGCCACCGCCATATCCTTCCAAGACCCCATTTCATCGCCATAGGCCCGCGCCCGCGCGCCATGTTCCTGCCTGATGGCCGCGCTTTCGATCAGCGGCAAGAGGGCTTGGGCAAGGGCAGGCGCATTTCCGGCAGGCACCCTGACCGCGACGCCGTCCGGCAACTGACCGAACATGCCCGCGTCCGACGTCACCATCGCCTTGCCATGGTGCAGCGCCGACAGGAAGGCGCCGCTCGAATCGATATGGCGATAGGGAAAGACCAGCATGTCGGCGCGCGTCATATGCGCGTCGAGCCGGCCTTCGGTCAGGAAGCCGAAATCGGTGAGGAGGCGATCGGCAAAGCCCGCCTGCGCGACGGCATCGATCAGGGGGGAGACATCCATGAAAGGCTTGCCCGCGAGCGCCAGTTCGAAGCGATGGCCGGCGCGCCAGAGGTGGAGGCAGGCGGTGATGAGGATGTCGACGCCCTTATAGGGGCGGATCGTGCCGAAGAAGAGGAGGCGCGGCACCTTTGGCGGGGCGATGGCGGCGAGGTCTTGCGGAGACGCGGCCGCGAGGCGCATCGGCGGATGCGGCGTCACATGGATGCGCGCCGGATCGACGCCCTGACCGACCAGCGCCGCGCGGGTCGTGTCGCCATGCACGATGAGCGCGTCGAACAGGTCGAGCAGCGCGCGATAGCCGCGCCCCTGCAAGCCCGCATCGGCATGATAGGCGTCGGCATTATGCACGGTGTGGACGAGCGCCGCCTTGCCGCTGAGCCGGTTCAGCATCAGCCGGTCGGCGGGCGCGAGGGGCAGCCATTGGACATGGACCAGATCGGCGGCGAGCAGCGGCGTCAGGTCGCCCTGCGCGCAGGACAGGCCATATTCGGCGGCCTTGGCGAGACGGAAGGCGCGCCCCTCCCCCATCTTTTCGCGCAAGGCTTCGCTGCGGCGGAAGAAGTGCGGAAGATAGGCATAGCCCTGCGGCGTGATGGCGTCGGTCGGGCGCATGGGGCGGCCGAGCAACGTCACCTGCGCGCCCTGCCCGGCCAACGCGGCGCAGAGGCTGTCGTCATAGCGCCCGGTAAAGAGCGACGGATCGAGCATCGCCACCTTCATGCGCGCAGCAGCCTTTTGAGCGACAGGAGGTGCAGCCCGGCGACGCCCAGCAGGGTCAGGGCATAGAGCGCAAGGAAGGCGAGATCGAAGCGATCGGGCCAGAGCAGCAGCGCGAGCGGCGCGCTCGCCAGCGACCCGGCGAGGAAGGGCAGCGAGCGGGCGAGCAACTGGCTGAACCGTCCGAGCGCCGCCTGCACATAGACGGAGACGCAGAGGATGGTGAGCGCCGCCAACGCAAGGATGATGAGGCCGATATCCGCCCGATCCACCGCCGCGCGCCCGTCGAACAGGATCGCGAACAGCCGGTCGCCCGCTACCAGCAGCACGCCCGCAAGGGCTACCGCGAAGACCATCGCCGCGCCCAGCGCCCGCAGCAGCAATTGCCGCAGCCGGGCGCGATCCCCGGCATGATAGGCGCGGGTGATGCGCGGCAGCGCGGCTTCGACCATGGCGCGCACCAGCATGGACAGCGACCTGGACATCTTGAAGAAGAAATCGAACACCAGCATCGGCCGCGCGTCCGACGTCATCGCAGCGATCGTGAAATAGGGCGCGTTATAGGCGATGATGTCCGACATAGTGAAGGCCGCCGACGCGCCGATGTCGCGCAGATAATGCGCGCGGACATGGCCGCCGCCGACGCGAAAGGCGAGCCAGTGGCGACGGGTCATGTTCAGTCGGCGATGGACATGGGCGATGGCATAGCCGATCACCGCCATGCTCGCGACCAGTTGCAGCGCGACCGACAGGCGCGGGTCCAGCCCGAAGAGGATCGCCAGCAGCAGGCCGATCGTCACGACGCGCCGCGCGCAATCCAGCCCCTCCCACAGGAAATTGCCGTCCACCGCCGCCAGCGCCCGCTTGGCGAGCAGGGCGGGCAGGTTGAGGCAGGCCGACAGGAAGAAGAGCAGGAACAGCAAGGGCATCCCGGTCGCCAGCCAGCCCATGAGGAGCGCGACGATCAGGATCAGCACGCCGCCCGCGACCAGCAGGCCGAGGAAGAGGAAGAGTACGCCCATTTCCTCCAGCCGGAAACCGCCATCCTCCACCCCTCCGCTGCGCCCCAACCAATGCTGGCGCAGCCGGGCATAGATGATGCTGGTGAGGCCGAACTCGGCCGAAATGGTGAAATTACCGAAGGCGACGAGCAGCAGGAAAGCCTGAAACTCCGCGATCGGCAGGACGCGCACGAAGACGAAGGTGACGGCAAAGCCCCAGATCAGCACCAGCCCGACATTGGCGAGCTTCACCAGGGCCAGGATGCGGGCGCTGCCCTCCATCCGTGCGAGACGGTTCATGCGGGCTTGCGCGCCCTGAACAACCGGTCGTCGAGGGCGTAGAAATGGCGTGTCGCAACGTCGATCGAGGCTGCGTCGATCTCCTCCAGATCGAAGCCGGCGGCGCGAATGCGGTCGGCGAAGTCGGGACCGTACTGGCGGACATGGTCCCACTGGCCGAAGCGGCGCTCGCGTTCGCGCGGGGGAATGTCGAAACTGCCATCCTCGGTCGGCTTGGCCCAGAGCGGCACGATCAGCCACGCCTCGCCGCCGGGCTTGAGCGCCCGGAGAATGTTGCGCAGCACGACCATATCGTCGGGCACATGCTCCATCACATGGCTGGCGTAGAACAGGTCGTAGCGGTTCGCGTCCGCCAGTTCCATCAGGTCGACGCGCCGCATGTCCGGTACGGTGTAGCGCGAGGGATCGAGGTCGGCGGGCGCATAGGTGGCGGCGACGGAGAAGCGCTTCACCAGACTGGCCTCATTGGGCGCCATGTGCAGGATCGCGCCCTGTGTCGGCACGGTCAGCCTGCCCTCACCGATCAGCCAGTTCATCAGCCGCTCGCGCGGGGACGCGCCGCATTCCGGGCAACCCCATTCACCATTGTCGCCATAGCGGAAGAAACCGACGACGGTCGCGCCGCAGGCCGGGCAGCCGCGCGTCGCGCGCGCGCCCAGCGCCTTGCGGACTTTGAGCGCCGCCTTGGTCAGATGCTTGCCGGCGGCCTTGGCCACCCGCTGGACAGTAATCACGTCATTCTCCGCTTGGGGTCAGGATCGGCCTATACAATATCGCGCGCCCTTGGCGAGAGGGTCAGCGCGACTTGGCCGGGTTCCAGGTCGTGACGGTGCGGCCGCGCATCGCCCTGAGCACGCCCTGCAAGGTGGCGGCATAGGCGATCAGCACGTCGACCACAGCCGCGAGCGGACCGCTTTTCGACCGGACGCCAATCCAGACAGCGAACACGACAATCAGCGCGCCCGCCATGGTGAGCATCGGCGAGAGGCGCAGCGCGAGCGCCCCGGCCGCCACCGCGCCGATCAGGATGAAGACGCCGCCGAACCAGCGGACGATCTTGCGCGAGGCATATTTGAAGCGGTCGATCGCGGCCATGTTCCGCAGTTGCGGGCGCAAGTGACGGTGCGTGTGCCAGGCGCGGGCGGCGATGCGGACCTTGCGCCGATATTCGTCCTTGCGCGCCGTCACCAGCCGTTCGCGGGCGATAACATTCTTGGCCTTTATCAATCGCTTACCTGAAAATACTACCGCCATGGACACGGTGAGATCGTCCAGGACGCTGTCGGGAAATTCGGGATAGAGGCTGCGCCGGATCGAGAAGATGGAGCCGTCCGCGCCCAGCACATTGCCGGTGCGCGATTCCTGATCCTTCAGCCTTTCCTCCAGCCGCCAGTAGAGCGAACCGACCGAGGCGGTCGCGCTTTCGTCCGCGCCGACATAGTGGAGAGAGCCGAGCACGCCGCCAATTTCCGGGTCCGCATAGCGGGCGAGCAGCCGCTCGACCGCTTCCTCGTCCAGCAGCACATTGGCGTCGGTGAAGATCAGCACATCCCCCCGCGCCCGCACCGCAAGCTGCTTCATGCCATGCGCCTTGCCGCTGCGGCCGGGACCGCGCAACAGGGTGACGAGGTCGCCTTGGCGCTCGATCAGGTCGCCGGTGCCGTCGGAGGAACCGTCATCGAAGGCGAGGCACTCCAGCGCCGGATAGCGGCGCTTCAACATCGCCAAATTGGCGAGCTTTTCCGGCATGGCGTCGGCTTCATTATAGGCACAGAACAGCAGAGACGCGCTGGGCGTGGGACCGGCGACCGGCTGTTCCGGCCGGGTCGGCAGCGCGCGCAGGATCAGCGGGTAGAAGAGAAAGGGCCAGGCCACCGCAATCAGGCAGAACAGCAGAAGCGCGGCGAGTGTCAGGTTGGTCGCCATCGGCTCAATAGGCCTTGTGGTGGACGAGTACGCCCAGGGTCGCGACGATGATCCGCAGGTCGCGCCAGATCGACCAGTCGCTGACATATTCCAGGTCGGAGCGCAGGCGGTCGATCAGATCCTGATGATGGTCGGTCGCGCCGCGATGGCCGCGCACCTGGGCAAGGCCGGTCATGCCCGGCTTGATGCAATGCCGTTCCCAGTAGCGGGCGTCGACCTCCCAATAGAGGCTGTCCCCGGCCTTGGCCGCGGCGGCGTGCGGACGCGGGCCGACGATGCTCATGTCGCCCTTCAGCACGTTGAAAAGCTGGGGCAGTTCATCGATGCTGGTCTTGCGCAGGAACGCGCCGACGCGGGTTACGCGGTCGTCGTCGCGCTTCGTCAAGGTCGCGGCCTTGTGGTCGCTCGCCTCGGCGCGCATCGACCGGAATTTGTAGATGGAGAAGGGCCGCGCATCCTTGCCGATGCGGGGCTGGCGGAAGAGGATCGGACCGGGGCTGGTCAGCTTCACCGCCAGCGCGGCGCCGATCAGGATCGGCGACAGCAGGATCGTGGCGAGACCGGCGACGAGCAGGTCGAACAGCCGCTTGATCAGGCGATCGCGGAACTGGAGCGGACCGCCCGCGACGATGATGGTGGGCTGGCCGTCAAATTCATCCACCCGCGCGGGGGCGAAGCGCAGCAGTTCGGGCACGACGATCTCGCCGCGCGCGGACAGCGACTTGAGCGCCGCCGACCAGTCGTCCATCCGTTCGAGCGGACAGGCGACAATCACCCGCTCCGCCATGCCGACCGCCGCCGCCAGCCGCGCCGCCATGTCGGCGTCATGCCGTTCGGGACGGAGATTGGCGGCGTCGGCCCGGATGATCTCCATATGCGGGCCGGTTTCAATGGCGATCCCGTCCATGATGACGGCGGTGAGGTGCGGCACGTCGCCCAGCAGGCTGACCGCCAGCCGCGCGACGGCGAGGCGGACCAGCGCCAGCGCGACCGCGCCCAGCACCAGCCCGGTGAGGAAGGTGAGACGGGAGAGTTGCTCGGCGATCTTGCCCAGATAGACGATCAGTAGCATCAGCAGCGCCGCCTGCGCCAGCGCCAGCAGCGCGCGGAAAATGCCGCGCCGGACATGATCCAGCGTGTTGATGCCATAGGCGCCGCCCTGCACCGCGAGCAGCGCGTAGAGCGGCGCGACCATGGCGAACATCACCAGCCCATGCGGCTTGCCCGGCTCGCCCCAGAGCGCACCCAGCACGAACCAGTTGGCCGCGAGGAAGGCGCAGAACAGCCCCGCCATGTCCCCCGCCAGACACAGCGCATAGAGCCGCAGCCGCACGATTTCCTTGGAGACTGTCACGGATGCGCCCTGATTTTCGCCATGCGTCCCGTTGGCACCGGCACGCGCGGGTTGCAAGGGGGCGATCTAAATGCAGTCACCCGTCGTGCAGACAGACAGCAGGCCGATGAAGGGCTGCGCAGCGACCGCTAGAATGACGTAGGTTGCCAACAGCGCCATCAGATACCCCTCCTTCCAGCGTGCAAATGGAGAGCCGAGAAGCCAGAAGCCGCTCATTCCCGCGGCGACTGAAAAGGAAGCAGTCATCGCAGCGGCAACATCGCCGCTCCAATGAGGACGCACAATATGCGCAAAGCCGAGCCAGACCAACCACGGCGCTGCCAACATCACACCGAACCCCAGCCAATTGCGCAACGTGTTACTCACACGCCGAACAATCGCGTCAGCGCCTTGTCCAGCATCAGCAATTGCCAGAGCAGCCGGCCGTGATCGGACAGGCCGGCACGATGATCGGCGGCGACCCTGGCCAGCATTCGGGTGTCGAACCAGCCGGTCTTCGCCAGCGCCGATCCGCCCGCGATCGCCGTCGCCTCCCCGGCCAGCGCGCCACGGAACCAGGCGCTGATCGGGGTCACGAAGCCCATTTTCTGGCGATAGAGAATGTCCTGCGGCAGGAACGGCTCCATCGCCTTCTTCATCAGATATTTGCCGCTGTTGCCGCGAATACGCTGGGCGACGGGCAGGCGGGCGGCGAATTCGACCAGCCGATAGTCGAGCAAAGGCTCGCGCGCCTCCAGGCTGACGGCCATGCTCATCCGGTCGGTCTTGGTCAATATGTCGCCGGGCAGCCAGATGCGGATGTCGGCATATTGCGCGCGGTCGAGCGGGTCGCGCGCGGGCGCCTGCGCCATCGCCCTGATATAGCGGTCCTCGGCCCGATAGGCGCCCAGGCGACTCTTCATCTCCTGGCTGAACAGGCGCTGGCGCAGGGCGTGCGCTGTCATGCCGACCGAGGTGGCATAGGCATCCCCCCCCTCGCCCGCCAGTTCGAGGAAGGTCGACTTGGCGCGCAGAACGCGGGGCGCCCAGTCGGCCTTGGGATAGTAGCGCCCCAATGCGCCGAACACAGGCTGGCGGACTGACGCGGGGACCATCGCGCGGAACCGCTCCCCCTGCATCTGGAAGCGGTGACGGCGATAGCCGGCGAACGCTTCGTCCGCGCCGTCGCCCGACAGCGCCACCTTCACCTGCTCGCGCGCCAGTTCGCAGACGCGATAGGTGGGGAGTGCGGAAGCGTCGGCGAAAGGCTCGTCGAAATGGAAGGAAAGCGTATCGATCAGCCCATAATCGTCGGGCGACACGATGCGGGAGCGATGGTCGGTGGCGAAGCGGCGGGCGACGCGATCGGCATAGGCGGTTTCATCGAGGCTGGCGACGTCGAAGCCGATGGTGCAGGTCTTGACCGCACGGGTCGAGGCTTCGGCCATCAGCGCGACGACGCTGCTGCTGTCGACGCCGCCGGAGAGAAACGCACCGAGCGGCACGTCCGCTACCATGCGCGAGCGGACCGCCTGCCGCATCAGCGCGACCAGTTCCTCCTCCAGCGCTTCGGGTTTCGCCTTGCTGCGGTCGGCGAAACTGACGTCCCAGTAGCGTTGCGGCTGCGGCAGAGCGCGGCCGCGCACCAGCCGCAGCGTTTCGCCCGCGCCCAGCTTGCGCACGCCGGCCACCAGACAGGCGTCGTCGGGGACATAGCCATAGGCCATATAATCCTCGACCGCCGACAGGTCCGGCGCGCGGCGCAGCAGCGGATGGGCGAGCAGACTCTTCAATTCCGATCCGAAGATCAGGCTGCCGTCGGACAGCAGCGCATAGTGAAGCGGCTTCACCCCCAGCCGGTCGCGCGCCAGCCAGAGCGACTGGGCGCGCGCATCGAACAGGGCGAAGGCGAACATGCCGTTGAAGCGGTGGACGCACTCCTCGCCCCATTGGCGATAGCCGTGGAGGATGACTTCGGTATCGCTATGGGTGCGGAAGACATGGCCCTTCGCCTCCAGTTCCGCGCGCACTTCCGCGAAATTGTAGATTTCGCCGTTGAAGACGACGGCGAGGCTTTCATCCTCGGTCAGCATAGGCTGCGCGCCGCCGGCCAGGTCGATGATCGACAGACGCAGATGGCCCAGCCCCACGCCCGGCGCGGTCCAGATGCCGCTGCCGTCCGGGCCGCGATGCGGCATCACGTCCAGCATGGCGCGGACCCGCGCGGGATCGACCGGCTTGGCCGTTTCGAGATGGAAGATGCCCGCTATGCCGCACATGCGAACGATCTCTAGCGGATGCCGATGCTGCGGTCAGCCAAAACCCGCACATCGCCCAGATCGGTCAGGAAGGCGGATATAGCGGCGTCCGAAGAATGTCCTTCGCCCTCCTCCGCCGACACGAGGATGGCGATGGCGCGCTGGTCCTGCCCCAGCAGGCGGGCCTTCATGGTTTCCAGCTTCACCGTCGGCTTGCTGCCGGTCGGGGCGCCGCCGCCCACGACGTAGAAGCTCACCACATGGCGCACCACCGGGCCGGGTGCGGTGATCTGCTCGCCGCGCGCATCGGCGGGCGCGCGGGCGGGCGAGGACCAGACCCACAGGCTGTCGGGATCGGCCGCGCCCTGGCCAAAGCCGACCAGTTCGCGCTGGTCCTCCTGCCGGGCATAGGTGGCGATGGCGAGGTCCACCACCTGCCCGCGCGCATTGCGATAGCGGCCGCTGACATAATGGTCCGCGCCGTCGAAGCGCGCTTTCCAGGGATAGGCCTGTCGCGCGTCGGTGCGGGTCCAGCCCTGAACCGCGGGCATATGCAGCACGGGCGGCAGCGGATCGGCGGCGGCGGCGGTGGCGGCGAGCCAGAGCGGCGCGGCGATCACCAGCGCCAGCGCGCCGCCCGCGACCTTGCCCACCGGGCCGCCGCGCTCGCCTTCGCGCTGGAGGGCGCGCGGGTCGAACCAGGGGTCGCCGGGCTTGCGGTCGAAGAAGGGCCAGGCGGTCGCCATGACGATGATCATGATGATGGCGAAGAAGACCCAGCCATAGACGACATGGTCGAAGCCGACCGCCGCGTCGACCGTGGTCAAATGAGCGACGAGGATCGTGGCGAAGGCGCGCACGCCATTGGCCAGCACCGACAGGCCAAGCGCGCCCGCCATGAAAAGGAGGCGGCGGGGCCAGCTATTGAAGCAGACATTGCACACCAGCGCGCCATAGGCGGTCATGGCGATCAGGAATTTCGCGCCGGAACAGGCTTCGGCAACCTCGAAATAGCCGGTCGGCGTGGTGATGAAGATGCCCTCCATATGCGCCGGCACGCCCGACAGGTCGAGCAGCAGCATGGCGAGCCGCGCCGTCAGCAATTGCAGCGGCGGCACAATCTCCTCACCGAAGGGGACCATGAAGAAGGCGTAGAAGAGCGGGAAGAGCAGCGCGCGGGCGACGGCCGGGCCGAGCAGCGCGATGGTCGCGCCCTGAAGCATGACGATAAGGGCGCCATGGCGGATCATCGCCACCCCCGCCGCCGCGCCGAGCAGCCAGGCGAAGGCGCCCGCCCCCAGCCAGAGCAGTCCCGGCGCCCAGGCGACCGGCCGCAACTGGCGCAGGCCGGGCAGGCGCTGCTGCACCAGCCAGGCGATGAGGATGGGAATGAACAGGCAATGGCCGAAGGTGGAGGCGTTCCACCAGATCGACACCATGGTCCAGACATCGTCGAGGAACAGCGACAGGATGACGAACGCGACGACGCCGAGCGCGGTGAGATGGCCGCGCCAGCCGGTCAGGTCGACCAGCGGCAACCGGTCGGGCGTCAGCGCGCGTTCCGTCATGTCACGGCGTCCGCGACCGAAGCGCGGCCGAACAACAGGTCGGGCAGCCGGTCGAGTGTCGCCGACCAGCGATAGCGTTCTTCCATCCGCGCCCGCCCTGCCTGCCCCAGCGTGGCCGCGCGGGCTGGATCGGCGAGCAGGGCGATGATCTTTTCCGCTTCCTGCGCGGGATCATCGGCGACCAGCAATTGCGCGCCATGGCAAGCGTCTATGCCTTCGGCCGCCTGCGACGAGGCGACGACCGGACGGGCCATCGCCATGGCCTCCAGCACCTTGTTCTGGATGCCGCGCGCGATTCGCAGCGGCGCGACGACCACGTCCGCCGCCGCCAGCCAGCCGCGCACGTCGGGCACGCCGCCAGTCACGATCACGCCGGGAAGGTCGGCCAGCGCCTGCACCGACGTTACCGGATTGCGCCCGACAATGGCGAAGCGGGCATCGGGATGGGCGACGCGGATGGCGGGCAGGGTATCGCGGGCGAAACTCTCCACCGCCTCGACATTGGGGCGATAATCCATCTGGCCGGTGAAGACGAGCAGCCGCCCCTGCCCAGCGTCCACGGACGAAAAATCGGCGGCGGGGTCGAAATAGTCGAGTGCGACGCCATTCTCGATCGTGACCACGCGATCGGAATCGAGGCCGGTGGCGGCGCGGAACATCTGCGCCTCCGCCTCGCTCACGAAGCTGGAAACGGCGGCGCGTTCCGCGATGGCCCGTTCGAAATCGAACAGCAGCCGGCCTTCGCGCCGGTTGATCCAGGCCATGGGGCCACTGCCCTGCGCGCCATAGGTCGCATATTTGGCCGAATCGAAATCGACGAAATCCATCATGAAGCGGATATCGGGCGGCAGCATCGGCACGAAATGCGCCATCTGCGCCGAATAGGCGAAGACGGCGCGGATCGGCCGCTCGGCGAGCGTGCGGGCGACCCACTGGTGCAGCCCCGGATGGTCGAACAGCGCGATCAGCAACGACTGGCGTTTCGCGAGGCCGGTGAGGCCGGCGACGACCCTGGACCGATCGCGCATCAGCACGCACTGGCTGGCGGCGACGTGCCGTAGCTCGTCCGAAAACCCCATGTCGCGGTCATCGTCGGCGAAGCAGCCGACATGGACGGCGCTTTCCTCCGCCAGCCGCTTCAGCAGGTGAAAGGAACGGATCTTGTCGCCCCGATCCGGCGGAAAGGGGATGCGGTGGCAGAGGAAGAGGATGTCGCCCTTCACCCCAGCCCTCGCGCGATATGCGGGCCGATCAGGTTGGCCAGGGGCAAGGGCAGTTTCTTCCAATATTCGATCCGCCGCTGATATCGGGCGCTGTTGGGGTCGACATCGCGCCGGGCGCCATCCGCCGACCAGCCATGATAGACAAGGGGGAGCGGATCGAAGCCGAAGCTCTTCTTCCACGCCGCCTGACCGCTGCCGACCTTCGACCGGCCGAAGTCGAACAGGGTCATGCCGCGCGTCCGGGCATGGCCTATCAGCCGAAAATACATGAGTTCATTGGACCGCAGCCGCCGCGCGTCGCCGATGCCGCCGCCCCAATAGGGCATGACCCGCCCGGCATGATAAAGGCTGAGCACCGCCGAAACCGGCCTGTCCCTTTCGCGCACGATCAATATGTCGGCGTCCGTCCCGAACCGCTCCAGCACGGCGCGGAACAGCCGCGCGGGAAAGACCGGCGTGCCGAGGTTGCGGACGCTGGTGGCATAGACATGATAATGATCGCGCAGATGACGCGGATCGCGGCCCACATCGACCGTCAGATCGGCATTGGCCAGCGCCTTGCGCAATTCGGCGCGATGCTTGCGCGGGATCGCCAGCAGTTCCGCTTCCTCGTCGCTGGCGATCGGACGGACGAAGCCGACATGCTGGCCCTCGCGCCGCTCCCAGTCCGCGCCCGGCACGGCGCCGCCGCGCAGTTCCAGCGACAGATTGCCACGTTCCCGCGCCAGTTCCCGCGCCGCCAGGGCGAGGGCGGCGACGGCGCGCTCGTCATCCGCCACTATGCCGCCGTCGACGGCGAAGCCGGTCGATACCAATGCCTGTCCGAACAGGGCGCTCTTGATGTGGTGGAGCGGCAGGAGGCCGACGATCCGGCCCGACGGCGCGATGGCGGCCAGCGGCAAGGCGCGGTTGCCCGTCGCCTCCTCGATCGCGGAAAGCCAGGCGGGTCGGTGGAACGGCGTCCCTTCGGCATGGGCCATCACATAGGCGTCGACCGCCGCCGCCTGCACCGGATCGCGCAGGTCGAGCATGGTTACGGAAAGATCGGCGTCCGTCCCGGCGGTCATGCCGCGCGCGCCGCTTCGGCGTCGGCCAGCGCGTCGACGCGCGTCCAGGCGAAGTCGCGCGTCAGGCGACGCAGCTTCGCCGCCATGACCGACAGGTTGCTGTAATGGCGCAGGCGCGAGCGCAGCGGCGCTCCGGCAACGCGCGGCTGACCGGGATCGATTTCCCAGGGATGGAAATAGATGATCGCGGGCCGCCCAGCCTGTTCATTGACCTGGCGGATCGCCCAGCGGGAAAAACCATAGGGCAGCAGGCGGAAAAAGCCCCCGCCCCCCGCGGCCAGCGTGCGCCCGCCCCATTTGGCGGTCGTCACCGGCAGTTCCACCAGCGGCGAATCCTTGAGCGGTTTCCAGGCGAAGCGCGGGGAGTCGGGCCAGCCATAGTGATCGTGCCGGATCGGCGCGACGCTGGAGGAATAGCGATAACCCTCTTCGGCCAATATCCGATGCGCCCAGGGGGTGCGCGGATCGATCGAGAAGCTGGGCGCGCGATAGCCGGTCACGGCCTGCCCGCTCGCATCCTCCAGCAGGGCGCGCGCCTTGCGCAGGTCGGCGCGAAACTGGTCGGGGGTGAAGGTGAAGACGCGCGCATGGTCATAGCCATGGCTCGCCACCTCATGCCCTGCCTCGACAATGCGGCGCATCAACGCCGGATAACGCTCCGCCACCCAGCCCAGGGTGAAGAAGGTCGCCTTGACATCCGCCTGCGCGAACAGGTCCAGCACCGCGTCGGTGTTGCCTTCGACGCGATGGGCCAGCCCGTCCCAGTCGGCACGGTCGATCGTGCGCTCGAAAGCGCCGACCTGGAACCAGTCCTCCACATCGACGGACAGGGCGTTGCGCATATGTCCCTCACTCAGCCTTCGGTCAATGCGCGCGGGCGACGGCGGCGTCCTGTTCGGCGTCGACCATCCGGTCTTCGCGCTCCACCCATTCGACCAGCATGGTCAGCACCCGGCGCAGCGCGGTATCCTGCTCCTCGGCCCGGAATTCCAGGGTGGAGAGGCGTTCCTCGACCAGGGTGAAACAATCCTTGAGCGCTTCGGGGTCGATGGTCGGCGCGGGCGCGCCGAACGGCGCGTGCGCCTGCACCGCGCGGAGCGAGGCGATCTCGGCGCGCAGGGCGGCGATTTCCTCCTGCATGTCGCGACGCAGGGCGTCGAGCGTTTCCGCCGGATCAGCCTCCTCGACCGGATCGATCGTCTCGTCAAAGGCGTCGACCGGCTCGACTTCCTCTTCCGTCAGCACGTCCGGCTCTGCTGCGGCGAGAGGTTCGTCCGCTGCGTCGATGGCGTCGGCCGATTCCGGTTCTTCGGCGGCGGGTTCCGCGAAGGGCGCCGCGAACCGCGCGAACGGGATCACCCGTTCATCGTCTGCCTTTTCCCCATGATCGAAGCCGTTGGCGACATGCGCGGCGGAAAGGAAACGCGGCGCATCGTCAGGCTCATGCGCGGCCATCAGTTCGTCCTCGCCCGGGTCAAAGGTCGGCCAGGCCGGTTCGGCGGCTTCCTCCGGCTCCGCCGGTTCCTCGACCAGATCGAGCGCCGAAGGCGTCATCGGTTCGGGCCGCGCGTCGACGTCCAGCCCCATGTCGGCGACCACCGCAGCCACGACATCGGCGTCGATGTCGTGCAGTTGCTCGATCGCGCCCAGCAGCAGGACGCGGCTGACCAGCGCGTTGAGGCGACGGGGCACGCCGCCGGTCGCGGCGTAAAGCGCGGCGAAGGCGGCCGGGGTGAAAGCCGGATCGCCGGTCCAGCCCGCCACCCCCAGCCGATGCAGGATATAGGGTTCGACCTCGCGCGGCATCATCGGTTCGAGATGATGGGTGGCGATGACGCGCTGACGCAGCTGCTCCAGCTCCGGGGATGCGAGCAGGTCGCGAAATTCCGGCTGACCGAGCAGGAAAATCTGAAGCAGCGACTGGCCGCCCAACTGGAAGTTGGACAACATGCGCAGTTCCTCGATCGCCGAGACGCCCAGATTCTGGCCTTCATCGACGATCAGCAGGCTGCGCCGCCCGGCGCGCGCCTGGCCATGAAGAAAGCTCTCGATCCGTTGCAGCGTCGCTGCCTTCGTCAGGCCGTCCGTCTCCAGGCCGAAGCTCTGCGCGGCGAGGCGCAGCATGTCGTCGCCCTCGACCTGCGTCGACACGATCTTGACCGCGGTCAGGCGCGACGGGTCGATCGTCTGCATCAGATGGCCGACCAAAGTGGTCTTGCCCGCGCCGATATCGCCGGTGATGACGATGAAGCCTTCCCCCTGGGCCAGACCGTAGCCTAGATAGGACAGCGCCTTGCGGTGGGTCGCGCTCTCGAAATAATAATGCGGGTCCGGCGTCAGCTGGAACGGGCGGCCCTGCAATCCGTAGAATTGATCATACATATCTTCGTCTCCCAGGGCCGGCTAGAAGCTGTAGCGCAGGCCGACCTGCCCCATGGCGCTGATCACCGTGTCGAAATCATCGGCCTTGGCTCCGTCGATGCCGACGGACGCCGATGCCGACAGACGGCGACTCAACCCCTTGAAATAGCTGGTGAAGGCGCCGTAATTGAGAATATCGGGCCGTGCGTCGCTGGCGTCGAAATAGTTGATGTAGACGACCGTATTGATGCTGTCGCTATTGTTGAACATATAGGTCATCGACGCATTGCCGAACCAGTTTTCGTCCCTTGAGCCGCGGATAAACACCGTCTGGCCCTGCGGCGTGATGAACTTGCGCTGCGAATAGCCCGCGCCCACACCCCAGCCCCAGGGACCGCGCCGCAGCGCATATTGGGCCGACACGCCGCGATAGCGGAAATTGGCGCCGGTGATGCCCGACAGCGCGTCGTTGAAGCACTGGCCGCCGCCGGTCGCCGAGAAGGCGCAGCCGGTGAGGTCGCCGGTGAAGGGATTGCGCACGACATTGAGGTTGCTGCCCGACAGCGCGGCGACGTCACCCATGATCATCCGGCCGAAACTGTCGATCCCGTCGAACACGACCAGCGCGAAATTGCTGTCGCGACCCTGCCAGAGGAAGCTGCCCTGATAGGTCATGCCGCCATAGCGTTCGCCCACGCGCGCCTGGAGCGAGGTGCGATGGCTGGGCCGCCAGAGGACACCGACGTCCCAGATGATGTCGTCAAATTCATAGACCAAAGCGCGCGGCGAACTTTCGTCGGTGACGTAGCGGCCGTTGCGGATGACGGGCGCGCCATCATCGTCCAGCAACGGCGAACGCTGGCTGATCTCGATATTCTCATAGCCGATGCCGCCGACCAGCGCGACGGTGCGCGACACCGGCAAGGTGGCGTCCAGCCGGCCCCAGGCGTCCTCGAACCGCTGGTCGAGCTGGCTCGCATCCTCGCGGTCATAGCCGGCGCTGGCGGTCAGGCCCACCGGCAGCACGGTGCCGGGCGCGAAGCCGACCGAGCCGAGCAGGCTGTGGCTCCAGCTGTCCGCGAAGGAACCGCTGGGCAGCGCGCCGGGGATGTCCGCATTGAGGTCATCGTCGACCCGTGCATAGCCCAGGCGATAGGAGCCGTTGACGGTGAAATCGCCAAGCTGCGTCGTATAGGACGGGCCGACATAGCCGGCATAGACCTGGCTGGTATAGCTGTCGTTGAGCGCGGTCGCGCCCGACAGGCCGTCGGTCCGCACCCGCGTCGCAAGGCCCCCGGCATTGAGCGACAGGCCGCGCGCGACATTGACGCGCGTGCTCAATATGCCGCTGATGACGTCCTGATCGGTCGCCTGGCTGCCCCAGCCGAAGCTGTGATTATATTGCGCGTCGATGGTCGCTTCCACGCGGCGGTTGCGCACCTCCGCCGTCACGCCCGCCGTGACGTTGGTGTATGTCAGCACATCGCCCTCACCCTTGAGCGGCGCCATCACCACCTGATCGATGCCCAGATAGGGCACGACCCTGAGGCGCTGGTCCTGCCGGGACGATTGCGCGTGCGCCGGCAGGGCCATGGCCGCCAGCGCGAAAAAGGACGCACCCGAAATCCAGTGGCGCCTGCTCATGCCTGCGCTTCCCCCTTGGCATAATAGCTGCCGAAGCGACGGCTGCCGGTGAAGCGGACGGCGTTGAGCAGCAGTCGCACCTGCGCGCCGCCCTTCAGCATCGTGGCCGCTTCGCGCAGGGCGCTCTCGCTCGTCCGGTCGGCGCGCACGACCAGCAGCGCGATCGCGGCATGGCTGGCGAGCACGGCCGCGGGCGAGGCCGCGAGCAAGGGCGGCGAATCGAAGATCAGGATGCGTTCGGGGCGCCCTTCGGTCAGCCGCGAAAGCAGCTGCCGGGTCCGGGCGGAGGCCAGATATTCGGTATCGTTGTTGCTGCGCGCGCCGGCCGGCAGCACCGACAGCGAGGGCAGGTCGGTGCGGATGATGATATCCTCGATCGCGATCGACGGATCGGCGAGCGCGTCCATGAGGCCAGGCCCACCGGTCAGGCCCAGCTTGTCCGGGATGCCCGGCTTGCCGAAATCGGCATCGATCAGCAGGATTTCCCGGTCCTTTTCCGCCGCCAGGCTGAGCGCCAGATTGATCGCGCAGAAGCTCTTGCCGTCGCCGCTATGCGCGGAGCAGACGAGGATGCGGTTGCCGCCCGGATTGGCCTGCAACTGCGCCAGAAGGTCGCGCTTGAGCAGGCGGAACTCCTCGCTCATCGCGGTCACGGGGCCGTCGGGTTGCAGATAGCCCGCCTGCGCCAGCGCCATGCGGTCGATCGGCTGGATCGGCCCGGTCCAGGCTGGCGCGCGATCAAGGGGTGCGGGGCCCGGCGGCGACGCAGCGGGTCCCACCGGCGCGATGGGCGCCGGCGGCAGATCGGCCGACACATCGACCCTGGGCGCGGCGCGGCCTTTCAGCGCGGCATTGAAGTCGTAAATCTCGGTCGCGCGTTCGATCAGCGATCCGCGCCCCTTGGTGGAGCCATGCTGGTTCATCGGGTCGCGCTCCTTCACGCCATGCCACGCTGGACGAATTCGACGACGATCAGCAGCAGGCAGACGGCGGCCAAGCCGCCGCTCGCCCCTGCGAACCATTTGAGGCGCTGCTTTTCGACCGCCATCTGCGCGGCATTGCGCATCTGGCTGATCGATCCGGCGACGGGCAGGCCCACCGCCTTTTCGAGCCGCGCGGCGGTCGGGAAGGTGCCCTGGAGCTGCCCCATGGCGAAGGCGACGCCGACGCCGGCGCCGATGCCGACGATCAGCACGCCGAGCAGCAGCAACGGACGATTGGGCGCGGCCGGTGCGGTCGGGGCGCTGGGCGGCTGGATGACGCGGAACTGAACCGATCCGGTTTCCGTCTTCACCTCGCCGCGCAGGCGGATCTCCTCCCGGTCGGCCATCAGCTTGTCATATTGGGTCTTGAGCGCCGCATAGTCGCTGTCGAGCTTTTCCTGTTCGGACGCGATGCCCGGTTCGTCGACCTGCTTCGACATCATGATGTTGAGATCGCTCTGCAACTGGGCCTTGCGGGTCTGGAGCGCCTGCACGGTCGCGGCGCGTTCCGCCTGCATCGACTTGATCGACAGATAGGCGGGATTGGGCGTGCCGCCGGCTCCGCCCGCGCTGCCGCCGCCACCTGCGCGGCGCAGGGCGTCGACTTCCCGCTGGGCGGCGATCACGTCGGGATGGCTGGCGGTCCAGCCGCGCGCGCGCATCGAGGCGAGATTAGCCTGCGCCTGCGCCAGCGGCGATGCCCCGCCCGACGCGCCGACGCCCGGCAGCGTCTGGGGCGTGCCCGCGAGCTGGCCGTTCATCGCCGACAGAGCGCTTTGCGCCTGGACGAGCTGCGAATCGATATTGCTGATCTCCGCGCGGGCGGCGTCCATGCGCTGGCTGATCGATCCCGCGCCCGGCAACAGGCCGATATAGCGCTGGGTAAATTCGACGCGGCGCTGGTCGGCCGCCTCCAACTGCTTGGCGCGGGCGGCGAGCTGCTGGTCGAGGAAAGCCAGGCTCTGCTTGGTCTGGCTGCGGTCGCCCGACAGATTTTCCTCCTGGAAGATGTCGATCAGCTTCTGCACCACCTGCTGGGCGATGCGCGCATTGGCCCCGTCCGACAGGCCCGAATCGGCGGAGATGGCGCTGATGTCGATCATGCTGGGATCAGCCTGCGCCATGACGGTGATATTTTCGCGCAGGGTCGTGATCTTCGCGGCGATGTCGCGCGGGCCGGACACGCTCTGCGACAGGTCGGTTCCACGCACGACCTTTTCCAGATTTTCCGCGCTCGCCAGCGTGTTGCGCACGCGGTCCAGATCCTGCTGCGACTGGACCTGGGTGATGCCCATCTTGTCTTCCAGCAGCGACTGGGTGTTCACATAGACCCGCGCCTTGGACTGGTAGCTGTTGGGGATCAGCGCCACGCCCAGCCAGCCGAGCATACACAGGCCCCAGGCCACGCCCAGCGCAATCCAGCGCCGGTTCCAGATGCCGTGCAGCAGGACCAGCAATTCGTCGTAAAGCCCCGCCATGGTCAGAACATGCTTTCCGGAATGATGATGACGTCGCCGGGCGCCAACATGACGTTGGCCTTGGTGTCGCCCTTCTTGAGCAGGTCGTTCAGGCGGACCTGATATTCCTTCTGCTTGCCCGTATCCTTGTCGAAACGGACCAGCCGCGCCCGATTGCCGGCGGCATATTCGCTAAGGCCGCCTACCGCAATCATGGCGTCGAGCAGCGTCATGTTCGCGCGATAGGGAATGGAGGCCGGCTTTTCGGTCGCGCCGACGATCCGCACCTGCTGGCTGAAGGTGCCGCTGAAATTGTTGACGATCACCGACACCAACGGATTTTCGATATATTGGGTAAGCGCCAGCTTGATGTCGTCGGCCAGCATCTTGGGCGTCTTGCCTACGGCCGGCATGTCGGTGATCAAAGGCGTGGTGATGCGGCCGTCGGGGCGCACCTGCACCTTGGCGCCCAGTTCGGGATTGCGCCAGACAAAGATGGTGAGATCATCGAGCGGGCCGATGACATATTCCTCGCCCGGCCCCTCCTGCGTGGAAACGAACGATGCCGGGGGCAATTGCGGCCCGGAGGGCGCGGACGCGCAGCCCGACAAGGCGACGGCGGGCAATGACGCACCGAGCAGAAGCCTGGAAACCGACAGGAAACGCATAATCTCACCCCTTATCGCGGCCCCGCGCGACAGGCCGCCAAAGAGGTGAAGGCGGATCATCGGCGCGGGGCTTTGGGACTCTTCTTCCCGCAAAAGGGTAAAGATACCGTTAGGAGTCAAGTCATGCACAAATCAGCCAAGTAAAACTTCATGGGGACTTGGGTGCCCCAGAAATGCCGTGGGGCTGGCCGATGCGCCATAAGCGCCGGCGAGGAAGAGGACGATGAGGTCGCCTTCCTCCACCGGCGGCAGCGCCACCTTGTCGCCCAGCCGGTCGATCGGCGTGCAGAGGCATCCCACCACCGTCACCGGGTCGGCTGCAGGCGCGGCGCCGAAACGGTTGGCGACGGCGATCGGATAGTTGCGCCGCACGACAGTACCGAAATTGCCGCTGGCGGCGAGCTGATGATGCAGGCCGCCATCGACCACGACGAAGGTTTCGCCCTGGCTGACCTTCACGTCGACCACGCGGGTTAGGTAGACGCCCGCCTCCCCGACCAGCCAGCGCCCCAGTTCGATCGCGAAACCGCTGTCGCGCAGAATGTCGGCGCGCGCCTCCAGCGCCGTGTCGAGCGCCACGCCGATCGGCCGGATGTCGAGCCGCACGTCGCCGGGGAAATAGGGAATGCCGAAGCCGCCGCCGAGATTGACCAGCGGCGGGGTCGCGCCGACTTCGTCCGACAGGCGGGCGGCCAGCGCGATGGTCGCCGCCTGCGTCTCGATGATCGCCAGGGAATCGAGATTCTGGCTGCCCGCGAAGATATGCCAGCCCTGCCAGAGCGCCCCGGCGTCGATCACCATGCGCGCCAGCGCCGCCGCCCGGTCTGCATCGACGCCGAACGGCTTGGCCCCGCCGCCCATGCGCATACCCGATCCCTTGAGATCGAAATCCGGGTTGACCCGGACGGCGAGGCGCGGCGTCTTGCCGATCGCGTCGGCCACGGCCAGCGCGCGGCGCGCCTCCCCTTCCGATTCGAGATTGATGGTCACGCCCGCGAAGATGGCGGCGGACAGTTCGTCATTGCGCTTGCCAGGCCCGGCGAAGCTGATGCGATCGGGCGCCATGCCGGCTTCGAGCGCCATGTCCAGTTCGCCGCCCGAGGCGACGTCGAAGCCGTCGACCCGATGCGCCATGCGCGCCAGCAGCGGCGCATAGGGATTGGCCTTCACCGCATAATGAAGATGCACCGCGTCCGGGATCGCAGCCCGGAAATCCCGAACCTGCGCCTCCACAATGTCCATGTCATAGGCGAACAGCGGCGTGTCGCCGGCTTCATCGACCAGGCTTTCCGCGCCGCAGCCGCCGATCAGCAGCATGTCGTCCTCCGCGGTGGCCCAGGACGGAATCGGGCCCATGGGCTTCATGCGCCATGCTCCCCGGCGAGCGCGACCCGGTCGATCTTGCCATTGGGATTGCGGGGAAATTCGGGAAGCACGATGATATCCTTGGGCTGCATGAAATTGGGCAGTTCGATCTTGAGGTGCGCGGCGACGGCATCGGTGACGGCGGGATCAGCGGCGCGCAGCAGCAGGCGCACCGCCTGCCCCAGCCGATCATCCCTGACGCCCAGCGCGACCGCTTCGGCCACGCCCGGCACGGCGACGGCCGCCTCCTCTATCTCGGTCGGGCTGATGCGGTTGCCGGCCGACTTGATCATCGCATCGTCGCGGCCGACGAAATAGAGCAGGCCTTGGCGGTCGCGCCGCACCGTGTCGCCCGACCATACCGCCATGCCGCCATAGCGCGACACGGCCGGCGCGGGCTTGAAGCGCTCGGCCGTGCGCGCCGGATCGCGCCAATAGCCCCGCGCCACGAGCGGGCCGCAATGGACCAGCTCGCCCGGCTCGTCGGCATCAGTCAGACTGCCGTCCGGGCGGACGACCAATATCTCGGCAAAGGGAATGGCGCCGCCCATCGAATCGGGATGGCTGTCAACCAGGGCAGGCGGCAGATAAGTGGAGCGGAACGCCTCCGTCAGGCCATACATGGGATAGAGATCGGCCTGCGGAAAAAGCGTCCGCAGCTTTGCCACCAAAGGCCTGGTCAGCGCGCCGCCGCTGTTGGTGAGGCGTTTGAGTTTCGCCGCCACGTCCGCGGGCCAGTCCAGTTCCGCCAATTGCACCCAGAGCGGCGGCACCCCGGCCAGCGTCGTGATGTCGCGCCGGTCGACCAGCTTCATGACGTCGCGCGGTGTCAGATAGTCCAGCGGATAGACGCAGCCCCCGGCATACCAGGTGGAAAGCAGCTGGTTCTGGCCATAGTCGAAGCTGAAAGGCAGGACACAGGCGGTGCGATCCTGCGGCGTCAGCTTCAGATAGTCCGCCACCGCCACCGCGCCCAGCCAGAGATTGGCATGGGTCAGCACCACGCCCTTGGGACGCCCGGTCGATCCGCTGGTGTAGAGGATAGCCGCCAGATCGTCGGGCCGCGCATTCGACGGGCCGATCGCCTGCCCGCCGCTCATGGCGCCGGCGGCGTCATCCTCGCGATGCAGTCGGCAGCCCGCGGGCACGTCGCCCGGCTGGAGGCTGTCGAGCCGGGCCGACGTGCCGATCAGCAGCATCGCGCCGCTATCCTCCAGAATATGGGCGACCTGGCGGTGCTTGAGCAGTGGATTGATCGGCACATGGACAAGGCCGGCGCGCGGCGCGGCCAGCGGCATCAGCGCCGCCACCGGCCCCTTGGCCATCCAGCTGGCGACGCGCGCGCCCGGCTCCAGCCCGAATCCCGCCAGCCAGCCGGCCAGCCGACCCAATGTCTCTTCCAGCTCGGCATAGCTGTAGCTGCCCGAACGTCCGTCCAGCGCAAGGCGCGCCGGATCGCCACGCAGCAGCAGATGGTCGAGCGGACGCACCTGCGCGCCGTCGATCATGGGGAAAATGTCAGTCACGGCCGCTTAACTCCCCAAGCGCTTAACCCCATGTGCAGATTCTTCTCCTATGCGTATCGTGACAGGGCGGAGATAGTCGGTTGCAGGCGTCAAGGGAATATCACAGCCTCAAGGAAGTGCGGCAGGCGCTCGCCGGCCGGCTGGATCGCGCCCATGCGCCCGGCCTGTTCGACCGGCTCGACTGGTTCGAGGCGCTGCACCGCCATTGCTTTCGCGACACGCCCGTCCGTGTCGTCGCGGCAGAGGATGGTGGCGCAGAGGCCTGGCTGTTCCTCCTGTCTCCCGACGCGCGGCGCGTCAGCGCGCTCGCCAACTGGTATAGTTTTGCCTGGGCGCCGATCTTTCTTGGCGCGCCCGACGTGGGGCGTCAGCAACAGCTGCTCGAAGCGATCGCGGGTGCGCTGCTGGCAAACCATGCGCAGATTGACCTTTATCCGCTGGAGGAAAGCGCGCTGCTCGTCGTAGCGCTGCGCCGCGCGGGCTGGCTTACGGTGCAGCGGCCCATGGGCGCGCGCCATGTGCTGCCGGTGGAAGGACGCAGCTTCGCCGACTATTGGGCCACGCGCCCCGGCCGCCTGCGCAACCTGGTCCGGCGCAAGGGACGGAACAGTCCCTACGCCCTGTCGATCAGCGAAAGGCTGACCGACGATCTGTGGCGCGACTATGTCGATGTCCATGCGCATAGCTGGAAGGAGGCGGAGCCTGAAGGCGGCCTCCATTTCCTGCGCGATCTGGCCGAGCGGGAAAGCGCGGCGGGCACGCTGCGGCTGGGCTTTGCGCGGCGGGACGGGCGAGCGGTGGCGACCCAGCTGTGGACCATCGACAATGGCGTCGCGCTGATCCACAAGCTGAGCCACGACAGCGCGTTCGACGGCGGATCGCCCGGCACGCTGCTCAGCCACAGGATGTTCGCGCGGGCGATAGACGAGGAGCAGGTCGATCTGATCGACTATGGCACCGGCGACAATGGCTACAAGACCGACTGGATGGAACGGCGGGTGACGCTCCACCGGATCGACGCCTTCAACCCGCGCTTCGCGTCCGCCTGGCTGCCCGCGGCGCGGACCGCCATTTCCGCGCTTGTAGGTTAGGCCGCGCACCTCTATCTAGACGCGCATCATGCGGGCGCAACATTCTCAGCCGGACGACCGGACCATCCCTGTGGAAGACCAGATGCGGGCGCTGCTGCGCGACGCGCTTGGCCTGTCGCAGGAGCGGGTCGACGCCTTCGACGCGGACACGCCGTTGTTCGGCGCGCTGCCGGAACTGGACTCCATGGCGGTCGCCGGGCTACTCACCGAGATCGAGGATCGCTTCCACATCCTGATCGAGGATGAGGATATCGACGGCGACACGTTCGAGACGTTCGGGGCGCTGGTGGCGTTCGCGCAGGGCAAGCTGGGCTGAAGCCCCCGGACGCTTTGATCAGGCGTCCACCAGTTCCTCGAAATCGACTTCGGCCAGGAATTTTTCGACGTCGAGCGCGGCCATGCAGCCCATGCCGGCAGCGGTCACGGCCTGGCGGTAGATTTTGTCGGTGACATCGCCCGCCGCGAAGACGCCGGGAATGGCGGTGCGGGTCGTGCCCTTTTCCACCACGATATAGCCCTCGTCGAGCGGCAGCTTGCCTTCGAACAATTCGGTCGCAGGGTGATGGCCGATCGCGACGAAGCCGCCGTCGGTCGACACATGCGACTTTTCGCCGGTGACGGTGTCGATCAGGTCGACGCCGACCAGTCCTTCGGGCGTGCCGCCGCCGACGAAGCGGTCGACGGCCTTGTTCCACAGCAGCTTGATATTCGGATGGGCGTGGAGACGCTGCTGGAGGATCTTCTCGGCGCGCAGCGTGTCGCGGCGATGGATCAGGGTCACGTCATGGCTGTGATTGGTGAGGTAGAGCGCCTCCTCAACCGCGGTGTTGCCGCCGCCGATCACCACCACCTTCTTGCCGCGATAGAAGAAGCCGTCGCAGGTGGCGCAGGCGCTGACGCCCTTGCCTTGCAGATGCTCCTCGCCCGGAACGCCCAGCCATTTGGCCTGCGCGCCGGTGCAGATGACCAAAGTGTCGGCGACATAGAGGGCGCCGCTGTCGCCTGTCAGGCGGAAGGGGCGTTGCGACAGATCGATATCGACGATCTGGTCATACATCATCTGCGCGCCGACATGCTCTGCCTGGGCCTGCATCTGCTCCATCAGCCACGGCCCCTGGATCACGTCCTTGAAGCCGGGATAATTTTCCACGTCGGTCGTGATGGTGAGCTGACCGCCCGGCTGCATACCCTGCACCACGATCGGCGCCAGACCCGCGCGCGCGCCATAGATGGCGGCGGAAAGGCCCGCCGGGCCGGAACCGAGGATCAACATGCGGGTGCTGTGGGTGGCGGTCATATCAGGCTTTCAAACTGCGATTCGGACAAGGCGACAGAGATAGGCGGCGCGCGCGGAGGCGCAAGCCAAGGATTTGCCTGGGTGGGTGGAAGCAGGGCTGTGGCGGGCGTGGCGGGGCGATCCGACGCGCGCCTGAAGTCACTGTCCTGAAGTTCACAGCGTCGTGGCACGCAAATTCAGCCATTTGCGTGCCGATTGCGCCCGCAACGCGCCCCCGACGCGCCCCCGACGCGCCACATGGGTCAGCGCGACGCTCCACCGACGCGTCGGATGGGTCACGGTCGCGCGCCTGTCGGGTCATGATCAAACCGATGCGGCCAATGGAGGGCCAGCGGGATGGGAACGGGTTGATGAAGGGGTCGTCCGACAGGGTAGATCAGAGAAAATCCTACATTGACAGTGTTTTGTCGCGCGGACGGAAAGCAGCAGGATGCCGAGTCGAACCCGGCATGGCGGGATATGGCTGGAGGCGAGCAGAAATTGCCGTTTAGCTGGGGTCGCATGCCCTCTGATTGCAGACGTTCCGTCGGGCTGTAGCCTCATGGGATGAGGTTATACCTTCCGCAGCTATTTATCACCGCGTTTCATTTGAGTGGCACGTTCTTTATCAACATTGTCGAGTACCGTTGTCCAATTAGCCAACCAATCCACGCGGACAGAACTCAATCGTGCGCCTTTTTCCTCCTGCATAGGTGGAGCACACTGACCAATCGTAAATATCGCCTGCCGCAATCCCATTTCACGCAATCGCACCATCACTACACTTGCACGTTCGTTGGCCAAGAACGGCTTGATGTCAACTTCGGGATCGACACGTCCGCAGACCTGCCAAATCTGAAGCTGTGGATATAGCTTCTCAAAATATTTGATCGTCTCAAGAGATTCATGCGCACTGACGTCAAATTCGATTGAGTTCGGTTTGAAGAAAATGTAGATAGCAGGAGGAGGTGTTTCAGGAGTGCTCGCAACAGCCGGTATCTCTACCATGACGGCGACGAAAGCCAAAAGTGCGCGAGTTTTGATTTTCATGCCTCGTCTCCATACACTGCCAGTGACGTATCAATCCTGTCATCTGATCCCAATAGCCGACATTCCGTAATCACCCATCCCTGCCGGATCATTATCGGAGCAAGTTTCCTCGTCAGGTGGCGAGGTTCGTCGGGATTATCCCCTAAACATCGCCTTCATCGCCTGTTCCCACGGCCCGCCGCGATAGTGCCAGGCGGCGAGGCCCGCGATCGCCAGCGGGCGCGGGCGGAAGTCTTGCCGCAAATCCTCAGCCAGCGCCCTCGCCTCTTCCGGCGCGACCTTGTTCTGGACGGTGATGTGCAGGCGCGGACGCGCCTGGTCCTGCGGCGTCAGCAGGGCGGCGAAGGCGTCGGCCAAATCCTCGCGCATCATCATCAGGTCCGGGCTGTCGATGCGATAGGCGACGCCCCGCCCCAGCAGCATCACCTCCGTCAGCCGCGCATCCGGCGCCCGACCGGCGCAGAGCCGCTTCAGCCGCGTCGCCAGTTCTTCGAGGAGCGAGGGCGGCAGATGGTGGAAAAGCGTCACATGCGCCGGCAACAGATTGCGATCGGGCGGATAATGGGCGCGGCGCAGCCCGTCCGCCCAGGCGAAATCGGCTGCTCCCATCAGCGCGGTGACGATGATCGGCGCATTCATGGACGGCGTTCCCCGATGCCCCTGCCGCCCCGCTTCCGCTCCAGGCGAACAGGTTGTATCATCCCGCCAAGACGGCCACGCAACATCGGGCCGTCCCTATGGGAGGGAAATATCATGCCGGCACCACGATCCTTCATCCTCATCGCCATAATGTTCCTGCTCTGGAACCTCATGGGCCTCGCATCCTTCGTCATGCAATATATGATGGACGTGAACGAACTGGCCAAGACCGATCCGGCGGGCGCCAAGGCCTTTGCCGCCATGCCCGGCTGGCTGTGGCTGGTCTACGCGGTCGCCGTGCTGGCCGGGACCGGCGGCGCCATCGCCCTGCTGATACGCAAGAAGGCGGCGGTGCCGCTGTTCCTGCTGTCGCTGGTCGCGGTGGTCGTGCAGTTCGGCTATGTCTTCCTGGCGACCGACCTGATCGCGGCGAAGGGCGTGGTGGTGGCGATGGCCTTCCCGCTGCTGATCTTCGTGATCGCGATCATCCAGTGGCGTTATGCGACGGCGCAGGCGGCGAAGGGGGTGCTGCGCTGATCATCGGTCGGGATCAGGTCAAAGCTCGCCGCGGGCGCGCCTGATCTCGAACCATTTGCGCACATTCTCATTATGCTGCTGGTAGGTGTCGGCGAAGATATGGCCGCCCTTCCCGTCGGCGACGAAATAGAGCGCGTTCGTTTCCGCCGGGTGCAGCACCGCGAGGATGGAGAGCCGGCCCGGATTGGCGATCGGCCCCTTGGGCAGACCCACCATGGCGTAGGTGTTGTAATCATTGACCGCCGCGATTTCCGACTTGCGGATGCGGCGGCCCAGTGGCTTGCCCTTGGTGATCGGGTAGATGATCGTCGGGTCGGCCTGAAGCATCATATTCTTGCGCAGGCGATTGCCGTAGACGCCCGCCACCGTCGGCCGCTCGGCGGGAACGCCGGTTTCCTTCTCGACGATGCTGGCGAGGATGATGGCTTCCCTGGGCGTCTTCGCGATCGTGTTGGCGGCGCGCCCGGCCCAGAGCTGGGCAAGCAGCCTGTCCATCGCGCCCTGCATCCGTTTCAGCACGGCCGCGCGCTGCTCCCCCTTTTCGAAGGCATAGCTGTCTGGCAGCACGCTGCCCTCTTCGGGCACCTGTATGTCGCCGGTCAGCTGGTCATTCGCCATCAGCCGCTCATAGACCAGAATCGACGGCATCCCCTCCGGTATGGTCACGAGCCGGGTCAGCGTCTTGCCGCCCTGAAGGATGGCGAGGATGTCGCTGTTGCTGGCGCCGGCGGGGATGACGAACTCGCCCGCCTTGATCGACTTGCCCGCGCCGAAGACCTTGGCGCGGGTCAGGAAGGCGTCGGCCGAGCGCACCACGCCCGCCCGTTTGAGCAGCACCGCCGCGTCCGACAGGGTCGCCCCTTCGGGCACGGTGATGCTGATCTGCTTCGCCGCCGGTCCTTTCTCCGTCCAGCCATGGACGAAGCGGAAGGCGACGAAGGCGGCGAAGGCCAGGCCGATCAGGAGGATGATGCAGCCCATGCGTCGCATGGGATTGGCGCTGGATCGTCTTGCCATGCCCGTCAGCCCATGGCGTCATTGCGAGCGGAGCGAAGCAATCCATGTGAGTAACACTGGATTGCTTCGCTCCGCTCGCAATGACGATTCACTGTCAGATCGCCTTCATGATCAGCGACGCGTTGGTGCCGCCGAAACCGAAGCTGTTGTTCAGCACCGCACGCACCTTGCGCTCCTTGGCGACGTGCGGGACCAGGTCCACGCCCTTGCAGCTTTCGCTCGGTTCGTCGAGGTTGAGCGTCGGCGGCACGATCTGGTCGCGCATGGCGAGGATGCAGAAGATGCTCTCCACCGCGCCCGCGCCACCCAGAAGATGGCCGATGGCGGACTTGGTGGACGACATCGACATGGAGCCGAGATGATCGCCGAACAGGCGCTTGACCGCGCCCAGTTCCAGTTCGTCGCCGAGCGGCGTCGAGGTGCCGTGGGCGTTCACATAGTCGATGTCTTCGAGGGACAGGCCCGACTTCTTGAGCGCCATCTGCATCGAGCGGAAGCCGCCATTACCCTCCGGGTGCGGCGCGGTGACATGATAGGCGTCGCCCGACAGGCCGTAGCCGATCACTTCGGCATAGATTTTCGCGCCGCGCGCCTTGGCCCGCTCATATTCCTCCAGCACGACCACGCCCGCGCCTTCGCCCATGACGAAGCCGTCGCGGTTGACGTCATAGGGCCGCGACGCCTTTTCCGGCGTGTCGTTGAAGCCGGTCGACAGCGCGCGCGCCTGGGCGAAGCCGGCGATGCCGATCGGGCAGATCGCGCTTTCCGCGCCGCCCGCCAGCATGACGTCGGCATCATCCATCGCGATCATGCGCGCGGCGTCGCCGATCGAGTGGGCGCCGGTCGAACAGGCGGTGACGACGGCATGGTTCGGACCCATCAGGCCATATTTGATCGACACCTGGCCAGAGATCAGGTTGATGAGGCGGCCATGGACGAAGTGCGGCGACACGCGGCTGGGGCCCTTGTTGGCCAGCACCAGCGATTCGCTTTCGATGCCCGGCAGGCCGCCAATGCCCGAGCCGATCGAACAGCCGGCGCGCAGCCGTTCTTCCTCGCTCATATTGTCGAGACCCGCGTCGCGCAGCGCTTCGCTGGCGGCGGAAATGCCATAGACGATGAAGGGATCGACCTGGCGCTGGATCTTGTGGTCGACGTCCAGCGAGGCATCATAGCCATATTCGTGATCGGCCGGCTTCACCTCGCAGGCGATGCGGCATTTATACTCGCTGGCGTCGAAGCGCTGGATCGTCGCCGCGCCCGATTTCGACGCGATGATGTTCTTCCAGCTGGTTTCGACATTCCCGCCCAGCGGGCTGACCATGCCAAGGCCGGTGACGACGACACGACGCATATCCTAGCTCCGAATTACCTATGGGCTTTGTGCCGCCCATGTAGCCATTTGCAACGCGCTTGTGAACGGCGCGCCAGATACGAAAAGGCTCCCCAAGCTCCGGGATCGCCGGACAGGAGGAGCCGTCTCTTGAACCTAAGGACGGCCCTTCCCCGGTGGGATCGGGCCGCGGAAGGCCTTACTGCTTGCTGTCGATATAGTCGATCGCATCCTTGACGGTGGCGATCTTTTCAGCCGCATCGTCGGGGATTTCGACACCGAATTCTTCTTCGAACGCCATGACGAGTTCAACGATGTCCAGGCTGTCAGCGCCCAGATCGTCAATGAAGCTGGCGTCCTCAGTCACCTTCTCGGCTTCGACGCCCAGATGCTCGACGACGATTTTCTTTACGCGATCCGCGGTCTCACTCATGAGTGGTCCTTCTTACTGGGTATCGTTGATGGTTCTGAACAACCGTTAAGGCAGCCCTAGTGCCAAGCCCCGATAGAGGCAAGAGGGAAGGCCGCCAAGCCCCTTCGTTCGGTCGTGGCAGGGATTAAGCAGCAAAGGCAGGTCGAAACAAGGCAGATAATGCAGCGTTTACCGAAATTTCAGCCGCTTGCGCTAGGCGTTCGGGATGACCGCGCCGTCTTTCATCGATCGTCTGATAACGCGCGAGCGTATGCGGATCGCCGCGATCTGCGTCCTCGCCGCGACCGTCATCGCAGTGCTCTGTCTGGCCGGAACCGCCCGCGGCACGGTGGATTCGCTGGGCCGCATCACGCCCAACGCTTAACGGCAATAGCCTTCCCGCCCCGGCACGACGATCAGGCAGTCCTGCCTGCCGGCCAGATATTTGAAGCCGGTTTCGTCGCCCTTGCCGGGACGGATCGCCAGATCCCTGCCGTCGCGCACGAAGCGGATGGTCGATCCTTCGGCGATGCCGTCATAATCGCCCTGACGATCGAGATTGTCCCTGTTGGCGAGCGCATAATGGCCGGGCTTGCCGTCGGGCGAGGGCTGGATGTCGAGATACAGCCCTTCCGGCCCGGACCAGCGACCGACCCAGTCATCGGTCGGCAGCCCCACAGCCATATTGTCGGCCGCGCCCAGCGCGTCGGGATCATCGATAGTCTCGACCGTCGCGGCCGGAGCCGTCGCATTGTTCGCTGCATCGCCCTCATCAACCGATTTGGCGCAGCCCGCCAGCAGCAGCAGAGCGATCACGCCGGAAAGACCAATGGCGGGCGGAGAAAAACGCTTCATCCATAATCTCCTTTGTCGATCACAGAACCGAACCGATAAGGTTGCCGCTTCGATCCCTCTTTTCCAGACGACAGCTTGCCAGTCGCGCCGTCTGCGGCCAAAGGTCGATCATAAGGGGAAGGGCAATGAACGCGATCAGGGAGAATAGCAGGACGGCGACGCGTCCCAGGGCGCGCTTCGTGCGCGAGGCGCCCGACGTGCGGCGGCAGGCATTGATCGACGCGACGGCGCGCTGCCTCGCCGAAAAGGGCGTGAGCGGCACATCGGTGCGCGCCATCTGCGCGCGGGCCGGCGTTTCGTCGGGGCTGCTCACCCATTATTTCGATGGCGTCGATGCGCTGATCCTGGCCACCTACGCCGACGCCGGCACGCGGGTCGCCGCAGCGCTGGACGCCGCGATCGAGGCCGCGGGCGACGATCCGCGCGACCGGCTGCGCGCCTGCCTTCAGGCCAATTTCCGCGACCCCATCCTCGATCCCGATCTGCTCGCGACCTGGATCGCCTTCTGGAGCCTGGTCAAGTCCGATCCGCAGATCGCGGCCATCCATGCCGAAGTCTATGGCGGCGTCCGGGCGCAGCTGGAGCAGTTGCTTCAGGCCGCCGCACCGGCGCTCTCCCCTTCGCAAACGCGGATCGTGGCGATCAGCCTGACCGCCCTGGTCGATGGGCTGTGGCTGGAACTCTGCCTCGATCGATCGACCTTTTCACCGGAAGAGGCGCTGGCCATGGTCGAGGACGCCATGGCGAAAGCATTGCAGATTTAAGGCGATATGACCGATCACTAAGATCGGCTCTAATCGCTTTTCTCACTCAACACATCCGAGAAAAGCAATTTCCCCCGAATCGGGGGCTTCCCTACATGGGTCTTCGCAACCGCAACATTTCACAGCAGGAAAAGGACAGCCTATGGCTCTCATCAACACCCCCCTGAAGCCCTTCTCGGCCACCGCCTACAAGGAAGGCAAGTTCGTCGACATCACCGACGCCGACGTGAAGGGCAAGTGGGCCGTCTTCTTCTTCTACCCTGCCGACTTCACCTTCGTCTGCCCGACCGAGCTGGAAGACCTGGCCGACATCTACCCGACCCTTCAGGGCATGGGCGTGGAAGTCTATTCGGTGTCGACCGACACCCATTTCAGCCACAAGGCCTGGCACGACACCTCGCCGGCGATCGGCAAGATCAACTATTATATGGTCGGCGACCAGAATCACGCGCTGGCGACCCAGTTCGACGTCCTGCGCGAAGGCGTCGGCCTGGCGGACCGTGGCACCTTTGTCCTCGATCCCGAAGGCGTGATCCAGCTGGTCGAAATCACCCCCGAGGGCGTGGGCCGCAATGCCGCCGAACTGCTCCGCAAGGTGAAGGCCCTGCAATATTGGGTCAGCCATCCGGGTGAAGTCTGCCCAGCCAAGTGGGAAGAAGGCGCGGACACCCTCGCCCCCTCGCTCGACCTCGTCGGCAAGATCTAAAGACCTGCAAAGGCACCTGCCGGGTTGGGTCGAGCTTCTCCCCGACCCGGCGGGGCTTGTGATCGAATATATCGCAGTTTCGACCGCCGGCCTTTGGGTCGCACCTGTCCGGTGGCAGGATGGCGTGTGCGATCCGTATCGCACACGCCAGTCTTTGACCCAGGCATCGGCCTTGCGGAGAGGCCGCTTCCCATTTTCCCATATTGTTCGTGCGCCCCGGATCGGCGCGCCCAACCCATGGAGACAGACAAGATGTTGGACGCAAATCTCAAGGGCCAGCTCAAGGCCTATATGGCGAACATCACGCAGCCCATCGAGCTGGTGGCGTCGCTGGACGACGGCGCGAAGTCGCATGAACTGAAGGAATTGCTGGGCGAGATTGCCGAACTGTCGGACAAGGTGACGATCGCGACGGGTAACGACAAGCGCAAGCCCAGCTTCATGATCCGCCGCGTCGGCACCGATATCGGCGTGACCTTCGCGGGCATCCCCATGGGGCATGAGTTCACTTCGCTGGTGCTGGCGCTGTTGCAGGTCGGCGGTCATCCGTCGAAAGCGGCGCAGGACCTGATCAGCCAGATCAAGGATCTGGACGGCGATTTCGCCTTCGAAACCTATTTCTCGCTATCGTGCCAGAACTGCCCCGACGTGGTGCAGGCGCTCAATCTGATGAGCGTGCTCAACCCCCGGATCAGCCATGTCGCGATCGACGGCGGCCTGTTCAGGGACGAGATCGAGGCGCGCAAGATCATGGCGGTGCCGACCGTCTTCCTGAACGGCGAACCCTTCGGCCAGGGCCGGATGGAGCTGGAGCAGATCGTCGCCAAGATCGACAGCGGCGCGGAAGCCCGCGCAGCCGAGAAGATCAAGGCCCAGGACCCGTTCGAGGTGCTGGTGATCGGCGGCGGCCCGGCCGGCGCGGCGGCGGCCATCTATTCGGCGCGCAAGGGCATCCGCACCGGGGTCGCGGCGGAACGCTTCGGCGGTCAGGTGCTCGACACCATGGATATCGAGAATTTCATTTCGGTATCGCGGACCGAAGGGCCGAAGCTGGCCAGCGCCCTTGAAGCGCATGTCAAGGATTATGACGTCGAGATCATGAACCTGCAAAAGGCGGCGAAGCTGATCCCGGCCCAGACCGAAGGCGGCTATCATGAGGTGGTGCTGGACAATGGCGCGTCCCTGAAGGGCCGCACCATCATCCTGTCCACCGGCGCCCGCTGGCGGCAGATGGGCGTGCCCGGCGAAGAGGACTATCGCAACAAGGGCGTCGCCTACTGCCCGCACTGCGACGGTCCGCTGTTCAAGGGCAAGCGCGTGGCGGTGATCGGCGGCGGCAACAGCGGCGTCGAGGCGGCCATCGACCTGGCCGGCATCGTCGCCCATGTGACGCTGATCGAATATGACAGCCAGTTGCGGGCCGACGCGGTGTTGCAGCGGAAATTGGCGAGCCTGCCCAATGTGAAAATCATCACCTCGGCCCTGACGACCAAGGTGGAGGGCAATGGCGAGCGGGTCACGGGCCTGAGCTACAAGGACCGCAACCATGGCACCGAGCATGATGTCGAGCTGGAGGGCATTTTCGTCCAGATCGGCCTGGTCCCGAACACCGAATGGCTGAAGGACGCGATCGCCCTGAGCCCGCGCGGCGAGATCGAGATCGATGCGCGCGGCGAAACCAGCCAGCCGGGCATCTTCGCCGCGGGCGACTGCACGACCGTACCCTATAAGCAGATCGTAATCGCCATGGGCGCGGGATCGACGGCGGCGCTGTCCGCCTTCGATTATCTGATCCGCCTGCCGGCCGAGGAAACGGCGCAGGCGGCCTGATCGATCAGGCTGACGGTAACAGAAAGAAGCGGCCGATCCGGGGACGGGTCGGCCGCTTTTTTTGTGCCGATGAGGTGGTTATGGGTGGTTAGGCGACTGACGGCTTTTCATTCTCCCCTCCCCTTCAGGTTCAAACGAGGCACGTGACTCGTTTGAACCTGAAGGGGAGGGGCTATGAAGGTCCGCTCCTGGCCGAACCCCCGCCCCACTTTGACAGCGACGGCGGGGGGCGGCAAAGCCGTTCCCGCCCTTCCCCCTTCGCCGCGAGAAACCATGCAGCTTTCCGATTTCGACATCGACCTCTTCCTGCGCGACTATTGGCAGAAGAAGCCGCTGCTGATCCGCAACCCGTGGAAGGCGTGGGAAAATCCGCTGGAGCCGGACGAGTTGGCGGGGCTGGCGTGCGAGGAAGGCATCGAATCGCGGCTGATCGTCCAGTCGGGCGACGAGTGGGCGCTGGAACATGGCCCCTTTGCCGAGGATCGCTTCGGCGGGCTGGGCGCTGCGCCCTGGACGCTGCTGGTGCAGGCGGTCGACCATTATGCGCCCGGTGTCGCGGCGCTGCTCGATCCGTTCCGCTTCATCCCCAACTGGCGGATCGACGATGTGATGGTCAGCTATGCCAGCGACGGCGGCGGCGTGGGGCCGCATTTCGACCAATATGACGTGTTCCTGATCCAGGGGCTGGGCAAGCGGCACTGGCGCGTGGGCGGTCGGTGCGACGGGACGACGCCGCTGCGCCCGCACGACGAGCTGCGCCTGCTCGCCGATTTCGAGGCGAGCGGCGACTGGGTGCTGGGGCCGGGCGACATTCTCTATGTTCCTCCGGGCGTCGCGCATGACGGCGTGGCCGTGGGTGAGGATTGCATGACCTATTCGATCGGCTTTCGCGCGCCGTCGCGGCCCGACCTGCTGGTCGAATGGACCGAACATCTGGTCGACGGCATGGCGGACGACGACCGCTATGCCGATCCCGATTTGGCGCGCGCGAGCAATCCCGGCGAGATCGCGCCCGCCGCCATCGACCGGCTGCACGCCATGACGATCGAGAAGCTGCTGGATCGCGACGCCTTCGCCCGCTGGTTCGGCCAGCATAGCAGCGCGCCCAAATATGCCGAGGCCGACTGGCGGCCGGAGGAGCCGGTGACGGTCGCGGAGTTGGAGGCGCTGGCCGAAGAGGGCGCGGTGCTGCTGCGCAATCCCGCGAGCCGGTTCGCGTTTCTGCGGGAGGCCGGCGGGTTGCTGTTGTTCGCCGATGGCAGCGCCTTTCCGTGCAGCGGCGGCGCGGCGGCATTGGCAGAGCGGATTTGCGCGCAGGATCATGTCGTCCTCGATCCGTCGCTGGCCGAGGGGATGGCGTTGCTCGCGGCGCTGGTCAATCAGGGCAGCCTGATGATCGACGAGGAAGAGGAGGATTGACGCCATGGCCCGGCTGATCCTGTTCAACAAGCCGTTCAACGTGCTGAGCCAGTTCACCGATCGCAGCATCGGCGCGGACCGGAGGACGCTGTCCGATTATATCGACGCGCCCGGCGTCTATCCGGCCGGGCGGCTCGATCTGGACAGCGAGGGGCTGATGCTGCTGACCGACGATGGCCGGTTGCAGGCGCGCATTTCCAACCCGCGATACAAGACGCCCAAAACCTATCTGGCGCAGGTCGAGGGGGAGGCGCAGGAGGAGGCGCTGGCGCAACTGCGCAAGGGCGTGATGCTGAAGGACGGCCCGACGCTGCCGGCCAGGGCGGAGCGAATCGATGATCCGGCGCTGTGGCCGCGCGATCCGCCGGTGCGCTTCCGCAAGACGGTGCCGGACTGCTGGATCAGCCTGACCATCGGCGAAGGCCGCAACCGGCAGGTGCGGCGGATGACGGCGGCGGTCGGCCTGCCGACGCTGCGTCTGGTGCGCTGGCGCATCGGGGAATGGAGCATCGAGGGCTTGCAACCGGGCGAATGGCGCGAGGTGCGGGTTTAGGGCTCGGGCCTTAAACAAGAACCGTTCGCTTCGAGCGTAGTCGAGAAGCCATGCTGAGGTTTCTCGACTATGCTCGAAACGAACGGAGATGGTGAATGCTACAGGCCCGACCGCCGCGCCGGGGCCGTTTCGGGCAGGGCCAGCAGAACCGGCAGGACACACAGGGCCACGAGCGCGATCATCGCGCCGGGGACCAAAGTCCAGCCGGTCCGATCGATCAGCAGATGCGCCAGCCAGGGCGTGAGGCCGCCGAACAGCGCGGTCGCGGTCGTCGCTCCCAGCGCCAGACCCGTCAGCCGGCCCTCGCCGGGAAACTGCTCGGCCGTGGTGACGGCGCCCACCGCGCTCACCGCACCGCCAAGGCAGGCAAGGAGGATCGCGCCCAACAGCGCCGCGCCATCGCCCTGCCCCATCAGCAGGAACATCGGGATCGGCAGGGCCGCACCGAGCAGGCTCAGCGACACCAGCACCGGTCTGCGCCCGATCCGGTCCGCCAGCAGCCCGGTGAAGGGCGTGACCAGGATCACCGCCAGCGCCGCCGCGGTCGACAGCCATAGCGCCGCCCCCTCCTCCATCGCCCCGGTGCCGGTCAGGAAACTCGGTACATAGGTGATGCCCACATAATAGGTGATCGATCCCAGCGCCGAAATCGCGAAGCCGCGCAGGATCGGGAGGCGATGGCTGCGCAGGCTCTGGCGCAACGGGTGGCGCGGCACGCTGTCCTCCGCCTGCTGGCGCAGGAAATCGGGCGATTCCTCCATGGTCGAGCGGGCGAGCAGGATGAGGCCGGCCATGCCTGCGCCGACGAAGAAGGGGATGCGCCAGCCCCAGTCTTCAAGGCTGGCATGGTCGAACGCGGCGACGGTCAGCGCCGCGATCCCGGCCGCCAGCAGCGCGCCGACCTCGCTGGCGGCCGAGGCGAGCGAGGTGACGAAGCCGCGCCGCCGCACGCTGGCCCCCTCCATCAGATAGGCGACGACGCCGGTATATTCGCCCCCGACCGAGAAGGCCATCAGGCAGCGCAGCGCCAGCAGCGCCCAGCCCGCCGCCGGGCCCGCCTGCGCATGGGTGGGCAGCAGCGCCGTCGCCAGCATGGCGGCGGTCATCATCCCCATCGACAGCAACATGGTCAGCCGGCGGCCATGACGATCCCCGATATGGCCGAAGACGATCGCGCCCAGCGGCCGCATTGCATAGGCGACGGCGAATCCCGCCAGCGTTTCCCCCAGCCCCGCCGCGCCGCCGCCGAAGAAAATGCGGGACAGAAGCGTCGCGAGATAGAGATAGAGGGTGAAGTCATACCATTCGACGATGGTGGAAAATGTCGCCACGGCCAGCGACCGGTTGGACATGCGGCTGGCCTGCATCGACGCTCCTTCCCGGTTCCCATCCGCTATCCTGCGGAGAAAGCCGGAAAAGGGCAAATGTTTCGGAACGATCGGACAAGACAACCCAAATGGTCACATATTGCGTCATTGCTTCGCTGCGCTCGCAATGACGTCTGCTTGCCTATCTGCGCAGGCGGGGCGTGAAGATGGCCGGGTCGATCTCCAGCATCGGCAGGCCATCCTCCTGCGCGTCCGGCGGCGGCAGGGCCATGCCCTGACCGCGTGCCGGATCGAAGCTCACGATCGTACTCCCCGGATCACCCAGCACCAGCGGATCGAGCTTGAGCGCGGCATTGAGGCGGGCCTGCGTCACTTCGACCAGGGTGCCGATCTTGGTCAGCGCAAATAATTGCCGCGCGAAGGCATAGGGCAGACGGATGCAGCCATGGCTGGCCGGATAGCCCGGATTATGCCCGGCATGGAGCGCGATCCCGTCCCAGGTCAGCCGCTGCATGAAGGGCATGGGCGCATTGCTGTAGAGGTTGGAGCGGTGCCATTGGCGCTTTTGCAGGATCGGATAGTCGCCGGTCGGGGTGCGATGCCCCTTCATGCCAGTCGACACGCTGGCGACGCCGATCAGCCGGTCGCCGCTATAGACATGGACCCGCTGCTTTTCGACGCTGATGACCATATAGAGCGGGCCGTCCCCCGTGCCCTCCTCCAGCCAGCGATAGCCGCCGGGCGCCAGCGCGATCTCCGTTTCGACGGCGGCCCTCGCCGGCAGGGCCAGGACGAGCAGGGACGCGAGCAGGGATAGCAAAGGCTTATGCATAAGCCTTTCTTAACCATGATTCGCGCCAGCGCCAGCCTGTCCGCAAGGTCAGGCGGTTTCGGTCCCCGCCTGGGACATTCACCAATCTGCAACGTCCGTTCGTTTCGAGCGCAGTCGAGAAACGGATAGGCCGTAGCTTCTCGTTTCTCGACACGCTCGAAACGAACGGATGTGTGGTGAATCAGATCAGGACGAGTTGCGCCACAGGCGCGAAGCTGCGGCGATGAAGCGGGGTCGGGCCATGTTCGCGCAGCGCCGCCAGATGCCGGGCGCTGCCATAGCCTTTATTGGCTTCCCAGCCATAATGCGGATGATCGGCCGCCGCTGCGATCATCATCCGGTCGCGCGCCTCCTTCGCGAGGATGGAGGCGGCCGCGATCGACAGGCATTTGGCGTCGCCCTCCACGATGGCGGTGGAGGCCCAGCGCCATTTGGGGCAGCGATTCCCGTCGACCAATATATGGGCGCAATCATGGCTGAGCGCCTCGACCGCGCGGGTCATCGCCAGCATCGTCGCCCAGAGGATGTTGATCTCGTCGATTTCCGCGACGCTGGCGACGCCCACGCTCCAGCAGAGCGCGCGGGCCTTGATCTCGACCTCCAGCGTGGCGCGTTTGGTGGCGCTGAGTTGCTTGGAATCGTTGAGGCCGTCGGGGCAATCCTCCGCACGCAGGATGACGGCGGCGGCGACCACCGGCCCCGCCAGCGGTCCCCTGCCCGCTTCGTCCACCCCGGCGACGAGGCCGGGATGATGGAGAAGTTCGTGGGAGAAATCAGGCATGATCGGAATAGCGCGCAGCGAATGCGGCTGCGTCCCAACCATCGCCGTCCTTTGCGGCGAGCAGATGATAGAAAGGCGTCATACCCAATGCATGTCCCATCGGGCCATGCCCCTGCCCCAGATTTGGAGCAGCAGCGAGAGCGGCCGCAACGAATGCTTCTGCCCGGTCGACCGCATCCGCCAGCGAGAGGCCGCCACCCAGCCCCGTCGCCACGGCGCTGGCCAATGTGCAGCCTGTGCCATGACTGTTGCGCGTGTCGATCCGTTCAACCGAATATTCGGCGACCATGTCCTCATCAACGAGCATGTCGTGGATCAGCGGCCGATCATCTTCCGCCTGTTGCGGCAGATGCCCGCCCTTGGCGAGGATGACAGCCCCGGTTCGATCGCGCAGCATTTGTGCAGCGGCCTCCAGCGCGTCGAGATCGTTGATCGTCATGCCGGTCAATGCCTGCAATTCCGGCACATTGGGCGTGATGACGGTGGCGACCTGCATAAGCTTTTCAAAGGCGGCGATGGTCGCGTCGTCGGCCAGCAGCGAGCCGCTGGTCGCGACCATGACCGGATCGAAGACGATCGACACATTGTCCAGTTGCGCCAGCCGGTCGGCCACGGCGGCGGCGGTTTGCGCCGATCCGATCATGCCGATCTTCACCGCGTCGACGCCGATGTCGCCGATGCAGCTTTCCATCTGCGCCAGCACCATGGCGGTCGGGACCGGATGGACGTCCTGCACGCCCAGCGTATTCTGCGCGGTGATGGCGGTGATGGCGGTCATGCCGAACCCGCCGAGCAGCGTCACGGTCTTGAGGTCCGCCTGGATGCCCGCGCCGCCCCCGCTGTCGGAACCGGCGATGATGAGGATGCGTGCGGGTGTCATGGCTTGAATTTGCGCTCCGTGGAGGCGGGATTGGTCGCCAGCACCTTCCCCACGCGGGTCGGGCGGTCCATCAGTTCGCCGCCGCAATTGGGGCAACGATCGTCCAGCGCCTCCGCGCAGGGCGCGCAAAAGGTGCATTCGAAGGAACAGATGAACGCGCCGGGTTCTTGCGGAGGCAGGTCGGTGCCGCAGCGTTCGCAATCGGGGCGCATTTCAAGCATGGAAAATCTTGCCTTACAAAATCCGTCACCCCCGCGGAGGCGGGGGTCCATCTCCCATACTAACAGTCTTGAGGCGAGGTCGAGAGATGGATTCCCGCCTTCGCGGGAATGACGATGGAGTTTGAGGTTTACGCCGCCGCCTTCTCCACCGCGGCGCAGATGCGTTCGACCACGTCGCGCACCTGATCCTCGCGGTCGCCTTCGGCCATGACGCGGATCACCGGCTCGGTGCCGGACGGACGGATGACAAGGCGGCCCGCGCCGTTCAATTCCGCCTCCGCCTGGGCGATGACGCGCTTCACTTCGTCATGCTCCAGCGGCTTGCCGCCGGAAAAGCGGACATTTTTGAGCAGCTGCGGCACCGGATCGAACTGGTGCAGCGTCTCGCTCGCCGGCCTGCCGGAGCGGACCAGCGCGGCCAGCACCTGCAAGGCCGCGACCGTGCCGTCGCCGGTGGTGGCATAGTCGGACAGGATCATGTGGCCCGACTGTTCGCCGCCGACATTGAAGCCGCCCTCGCGCATCCGTTCCAGCACATAGCGGTCGCCGACCTTGGTGCGTTCCAGACGGATGCCCTTGCCCGACAGGAAGCGTTCGAGGCCGAGGTTCGACATGATCGTCGCGACCAGCCCGCCACCGCGCAACGTGCCTTCACGCGCGAAATTGGCGGCGATCAGCGCCATGATCTGATCGCCGTCGACGATCTTGCCCTGTTCGTCCACCACGATCAGCCGGTCGGCGTCACCGTCCAGCGCGATGCCGATGTCCGCGCCCGAAGAGACGACGGTTTCCTGCAACAGCAGCGGCGCCGTCGATCCGCAGCCGTCATTGATGTTGGTGCCGTTGGGCGTGACGCCGATCGCGACGACGGTGGCGCCCAGTTCCCATAGCGCGGAAGGAGCGACCTGATAGGCGGCGCCATTGGCGCAATCGACCACGATCTTGAGGCCGTCGAGCCGCAGGTCGGCGGGGAAGCTGGACTTGACCGCATGGATATAGCGGCCACGGGCGTCCTCGACCCGGCGGGCGCGGCCGATATCCTTCGACGCGGCCGGCGCGATATCCTGCCCCAGCAGCGCCTCGATCTTCAGCTCATCCTCGTCCGACAGCTTGTAGCCGTCGGGGCCGAACAGCTTGATGCCGTTATCATAATAGGGATTGTGGCTGGCCGAGATCATGACGCCGAGGTCGGCGCGCATCGAATGGGCGAGCAGCGCCACGGCGGGGGTCGGGATCGGCCCGAACTGGACCACGTCCATGCCGACGGCGGTGAAGCCGGCGACCAGCGCATTTTCCACCATATAGCCCGAAAGCCGCGTATCCTTGCCGATCACGACGCGATGACGGTGGCTGCCGCGCTGGAAATGGGTGCCGGCGGCCATGCCGACCTTCATCGCCAGTTCCGCCGTCATCGGCCATTGGTTGGTGCGCCCGCGAATGCCGTCGGTGCCGAAATATTGCCTGCTCATAACCCTTCCTTGCACCCATCGGGGCGCCCCCCGCAACCCGCCTACGCCAGATGAGCAATCTTTAATCGACTTTCCATCCGTCCGGCGGCATCCGGGCGGGATGGAAAATTTCAACGCCTTTGTCGACGGCCTGTCCAACGCCGTCTTTTTCAAGGTGCCGCTGCTTGGCGCGCGGATCGAACTGATCGTGCTCTATCTGGCGCTGCCGATGCTGTTCTTCACCCTATGGCTGGGCTTCCCCAATGTGACGCAGGTCGGGCGCGCCATCCGCATCCTCAAAACCCAGCCGCACGAAGGCGAGGCGAAGGGCGATGTCAGCCAGTGGGCGGCGCTTTCCACTGCCCTGTCCGGCACGATCGGCCTTGGCAATATCGCGGGCGTGGCGGTGGCGCTGACCATGGGCGGCCCCGGCGCGATCCTGTGGATGTTCATCATCGGCTGGTTCGCCATGACGGTGAAGATGGCGGAGGTGACGCTGGGCCTCAAATATCGCGTGTTCGACAGTCGCGGCCATGTTCATGGCGGGCCAATGTATGTGCTGAAGGCCGTGGGCGCGGCGCGGGGATGGCCGAAACTGGGGCTGACGCTGGGCGGGGCCTATGCCTTCTTCGCGCTGTTCGGCGCCATTCCGATGGTGCAGGTCAACCAGAGCTTCGCGCAGGTGAAGGTCGTCACCGGGCTGACCAATGGCTGGGCCTATGGCGTGTTCCTGGCGAGCGCGGTGGCGTTGGTGACGCTGGGCGGCGCGGCTTGGCTGGGCGAGGTGGCCAAGCGGCTTACTCCGCTCAAGGTCGCGGTCTATCTGGCGGGGGTCGCAGCGATCCTGATCCTGCATATCGGGGAGATTCCGGGCGCGCTGGCGCTGATCTGGAACGGGGCATGGAGCGGCGACGCCGCGACCGGCGGGGCGATCGGCGCTTTCGTCGCGGGGATGCGGCGCGCGGTCTTCGCCAGCGAGGCGGGCGTGGGATCGGCGGTCATGGCGCATAGCCTTGCGCGGGCCAGGCATCCGGTGTCGGAGGGACTGGTGGCGCTGCTGGAGCCGCTGCTCGGCACGATGATCGTCTGCGCGCTGGGCGGGCTGGCGCTGGTCGTGGCGGGGACGTGGAATACGGGGCTGGAGGGCATCGCCATCACATCGGCGGCATTCGCGAAAGTGTCGCCCTGGTTTCCCTGGCTGCTGGCGGTGGTGGTGTTCCTGTTCGCCTATTCGACGCTGGTCGCCTGGGGCTTTTATGGCTTGCAGGCCTGGGGCTATCTGTTCGGCAACGGGCCAAAGGCGCAATGGACCTACAAGATCCTCTATGTCGTCGCCCTGCCCCCGGCGGCGGCGATCGACCTCGGCCGGGTCGTCGGGATCGTCGATTCCAGTTTCTTCCTGATGGCGATCCCCAATGTCATCGCGCTCTATCTGTGCGCCGGGGAGTTGCGGCGAGACGTTCGGGATTTCCTGGCGAAGGAGGAATGAGGTCGCGCCTGTCGCGCCGATTTTGAAAAGCAAAAGGCCCCGCCCCTTGCGGAGCGAGGCCTTTTTCCATGCCCGACGGTGCGTGTCAGATCTTGTCGCCGAGCGCACCCTTGACCGAACCGGCAATGTCCTGCGCAGTGCCCTTGGCCTTCTGCGCCTTGCCTTCGGCTTCCAGACGTTCATTGTCGGTTGCCTTGCCGATGCCTTCCTTGACGGAACCGGCGGCCTTGTTGCCCGCGGCCTTCACCTTGTCGGTCAGTTCACCCATGAAACATCTCCTGTGGTTGCAGTTGCAGGGTCAACCGACCACCATGCGCAAAGGTTTCCGCCGGAACGCAGACGCAACGAAAAAGGGACCGGAAAACCGGCCCCTTCTCCAAAATCCGCGTGTCGCGAAGCTGCTTAGCGCTTCGAGAACTGGAAGCTGCGGCGGGCCTTCGCCTTGCCGTACTTCTTACGCTCGACGACGCGGCTGTCGCGGGTCAGGAAGCCTTCGGCCTTGACCGCGCTGCGCAGCGCCGGTTCGTACTTCGACAGAGCCTGGGCGATGCCGTGCTTCACGGCGCCGGCCTGACCCGACAGACCGCCGCCCTTGACGGTGGCGATCACGTCATACTGGCCTTCACGCTCGGTGACGCCGAAGGGCTGGTTGATGACCAGACGCAGGGTCGGACGGGCGAAATAGACTTCCTGGTCACGGCCGTTGACCGTGATCTTGCCGGTGCCGGGCTTGACCCAGACGCGGGCCACGGCGTCCTTACGGCGGCCGGTGGCGTAGGCGCGGCCGAGACCGTCGATTTCCTGGGCGCGCAGCGGCGCCGAAGGCTGGACCGGAGCGGCAGCGACGGGCGCTTCGCCTTCCACGGCGGCCGGAGCGGCAGCGCTGGGGGCGGGGGCGTTGGCGGTCAGCGACGCGAGGTCGGACAGGGACTGGCGGTTATCGGACATTATGCACCCACCTTGTTCTTGCGGTTGCGCGACGCGAAGTCGAGCACTTCGGGGTTCTGGGCTTCATGGGCGTGCTCGGCGCCGGCGAAGATGCGCAGGTTGCGCATCTGCTGGCGGCCCAGCGGACCACGGGGGATCATACGCTCGACGGCCTTTTCCAGGACGCGCTCGGGAAAACGACCTTCCAGAATCTTCTGGGGGGTGGTTTCCTTGATGCCGCCGGCATAGCCGGTGTGCTTGTAATAAACCTTGTCGGTCAGCTTGCGGCCGGTGAACTTCACCTTGCCAGCGTTGATGATGATGACATTGTCACCGCAATCGACGTGGGGGGTGAAGCTGGTCTTGTGCTTGCCGCGCAGGATATTCGCGACGGTCGAAGCGAGACGACCCACGACGAGGCCTTCGGCGTCGATCAGGATCCACTTCTTTTCGACCGTTGCCGGGGTCGCCGGCTTGGTGGTCTTCATCAGCGCCTTCATGGTGCCAATACTCCAGAATGAAAAAATGAAACCGGACGCCGTTGCCGACGCCCGGAAGTGGGGCGCTAATGACGGCAGAGGCGTGAGAAGTCAAGAGATGCAGGGGTTTCCTGACGGGTAAAATAATACCCGTAGCTCCAAGCGCCGGAAATAGCGCAAATCAATCCGTCGTCATTGCGAGCGCAGCGAAGCAATCCACCGTCCCACCATGGATTGCTTCGCTGCGCTCGCAATGACGGGGAAATGTCAGATCGCGCTCAGTCCCGCATCCGCCAGACCGCGCCAGAGGTGGAGCGCCTGGACGCTTTCCTTCACGTCATGAACGCGGACCATCTGCGCGCCCAGCTGCGCCGCGCGGAAGGCGAGCGCCACCGATCCGCCGAGCCGTTCGGGCGCGGGTGCTTCGTTGGACAGCGCGCCGATCAACCTTTTGCGGCTGCCCGCGAACAGCAGCGGCACGCCCAGCGCCTGAAAGGTCGCAAGGCCGTTCACCAGCGCCAGATTGTCGGCTAGGCTCTTGCCGAAGCCGAGACCGGGATCGAGCATGATCTTTTCGCGCGCAATGCCGGCGTCGATACAGGCGGCGATCCGCCCCTCCAGATGGTCGTAGACGTCTGCCACCACATCGCCATAGCCGGCGGGATTGTCGTGCGGATCGTCTCCGGCCGAGGGCGCGTGCATCAGGATCACCGGGCAGCCCGCTGCGACCGCAACGTCCATGGCGCGCGGGTCGTGCCGGAGCGCGCTGACATCATTGATGACATGCGCGCCGGCGGCCAGCGCCGCCTCCATCACCGCCGCCTTGCGCGTGTCGACCGACATGGCGACACCAGAGGCCGCGAGCCGCTCGACCACGGGCGCGATGCGGGCGATCTCGTCCCCCTCCCACAGAAGGGGCGCCCTGGGCCGGGTGGATTCGCCGCCCACGTCGATCAGCGCCGCGCCGGCCGCCGCCATGGCGAAGCCTGCATCGGCGGCCGCCTGCGGATCGTCCATATGCCTGCCGCCATCGGAAAAGCTGTCGGGGGTGATGTTGAGGATCGCCATCACCTGCGGCGCGTCGAAGCGGATGGTGCGGTCGCCAAGGGCGAGCGGCGGACGCTGGGCGGAGATATTGGCGGCGAGCTGTTGCGCGCGCTCGGCCAGAATGTCGGGCAAGGTCGCGATGGCGGCGGCGAAGTCGGCGACCGGGATCGTGATCCGCGCGATGCGCTGCGCGCCCTGGAGCGCGGTCAGTTCATAGGCCTGGAACCAGATCAGCCCATTGCCCATCCGCGCCGCCGCGCCATCCGGCAAACCGATCGGGGTCGGCACATACCAAGTCGGCTTGAGATAGAGGCGCGCGTCGGCGGGGATGCTCGAAAGAATCGTCATGCCTCCCCCTATCCGTTCGTGTCGAGCGAAGTCGAGACACGAGATGCGCGAACGCTTCTCGACTTCGCTCGAAGCGAACGGAGACTGATTTTAAGGCTCGTTGGCGAGCAGATAGGTCTGGCGCAGCGCGTCGATGGGCTTGAGGCCCCCTTCCGCCTCATAATGCCAGAAGGTCCAGCCGTTGCAGCTCGGCGCGCCCTGCAAGGTGGCACCGATCTTGTGGATCGAGCCGGTGTCGGCGCCCACCGCCAGCGATCCGTCGGCGCGGACCTGCGCCTGCCAGCGCCGCTTGCTGTCGGTCAGCAACGTGCCAGGCTTCAAATAGCCGGTCTCGACCAGCGTGCCGAAAGCGACCTTGGGCTGGCTCCGGGCGCTCTGCATGATGGTAAGCGCGGATTCATCGAGCGGCAGCGCGTCGGCGATGCGCTCCAGCGCGACCTCGATATAGCTTTCTTCGCGCTCGATGCCGATCCACTTGCGGCCCAGGCGCTTGGCGACCGCGCCGGTGGTGCCGGTGCCGAAAAAGGGATCGAGCACCACGTCGCCCGGCTTGGTGCAGGACAGCATCACGCGATAGAGCAGGGATTCGGGCTTTTGCGTCGGATGCGCCTTGGTGCCGTTGCGCTTCAGCCGCTCCTGCCCGCCGCAGATCGGCAGCACCCAGTCGGAACGCATCTGCAATTCGTCATTGAGCGTCTTCATCGCCTTATAGTTGAACCTATATTTGGCGTCTTCGCCCTGGCTGGCCCAGATCAGCGTTTCATGCGCGTTGGTGAAGCGGGTGCCCTTGAAATTGGGCATCGGGTTCGCCTTGCGCCAGATGATGTCGTTGAGGATCCAGAAGCCTTCGTCCTGCAGCGCCGCGCCGACGCGGAAGATATTGTGATAGCTGCCGATCACCCAGATGGTGCCGTCAGGCTTCAGGATACGGCGCGCCTCGCGCAGCCATGCCTTGGTGAAGCGGTCATAGGCGCCCAACGTGTCGAACTTGTCCCAGTCATTGTCGACCGCGTCGACGCGCCCGCCCTCTGGCCGGAACAGGTCGCCGCCCAGTTGCAGATTATAGGGCGGGTCGGCGAAGATCATGTCGATGCAATTGTCGGGCAGCGACGCCATCTGCGCGATGCAGTCGCCACGCAGCAGGCTGTCCGTGGGGATGTGGGCGGCATCGATCTCGGTCGAAACAACCGCCTTCTTCCGCCGCGGCGCTGCGACGCGTTCCATGACACCCATGATGCTGAACCCCCTTCTGTCTTGAGACGCACCGATGAGTCCTCCGGAGTCCGCCGTCAAGTGTAGGGGACTCGCGGATTCAAGGCGAGTCGCACGGCATGAAGAGGAGAACGAAGGGTGGACCCACAAGATATTGAGTCCCGCGCGGAAAACGGGACTCAATATGAGGCGGTGTGGCTCAAAAGACTCAGCCCCCTGGAGGCATTGACTTTTTTTTGGTTAACCACGCGGAAAGGCATTTCGGCGCAGCGAGGCTTGCCTAATTCATAACCATTTGGTTATGACAATCCCATGACAGAAACATTGCAAGATGACCGCGGTCCCACCATCGACGCCCAGTTCAAGGCGCTGTCGGACGGCACGCGCCGCGCCCTGCTCGAATATCTGGTGCGCGAGGGCGAACAGAGCGTCCATGCGCTGACGGCTGTGGCGGGCGTATCGCAACCGATGGTGTCGCGCCACCTGGGCAAGCTCAAGCGGGCGAAGCTCGTGACGGCCCGCCGTGCGGGGCGCGAAACCTATTATGCGGCGCGCGCCAAGGGGCTGGCCCCGGTGGTGCAGTGGATGGCGGTCTATGGCGCGCTCTGGTCGCAGCGCTTCACCGCGCTGGAGGGGATGGAGGCGTGAGGCGACGCATCGCGCCTTTGCTGGCGGCGTTGGCCCTCCCCGCCCCTGCCCCGGCGCAGACCGATGCGGCCTATGCCGCCAGCACGCAGCACCGGGCCGCGGAGAAGCTTGGCCTGTCTGCGGCATCGGTAAATGTGACCCCGGCCACATGGAATGGCCGTGCCTATATCTTCGCCGACTATCTGACCGGGAAAGAGGGGGAAGAGGAGCGGCAACTGGTGATGCTGGCCGAGGCGATGAACGGGCCGCCCATCGCTGTAACCGTCGGCGAACAGGAAGGCGGCGCCCCGGAAATCGCCGCCATCGGCTTCGCCAATGCGGACAGGGATGCGGCCAAGGAACTGATCGCAATCCTCGCCTGGAACATCCGCCATTATGACGTCAGCGGCACGATGTATGACGTGCGCATCATGGACGACTGGAAGCCTGGACAGACCGCGCTCCTGCCCGTGAAAGCAGCGGAACGGCTGTTCAGACATTATGAATGCGACTGTGGCCGGCGCGACGGACCGGATGAAGTGGCCAAGGTCAAGACGATCGTGGCGGTGAAGCAGGTGCTGAAACGCGCCAGTTATTAACCTTTTTCCGTCATCCCCGCGAAGGCGGGAATGACGGAAAAAATATGCCTCAGATCATCGCCATGCCGCCATTGACGTGCAGCGTCTGCCCGGTGACGTAGCCTGCCTCCTTGCTGGCCAGATAGACGACCGCCGCGCCAATATCGTCGCCGCTGCCCAGATCGCCAGCCGGGATCTTGGTCAGGATCGCGCCCTTCTGCGCATCGTTGAGCGCATCGGTCATGGCCGATCGGATGAAGCCGGGGGCGACGCAGTTCACGGTGATGCCCCGGCTCGCCAGTTCCTGCCCCAGCGACTTGGACATGCCGATGATGCCCGCCTTTGACGCGCAATAATTGGCCTGACCGGGGTTGCCGGTGACGCCGACGACCGAGGTGATGGAGATGATGCGGCCGAAGCGCGCCTTCATCATCGGCTTGGCGGCGGCGCGGACGAGGCGGAAGGCGGCTTCCAGATTGACCTGGATGACCTGGCTCCATTCCTCATCCTTCATACGCAGGATCAGATTGTCGCGGGTGATGCCGGCATTGTTGACGAGGATGTCGATCCTGCCGCCCAACGCTTCCACCGCCTGCGGCACCAGCGCGTCGACCGAGGCCGGGTCGGAGAGATTGCAGACGATCGTCTTGTGATCACCGCCGAGTTCGGCGGCGAAGGCCTTGAGCTTCTCCTCATTGCTGCCCGACAGCGCGAGTGTCGCGCCGCGCGCAGCGAGCGCCTTGGCGATCGACGAACCGATGCCACCCGAAGCGCCAGTCACCAGCGCGGTCATTCCTGTAAGGTCGAACATATCTTATTCCTTATCCTGTCAGAACGAAGCCAGCGCGGCCTCGATATCGTCCATCGTCACGATGCTGCGCACGGTGGCGTCGGGGGCGATGCGCTTGACCATCGGGCCGAGCACCTTACCGCCCAGTTCCACGAACTCGGTAACGCCCGCATCCCACATCGCCGCGACGGATTCGCGCCAGCGGACGCGGCCCGTCACCTGCTCGACCAGGCGCGCCTTGATCTCTTCGGGGTCGGCGATCGGCGCTGCGAGGACATTGGCGTAAACCGGCAACAGCGGCGCGACGATGGTCGCCCCGGCCAGCGCCGCTTCCATCGCTTCGGCCGCGGGCTGCATCAACGGGCAATGGAAAGGCGCCGACACGGGCAGCAGCACGCCGCGCTTGATGCCATGGTCCTTGACCAACGCCACCGCACGCTCGATCGCACCGCGATGGCCGGAAATCACGACCTGCGTAGGATCATTGTCGTTGGCGACGGTGCAGATTTCGCCTTCCGCAGCAGCATCGGCCAAAGCCTGCGCCTTTTCGATGTCCGCGCCCAGCAGCGCGGCCATCGCGCCCTCACCCACCGGCACGGCGGCCTGCATCGCCTGGCCACGCAGCTTCAGCAGGCGCGACGTGGTGCCGATGTCGAACGCCTCGACCGCGCAAAGGGCGCTATATTCGCCGAGCGAGTGACCGGCGACATAGTCGCCCTTGTCGGCCAGGCTGAAGCCGCCTTCCCGCTGCATCACGCGCAGCGTGGCGATGGCGTTGGCCATGATCGCGGGCTGGGCGTTCTCGGTCAGGGTCAGGTCGCTCTCCGGCCCCTCCACCATGATCCGGAACAAATGCTGCGACAGGGCGTGGTCGACCTCCTGAAACAGTTCCTTCGCCGCCGGGCTGGCGTCGGCCAGCGCCTTACCCATGCCTACCGACTGGCTACCCTGCCCCGGAAAGAGAAATGCCCGCATCATCCAACTCCAAGCTCAAGCGCCTGCCGAAAAGCGCTGAAATCCAAAAGTGTTACACTTTGAGACATAAATGTCATTGAGACGTACACATCCCTGCGGCAGTCAGGGCATGGACGTCTGCCTCCCCGTCCCGGGATGGCCGTGGCGGCCCCTTTAACGATGACGGAGTGCAAGGAAAAGGTGCGATATCGCTTTGCATGGATCGGCGGGACGGCCCTGGCCCTGTCCGCCTGCGCCACCGGCCCCGATTATCGCGCCCCGCAGACGGCCGCCCTGGGCGTGCCCGCCACCTATAGCCAGGGCAACAGCATGGCGCTGGACGACGCCGCGCTTGCGCAATGGTGGACGCGCCTCAACGATCCGGCGCTCAGCGGACTGATCGACAGCGCAATCGCCAACAATCTGGACATAGTGCAGGCGCAGGCGCGGTTGCGGCAGGCGCGCGAAAGCCTGCGCCAGGCCAATGCGAGCTTCCTGCCGCAGGTGAGCGGCTCCGCCAGCGGCGGCAAGAATTACCGCAACCAGGCCGGCGGCACCCGCGTCGACGACAGCGGCAACGTCATCAGCACCGGCGCGAGCAACTGGTCGAGCACTTATTCGCTGGGCGCCAATGCGAGCTGGCAGATCGACCTGTTCGGCGAACTGTCGCGTTCGGCCGAAGCGGCGCGCGCCGATCTCGCCGCGTCGGGCTATGATCTCGCCAATGTGCGGATGACGATCATTTCCGAACTCGTCACCAACTATGTCCAGGCGCGGCTGGCGCAGGAGCAGTTGCGCGTCGCCCGCGAGACGCAGAAGGTGCAGCAGGACAATTACAATATCGCCGGCTGGCGCTTGCAGGCGGGCCTCGTTTCCTCGCTGGACGAGCAGCAAGCCAAGGCGCAGCTTGCCCAGACCAACGCTTCCATCCCGCAACTGGAAGCGAACCTGCGCGGTAGCCTGAATCGCATCGCCGTGCTGACCGGACAGGCGCCGGGCGAGGCGACCCGCGCGCTGGAGACGCCGGCCCCCATTCCGACCACCGCGACGCAGATCGCGACCGGCATTCCCGCCGACACGCTGCGCCAGCGGCCCGACGTGCGCAGCGCCGAACGGGCACTGGCCGCCGCCACCGCGCGGATCGGCGTGGCGCAGGCGCAACTCTATCCCTCGCTGGGGATCAGCGGCAATATCGGCACGACCTCCAACGCCTTCAGCGACCTGTTCAGCCTGATCACCGGCGGCGTCTTCGCCAATGTCGCGCAGACGATCTTCGACGGAGGCCGCCTCGCCTCGCAGCTGCGCTCGCAGAAGGCGGCGACCGACGCCGCCTTCGCCGCCTATAAACAGAGCGTGCTGACCGCGCTGGAGGATGTCGAGAACGCCATGGCGTCGCTCGACAGCGCGCGCCGGCGCAAGGCCGAATTCGCCACCGCCTATGAGGCATCAAACAACGCCGCGATCCTGGCGCGCAGTCAGTATCAAGCGGGCCTTACCGATTTCCAGACACTGTCGACCAGCGAAACCACCCTCCTGAACGCCCGCAACAGCCTCGCTTCGGCGCAATCCGACGAGGTTCTGGCCATCGCCCAGCTTTACAATGCGCTGGGCGGCGGCTGGCAGAGCATGGACAACCGGCCCGATGAGCAATGATGTGACCACAGACAATGATCTGGACGATTTCCTGGGCGCCAGGCCGCAGAAGCCGTGGCGCAAATGGGCGATCAGGGGCGGCATCGGCGTCGGCCTGCTGATCCTGATATTGCTCGTCGCCCGCTGCTTTTCGGGCGACGACAAGCCCAATTATGCGACCCGCGAGGTGCGGCAGGGCGATCTGACGGTCAGCGTGTCGGCGACCGGCAATCTGAAGCCGATCAACCAGGTTGATGTCGGGTCCGAACAGTCGGGCAAGATCACCGCCGTCTATGTCGACGTGAACGACCGCGTGACCAAGGGGCAGAAGCTCGCCGAACTGGACACCCGCCGTCTGGTCGACACGGTGAACCAGAACCAGGCGCAGGTGGCGTCCAGCCAGGCCAGCGTCGCGCAGGCGCAGGCGCAGGTCGCACTGGCGAAGGCGACTCTCGACCGGCAGGAAAATGTGTTCAAGCTGTCGGGCGGCCGCGTGCCGGCCAAGACCGAACTGGATTCGGCCCGCGCTGACTATCAGAGCGCACTCGCCAATTTGCGGTCGGCGCAGGCGCAGGTGAATGTGTCGCGCGCGCAGCTTTCGACGGCGCAAACCAACCTGTCGATCGCGCAGATCGTGTCCCCGGTGAACGGCGTCGTCCTGTCGCGCGACATCGAGCCGGGCCAGACGGTCGCGGCGTCGCTCAACGCGCCGGTGCTTTTCACCCTGGCTGAAGACCTGACGCAGATGGAAGTGGAAGTATCGGTCGATGAAGCCGATGTCGGTCAGGTGAAGGAAGGCCAGACCGCCAATTTCGCGGTCGACGCCTTTCCCGGCCGCACCTTCCCGGCAAAGGTCACGCGGGTCAATGTCGGGTCGAACGCATCGAGCAGCAGTTCCTCATCCTCGTCCACCACGACAACGACCAGCACCACCGGCACGGTGGTCGCCTATACGGCGGTGCTGTCGGTGGACAACAAGGATGAGACGCTGCGCCCCGGCATGACCGCCACGGCGGACATCGTGACACAGGAACTGCATGACGTGCTGCTCGTCCCCAACAGCGCGCTGCGCTTCAAGCCCAGCACCCAGGCGCAGGGCGGCGGCATCACCAGCGTCCTGCCCGGTCCCGGCCGGATGCGGCGCGGCGGCGGCAACCGTCAGGTCAGTTTCGGCGCCGGGAGCAGCCAGACCGTCTATGTCGTGGGCGAGGACGGCAATCCCAAGGCCATGCAGGTCATAGTGGGCGCCAGCGACGGGTCGCGCACCGTCATCACCGGCGGCGACCTGAAGGCGGGGATGCGCGTCATCACCGGCCAGTTGGCCAAGGGGCAGCAAGCGCCGGCGGAGGACCAGAATGGCGACGCGAAAAGGGACCAGAGCGCGCGCGACCGCCAGCGCAATCCGTCGGCGGACGGCACCCCCGCCACCGTCGGGAAGCTCGGAAATTCGGGTGACGCCGCGCCGGAGACGGCTCCGGTCGAGCCGGTCGACGGCCGGTCCCGCCCGGCCCAGACGCGCGGCAACGGCCGCCAGAGCGGAACCTGACACACATGATCGCCGATCCGATCATTTCCCTGCGCGGCGTGACCAAAATCTATGGCGAGGGGCCGACCGCCTTTCAGGCGCTGAAGGGCATCGACCTGGACATAGCCCAAGGGGATTTCGTCGCCGTCATGGGGCCTTCGGGGTCGGGCAAGTCGACCACGATGAACATATTGGGCTGCCTCGACGTGCCTTCGAGCGGGGAATTCCTGTTCAAGGGCCGCCATGTCGAGCGGCTGGACCGCGACCAGCGCGCGCTGCTGCGCCGCCGCTATCTCGGCTTCGTGTTCCAGGGCTTCAACCTGCTGTCGCGCACCACCGCGCTGGAGAATGTCGAACTGCCCCTGCTCTATCGCGGCGATGAAAAGAAGGCGCGCTACGATGCCGGCATGGCCGCGCTCGACAAGGTGGGGCTGAAGGACTGGTGGGACCATACGCCCGCCGAACTGTCGGGCGGCCAGCAACAGCGCGTCGCCATCGCTCGCGCCATCGTCACCCGCCCCGACGTGCTGCTGGCGGACGAGCCGACCGGCAATCTCGATTCGGAACGGTCGGTGGAGATCATGGAGTTGCTGACCGATCTCAACCGCAACAGCGGCATCACGGTGCTGATGGTCACGCACGAACCCGACATGGCCGCCTTCGCCCGCACCATCGTCCATTTCAAGGACGGCCATGTCGAACGGGTCGAGGAAGGGGTGAAGGGGTAATGCTAGGCACGACCATCATTCTCGCCTTTCGCGCTATCAACCGGCACAAGCTGCGCAGTTTCCTGACGACGCTGGGCATCATCATCGGCGTGGCGGCAGTCGTGACCATGGTCACGCTGGGCAATGGCGCCACCGCCGCGGTGCGCGAACAGATCAGTTCGCTGGGCGCCAATGTGCTCCAGCTGCGCCCCGGCCAGGGTTTCGGCCGCGGCGGCGGCGGCCCGCGCCCGCCCGACTTCAAGCCCGCCGACCTCACCGCCATCGAAAATCAGCTAACCGGCGTGCGCGCCGTGGCGCCAGTCGTGCAGTCGAGCGGCACCGCCATCTATGAAGGCAATAACTGGTCGACCACCGTCTATGGCACCACCTCTGCCTATTCCGAGGTGCAGCAGTGGAAGGTGCAGGACGGCCGCCTGTTCCTGCCCGACGAGGAGGAAGCAGGCAAATCCGTCTGCATCATCGGCAATACGGTGCGCACCAACCTGTTCCAGGGCGCCGAGCCGGTGGGTCGGCGGATGCGGATCAAGGGCGTGTCCTGCCAGGTCGTGGGCGTGCTGGCGACGCGGGGACAGGGCGGGTTCGGCGACCAGGATGATATCGTCGTCATGCCGATCAAATTCGTCCAGCGCCGCTTCACCGGCGATCGCGACATCAGCCAGATCATGGTCGCGGTGGACGATGCCTATGACAGCGCGACCGTCCAGAACAGCCTGGAGGAGCTGATGCGCGAGCGGCGCAAGATCAAGCCGGGCGACCAGGATAATTTCAACGTCTTCGACACCAAGCAGATCAGCGACACGCTGACCGGCACCACCACCATATTGACGCAGATCGTGGGCGCGGTGGCGGCGATCTCGCTGCTGGTCGGCGGCATCGGCATCATGAACATCATGCTGGTGTCAGTGACGGAGCGCACGCGGGAGATCGGCATCCGCCTCGCCATCGGCGCGGTCGCGCGCGAAGTGCTGATGCAGTTTCTGGTGGAAGCGATCGTGCTGTCCTGCCTGGGTGGCCTGATCGGCCTGCTGCTGGCGCTGGTCGCGTCGATCGTGATCGCTCCGCTGATGCAGGTGCCCTTTATCTTCGACGTGAAGGTGAACATGATCGCCTTCCTCTTTTCGGCGGCGATCGGGGTCGTGTTCGGCTATTTCCCGGCGCGGCGGGCGGCAAGCCTCAATCCGATCGACGCGCTGCGGCACGAATGATCGGATTCGTCGTCTGATACAATTTCCGACAAAGGCGGATGTCGGTTGGCACAGTCCTGCGACATCCGAACCCTAAAACCCCCTTCGTGCCGCCAACCCGGCGGCGCGGAAGGACCATCCCATGAAGACCATCGCCCTCAGCATCGCCAGCAGCGCGCTGATCCTGGGCGCGAGCCTTTCCGCTATGACGGCCGCGCCTGGCCGGCAACCCGCACCGATCGTCGAGGGCAAGGACCGGCCCATCCTGCTCCAGCGCATGGTGGTGACGGCGACACCCCTGCCCAACTGAGCGCCCGCTCTCAGACAATAGCCTCGCAGCAACCACTGCGGGGTTTTTTTGACTCACGCTGAGGCGCGGGGGACACAACCAGTTCTCGAACTTTGCCGTTCTTTATTCTCCGCGTCTCCGCGCACACTTGCTTAAATTCGTTCCTTTCTGAACAATTGTTCAGATTAAATCACATTCTGATACAATTTCCGACAATCTTCCCCGCTCCCCGGCACAGGCTTGCGACAAGTGCCGCCTATCTCTGTCTTCGACGCCACGGAACGGCGCCCGGACACACGATAAAGGAGCATTCTATGTTCAGGAAGATCATCATGGCCCTGGCCACCACCACCCTGGTCGCCAGCCCCATCGTCGCCGCGCAGGCGCAGGCTGCCCCCTATCATGGCGGCCAGCATCGCCAGGAAGTCAGCCGCACGGTCATCAAGGAAAAGCCCAACGGCCGCACCGTCGTGAAGAAGCAGACCGTCGTGCGCAAGGCCACGCCGCGCCGCTGGGCCAAGGGGCAGCGTTTCGACCGCCGCTATGCCACCAACTATCGGGTCGTGAGCAATTATCGCGACTATCGTCTGTCCGCCCCGCCGCGCGGCTATCATTGGGTCCGCTCGGGCAATGACGCGGTGCTGATCGCGATCACCAGCGGCCTCATCGGCGCCGTGGTCGGCGGCGCGATCCGCTGAGGACTGAAAACCCAGGAAAATGCCTCGGAGATTCCTCCGGGGCATTTGCGCGTTCAGACCAGCCCGGTCAGATAATAGACCGCGATCACCACGAAGACGGTCAGCGTCTTGATCAGGGTGAGGGCGAATATGTCCTTATAGGCCTGCCGATGGGTCAGGCCCGTCACCGCGAGCAGGGTGATGACCGCGCCATTGTGCGGCAGGCTGTCCATGCCCCCCGACGCCATGGACGCGACCCGGTGCAACACTTCGCGCGGGATGCCCGCGGCGTCGCCCGCCGCCGCAAACTGCTCCGCCATCGCCGCCAGCGCGATCGACAGCCCGCCCGATGCCGATCCGGTAATGCCGGCGAGCGAGGTCACGGTGATCGCTTCATTGACCAGCGGATTGGGAATGGCTCGCAGCGCCTCCTTGACCAGCAGAAAGCCCGGCAGCGCCGCGATCACCGCGCCAAAGCCATATTCGACCGCCGTATTCATGCCCGCGAGCAGCGCCCCGCCGACCGCCGCCCTCGATCCGTCTGCGAAACGCTTCGCCACGGTCGGGAAAGCGAAGAGCAGGATCGTGCCGATCCCCAGCAGCAGCGCACCTTCCACCGCCCAGAGCGCCGATACCTGCGCCACCTTGACCGCGACCGGTTCGGCCATGCCGGGCAGCGAGAGCGTCACCGCCTCCCCGCCCACCCAGCGCGGGATGGCCAGCGTCAGCAGCAGATTGCCAATCCCCACCACCAGCAGCGGCAGCAGCGCGATCAGCGGATGGACATCCACGCCTTCCTCGACCGGCTCCGGTTCGTTCACCAGCGTGTCCGGCGCGCCATAGCCCTCCCCCGCGGCCATCAGCCGGCGTCGGCGCCACGCCAGATAGCCAAGCCCCATCGCCGCAATGCAGACCGACCCGATCGTCCCCAGCACTGGCGCGGCCCAGGCGGTGGTGCCGAAGAAGCTGGTCGGGATGATGTTCTGGATCTGAGGCGTGCCGGGCAGCGCGTCCATGGTGAAGGTGATGGCGCCCAGACCGATGGTCGCGGGCACCAGCCGCTTGGGAATGTCGGCGCGGCGAAACATTTCGGCGGCGAAGGGATAGACAGCGAAGACCGCGACGAACACCGACACGCCGCCATAGGTCAGCAGCGCGGTCACAATCATGATCGCGGGAATGGCGCGCGCCGCGCCCACCACGCCGATCACCGCCGTCACGATGGCGCGGGAGAAACCCGATATCTCCACCAGCTTGCCGAACAGCGCGCCGAGCAGGAAGACAGGGAAATAGAGCTTCAGGAAACTCGCCACCCTCTCCATGAACAGGCCGGAAAAGGCGGCGGGGACGGCGGCCGGATCGGTCAGGAACACCGCCAGCATCGCCAGCAGCGGCGCCATCACGATGACGCTCATCCCGCGATAGGCCGCGATCATCAGCAATATCAGAGATAAAGCCGCAATTCCGACTGCCATGTTCCGCTTCCAACTCCGTTCGGCCGTTCTCTTCTTCTGCCCAGACGCGCATTAAGAAGAAAAGCAGGCCTTCGACAAGCTCAGGCCGCACGGCTTCATTGCACGTACATGGCGCGACAATGCACCCTTGCCTTTGCACCGCTTTTCCGTCATAGGCGCGCCTTCGCATCGGCCCCGAGGTGACTCGGGGGCCTTGCGAAGCATGAAGACGACAGCCGGAGGGGCGTTCCACATGGGGTGGGCGTCAGCGATCGGCCAAGAGATGAGGCTTACCCATGGCTCTTTACGAGCATGTGTTCCTTGCGCGCCAGGATCTGGCACAGGCGCAGGTGGACGCTCTGGCGGAAACCGCCACCAAGATCGTCGAGGAAAACGAAGGCAAGGTCACGAAGGTCGAGACCTGGGGCCTGCGTTCGCTCGCCTACAAGATCGCCAAGAACCGTAAGGCGCACTATGTGATGCTGAACATCGACGCCCCCGCCGGCGTCGTCGCGGAACTGGAGCGCCAGACCCAGATCAACGAAGACATCATCCGCTACATGACCGTCAAGGTCGATGCGCTGGAAGGTGGCCCGTCGGTCATGATGCGCAAGCAGGAGCGTTCGGACCGTGGCGATCGTGGCCCGCGTGGTGATCGCGGCGACCGTGGTGATCGTGGCCCGCGCCGCGAGCGCGAAGACGCTGCTGGCGAATAAGGAGATCTGAACCATGGCACGCCCGTTTTTCCGCCGCCGCAAGAGCTGCCCCTTCGCCGCCAAGGATGCGCCGAAGATCGATTATAAGGACGTCCGTCTGCTCCAGGGCTTCGTGTCCGAGCGCGGCAAGATCGTCCCCAGCCGCATTACGGCTGTGTCCGCCAAGAAGCAGCGCGAGCTGGCCCAGGCCATCAAGCGCGCCCGTCACCTGGGCCTGCTGCCCTACATCGTGAAGTAAGGGAGAAAGACCCATGGAAATCATTCTCCTCGAACGCATCGAGAAGCTGGGCGCCATCGGCGACGTCGTCACCGTGAAGGACGGCTATGCCCGCAACTTCCTGCTGCCCAACAAGAAGGCGCTGCGTTCGAACGCCGCCAACAAGAAGGTCTTCGAAGCCAACCGCGCGAAGATCGAGGCCGACAACGCCGCTCGCCGTTCGGACGCCGAAAAGGCTGCCGAAGGCGTCAACGGCAAGCAGATCGTCCTGATCCGCCAGTCGTCCAACGCCGGCCACCTTTATGGTTCGGTCGCCGTCCGTGACGTCGTGGAAGCGCTGCACGCCGAAGGCGTCACCAACGTCACCAAGGCGATGGTCGTGCTTGAACGCCCGATCAAGACCCTGGGCGTCTTCGACGTCAAGGTCGCGCTGCACCCCGAAGTGGCCGTCACCATCACGGTGAACGTCGCCCGCTCGCCGGAAGAAGCCGACCTGCAAGCGCAGGGCGTCGACGTGATGGCCGACCTGTTCGAAAAGGACGAAGCCGGCTTCACCGAAGATTATGATCCCAACGCGGAACCCGGCGAAATCGCCGCGGAAGCCGAAGAAGCCCCGGCCGAAGAAGCCTGAGCCTTCCGACAGGATCAAATGAGAAAGCCGCCCCTCACCGGGCGGCTTTTTTGTTGCCTATTGGATGCGGTTTTTTTGGGGAGGATGCCGCGGTTCCCGGCCTGCGCCTTTTCGCCATCCCTTCATCGACGGGCGGCCATCATCCACGAAACCCCGTGCGGCGCTCCCCAATGGCGTCGCACAGGTTCTGACGCTCAAGTCACCGGTGACGCCGCTTCCCCCGTTGCGGGTGCGGCGGCGGGCTTGACCGGATCGGGCGCGGATTGCGCCTTCAGGCTGGCAGCGGCCGATTGCAGAGCGATCGCGGCAGCTTCGAGCGCGGCAGCGGGCGAAGCGGACGCGGCAGGCGGAGCGGCCTGCGCGGGGCTGGCGGCGGCGACAGCCACGGTGGGAGGCTGGCCATCAGGTACGGCCTTGACCACTTCGGCTGTTACCACGGGGGCAACCATGGCGCATTCATCCCCAACACCCACCGGACGTTCGGAAAAACTGCGCGCAAGCGTCGGCAATTCCGCATCACTGGCGTTGATCGCCAATGTCAGCAGCGCATCGGCCATGTCGCAAGACCCTGGAGACTGTCGCAGAGCGGCATGGCTATTGGCCAATTTTGTGGAAAAGTCCTGATAGGCCTTATGGCCGTTATCGATACCTAATTCCCGCATATAGCGCATCTTCAATATGTTGTCATAGTTTGCGATCATATGATGTTTTTTCTCTGAGAATTCATTATATCTATCGTAAATATGACCATTGCTTGACCGGCATTTCAGAGATTGCAGCATAAGCATGGTCTGAAGTTCTCTTACCCTTGCCGCCTCCATTTCCTGTGCTTGCCAGCACGTCGTTTCGGCTAGCGCCGTTGTCGGACCTGAAACAAGCACGACAAGGCAGCAGGCGACCTTAGCCGCCATTGACAATTTTCTCATGGTGGACCTCGCAGAGTCGATACATCCCCGCTGAGGAAAGGTTAACATTTTGCCCTAAAAATGCCATTATTTTTCTCTTGACCGTGGCATTTTTAGCGCGATTTTCACTATCGCACCTGCGAAGAATTTTTTCAGGATAGCGCGGTCGCAAACGGAAAAGATGCGATCGGCGTAACCCTGCTTGGAGTGGCCGAAATCGCTCCGAAAGCGCCTTCAATCACGGGCGCGCTTCCGTCGCGTTTCCCAGCCCTTCTTCGCTGCGGCGGAACGATCGGCTGCCGAACGCCGTGCGGAGGCCGCGCCGCCCTTGCGCCCACCCTTGCGCGACGAGACATGGGTGTCGGGCTTGCCGCGACCCGAGCCGGACTTGTTGCCGCCGCCCGATTCCCGGTTCACCGTCGCCCAGGCGCGGCGTTCCGCCTCCTTGTGGCCGACGCCGCGATCCTCATAGCCTTCCTCGATATGCTGCGCCTTGCGCTTCTGCTTGTCGGTATAGCTGCTCTTGTCGCCCTGGGGCATGGCTCGTCTCCTTACATCCCCGCCCCTCCTCAACACGCCGCGCGCGCGGCGGTTCATATGGATGCGATATCGTCACGACGGAGCGGAACGGGCAACGTCGATGCGCGTTCGCCCTTCATGGAAGACCGTTCCCTGATCGAAAGGCTGGCCCGTCATCTCGCCGCGGCGGAACCGGAAAATTGGCCCGTCCGGGTGGAGGATGCCGCCAGCATCCTGGCCCTGATCAAGGAGCCGGACGTCGCCATGCGCGCGGTGGGCGACCCGGATATCTGGCGCGAGATGATCGATGCGGCGCTGCGCGAGCGCTGGAGCGTCGGACCGCTTGCCGCGGATGACGATGCCCCGTTAGGATCAGATGAGGAAGGCGAGATTCGCCTGACGCCCGACACCGTGCGGGGCGATCACGCCGATTGGGTTCATCTTCATCCCGGGCAGGAGAAGCAAGCATGAAGGGGCTGTTGAAACTGGCCATCGTCACCGGCCTTGGCGCGATTGCGTTCAAGGGCTGGCGTGAGTGGATGGGCGATGGCCGGGAGCCGGACGATCGCGGGCCGGTCGGATCATCGGGCGTCGTCCGCGACGCCGGACCGCAACATGGCATCGCGCCCCATGATTGGGACAAGGTCGATGAGCAATCGGACGAAAGCTTCCCGGCCAGCGACCCGCCCGGAAACTTCTGAGCCTCTATTCCCGAACCGACACAGTCCATTGCTCCTCTGATGCGCGCCCTCTATGAGGCTGACGCAAGGGCGTTTTCGTCCGTAACAGGGGAAAGATTGATATGCCTTCGGGTCTGATCGCGCTGCTCGACGATGTAGCGGGCATTGCCAAGCTGACCGCGACCTCGCTGGACGATGTCGCGGCGGCCGCCGGCAAGGCCGGGTCGAAGGCCGCGGGCGTGGTGATCGACGACGCCGCCGTCACCCCCAAATATGTGATGGGCCTGACCCCCGACCGCGAACTGCCCATCATCTGGAAGATCGCCAAGGGATCGCTGCGCAACAAGCTGCTTTTCCTGCTGCCCGCCGCGCTGCTGATGAGCGCCTTCGCGCCCTGGCTGTTGCCGCCGCTGCTGATGCTGGGCGGCGCCTTTCTCTGTTTCGAGGCGGTCGAAAAGCTGCTGGAGGCGCTCCAGGGCGGCCATGACGTGGCGGAAGAAGCGCTGGAGACCCATAGTTCGGCCGAACTTGAGAACCAGAAGGTGTCGGGCGCGATCCGCACCGACTTCATCCTGTCGGGCGAGATCATGGCGATCGCGCTGGGCACGGTCGCGACCGAGCCGGTGTGGGAACAGGCCATCATATTGGTGGTCGTCGCCATCCTGATCACCGCCGGCGTCTATGGCGTTGTCGGCCTGATCGTGAAGATGGACGATATCGGCCTGCACCTCGCCAAGCGCGAGTCCAACGGCACGCAAGCGCTCGGCCACGCTCTGGTAAAGGCGATGCCGATCCTGATGTCGATCCTGTCGGTGGTCGGCACGGCCGCCATGCTGTGGGTGGGCGGCGGCCTGATCGTCCATGGGCTGCATGAGTTCCACCTGGATCTGATCCCCGGCGCGATCCACCATGTCGCGGAAGACGCCGCCCATGCCGTGCCCGCGATCGGCGGCTTTCTCGACTGGCTGGTCAACGCCATCGGCGGCGCGATCGTCGGGCTGGTGGTCGGCGGGATCATTGTCGGGGTGCTGCATCTGTTCCCATCCAAAAAGCATTGACCTCCATCCAGCCGTTCCGCCCTTCGACATTCAAACGAGACAAGTGGCTCGTTTGAACAGGGCGAACGGATCATATTTGACAGCTTACCGGATAGATTGACGTGACTCATCCCTCCCCCTGGCGCATCGAGGCTGGTGCGCTGATCGCGCTGGCGCTGCCGATGATCGCAGGCAATATCGCCTGGTCGGCGATCGCCGCCACCGATCTGCTGCTGCTCGGCCGCCGGGGCGCGGAGAGCGTCGCGGCCGGCGCGCTTGCCATCAACCTGTTCCATGCGCTGCTGATCTTCGGCATGGGCCTCGTCACCGCCGCCTCGCCGCTGATCGCCAGCGAACGGGGACGCCGCCGGCATAGCGTGCGTGACGTGCGCCGCACCGTCCACCAGACCTTGCGCGCCGCCGTCTTCTTCGTCCTGCCCGCCTGGGCGATCCTGTGGGAATGCGAGACGATCCTGCTCGCCATGGGGCAGCAGGCGGACCTCGCCCATGAAGCCGGCCAGTTGATGCGCGGGCTGCAATGGGCGTTGCTGCCCTTTCTCTGCTTCACCACGCTGCGCAACTTCATCGCCGCGCTGGAACGGCCGATCTGGGGCCTGGTCATCATGCTCGCGGCCATCCCTTTGAACGTGCTGATGGGCTGGGCGCTGATCTTCGGCCATCTCGGCTTCCCGGCGCTCGGGCTGTTCGGGGCGGGCCTCGCCAGCAGCCTCTCCTCCAGCTTCCTGTTCCTCGGACTGCTCATCGTCATCCTGATCGACCGGCGTTTCCGCCGCTACAGGCTGATGGGCCGCTTCTGGACCCGCGACCGCGAACGGCACCGGCAGGTCTGGGCGCTGGGCCTGCCCATCGCGATCACGCTGGGGTTCGAAACGACCGTGTTCAACGCCTCGGCCTTCCTGATGGGGTTGATCGGCCGCGATTCGCTTGCCGCCCATGCCGTCGCGATCCAGATCGCCGCTCTGGTTTTCATGGTGCCGATGGGCATCGGTCAGGCGGCCACCGTGCGCGTCGGCATGGCCTATGGCCGCAAGGACCATGCCGGCATCGGCCGCGCCGGCTGGCTGGCGCTGCTGATCGGCACCGGCTTCGCCTTTTGCGCCGCCGCGCTGCTGATCCTGATGCCGCGCACGCTGGTCTCTGCCTTTCTCGACCTGTCCGACCCGGCCAATGCCCGCACCGCCAGCCTCGCCGTCAGCTTCCTTGCGGTTGCTGCCCTGTTCCAGCTGGTCGACGCGGCGCAGGCGGTGGGCGCGGGCGTGCTGCGCGGGGTGCAGGACACCAAGGTGCCGATGATCTTCGCGCTGATCGGCTATTGGGTGGTGGGCATCGGCGTCGGCACTTTGCTCGCCTTCCCCCTGCATATGGAGGGGGTCGGCATCTGGCTGGGGCTGGCCAGCGGCTTGGGCGCGGTGGCGCTGCTGCTCATCACCCGTTGGAGCCTGCGCGCGCGGCTGGGGCTGCTGCCCGCCTGAACGCTTCGTCCCGTCGATTGCACGGGAAGGATATGGTGCGGCGCACAAAGCAATTGAAAGAATCACGAAAATCGGTCAGGGAAAACCGATCATGCAAGCCCCGACCGAGATTTTTGAAGCGATCGCGCTCCAGAAGTGCCTGAAGGTGACCTATAACAAAATGGTCGTCACCCTGGCGCCGCACATTCTCTACACGCGCCATGACGAGATGTATATCGACGCGGTGACAACGGACCGCGACGGCCGCCCCCCGCGCGAGCTGAAGCTCGGCACCTTCAAGCTGACGGGCCTGTCCGACCTTCAGGTCTTGGACGAGACGTTCGAAGCAATGTACGGCCTCTACAATGACGGCGACGACAAATATAAGGACGTGACGCTGTTCGCCGTGACGCCCGAAAGCCAGGCCGCCTGATCCGCTACCCGTTCGTTTCGAACACAGTCGGGAAATAATAGCCGCTTCACGACACGCTGACAGCCAAGGGCGGTTGGGGACATCGCCCCAACTCCGCCCGCCTCATTTCTTCAGCCTGTATCCCGTGCGGAACATCCAGCCGATGATCGCGATGCAGACCGTCAGCATCCCCGCCACGAACAGCAGGCTGAACTCGATCCCCACATCACCCCGGCCGAAGAAGGTCCAGCGAAAACCCGAGATCAGATAGACGATCGGGTTGAACAGGGTGATGGTCCGCCACGGCTCGGCCAGCATATGGACCGAATAGAAAGCGCCGCCCAGAAAGGTCATCGGCATGATCAGCAGCAGCGGGATGACCTGCAACTGCTCGAAACTCTGCGCCCAGATGCCGAGGATGAAACCGAACAGGCAGAAGCTGACCGCGATCAGCACCATGAAGCCGACCATGGCGAAGGGATGCGCCACCGGCACGGCGACGAACAGATGGGCGGTCAGGAAGATGATGCTGCCCACGATCAGCGACTTGGTCGCCGCCGCACCGACATAGGCGATGATTGTCTCGGTGGCCGACACCGGCGCCGACAGCAGTTCGTAGATGGTGCCGGTGAATTTGGGCATGTAGATGCCGAAGCTGGCGTTGAAGATGCTTTCGGTGAACATCGACATCATGATGAGGCCCGGCACGATGAAGGCGGCATAGGGGATGCCATCCACCTCCGTCATGCGCGAGCCGATCGCGCCGCCGAACACCACGAAATAGAGCGATGTGGTGATGACCGGCACCAGCAGCCCCGTCAGCAGGGTGCGGCGGAAGCGATGCAGTTCGAACTTGTAGATGGACGCAATGGCGCGCAGATTCTGGAGACTCATGCGGCCTTCTCCTGATGGACCAGCTCCACGAAAATATCCTCCAGGCTGCTCTGTTTCGTGTTCAGATCCTTATAGGCGATGCCGAGGTCGCCCAGTTGGCGCAGCAACGAGGACACGCCGGTCCGCTCCGCCTGGGTATCGAAAATATAGTCGATCTCATGGCCGTCGTCGCCCAGCGTCACGTCCCATTGGGCCAGTTCCGTCGGCAGCGCCGCGATCGGGTCGGCCAGCACCACCGTCAGCGTCTTCTTGCCCAGCTTCTTCATGAGGGCGGTCTTTTCCTCGACCAGCATCAGTTCGCCCTTGTTGATGACGCCCACACGGTCGGCCATTTCCTCAGCCTCCTCGATATAATGGGTGGTCAGGATGATGGTGACGCCGGTCTGGCGCAGTTCGCCGATCAGCTTCCACATATCGCGGCGCAGTTCGACGTCGACGCCCGCGGTCGGTTCGTCCAGAAACAGCACGCGCGGTTCGTGGCTCAGCGCCTTGGCGATCATCACGCGCCGCTTCATGCCGCCCGACAGTTCGAGGATCTTGTTGTTGCGCTTGTCCCACAGCGACAGGTCGCGCAATATCCTTTCGACATGGGCGTCGTCACGCGGCTTGCCGAACAGGCCGCGGCTGAAGGTCACGGTGTCGATGACCCGCTCGAACTGGTCGGTGCTCAGTTCCTGCGGCACCAGCCCGATCGCCGTGCGCGCGCCGCGATAGTCGCGTACGATGTCATGCCCGGCCACGACCACGCTGCCGCCGCTCGCGCGCGCAATACCGCAGATGATGGAAATCATCGTCGTCTTGCCCGCGCCGTTCGGCCCTAGCAGCGCGAAGATTTCGCCTTCCTCGATCGTGAGGTCGACGCCCTTCAGCGCCTCGAAACCCGACGCATAGCGTTTCGTCAGGCCCTTGATTTCAATGATGGATGCCATGGATGGCTCTGCCCCTTTCGCTTAGCCGAGAAGATAGGGCCGCAACGCCATGATGCAACCGCCTCTAAAACATTGCGCCAGCGACATGATCGGCATAGCGTCCGCTTCCCATAAGCGGAGAAGGCCCATGAAAAAGGCAGTCCTGTTTCTCTCGATCGCGCTCGTCGTCACCCCCGACATCGCTCTGGCCCAGCAACAGCAGGATCGGTTGCAAAGGCCGTCCCAACCGACGACGCGCCCTGCCCCGCCGTCCCGTCCGAATCCATCTCGACCTCAACCGCCCCGACCGCAACCACCCCGCCCCGGCGGTCCTGCCGTGCAGCCCGTCCGTCCAGGTGGCCCCTCCATCCAGCCGCCACGCCCCGGTACGGGCGGCCCCGCCATCCAGCCGCCACGTCCCGGCAAACCGCAACCATCGCGCCCGGTGAAGCCGCTGCCGCCGCATCGTCCCGGCGCGGGCCGCCCGCCACATTTCAAACCGATCCACCGGCCCGGCTTCCAATATCCGCACGGATATCGCTATCGCCGCTGGACCATTGGCCTGCTGCTGCCGACGATCTTCCTGTCGTCGCGCTATTATTACAATGATTACAGCTATCTGGGCGTCGGCGCGCCGCCCTATGGCTATCGCTGGGTGCGCTATGGCCCCGACCTGCTGCTCGTCCGCACCCGCACGCGCAAGATCGTCGATGTGATCTACGGCGCCTTCTACTGACAAACGAAAGGGGCCGCGTCGTCCGACGCGCGCCCCTTTTTCCTGTTCGTGCTATTCGCCCCGGCGAAAGAAGCGGAAGACCGTCGCCGGCGGGAAGTTGCGCACCGTCTGGCCGGCGCGCACGACGTCCAGGTCCAACGCATCCAGCAGTTCGCGATTGACCGGCGGGCGCATGGAATAAGTGAATTGCACGAAGCTGCCACCCGGCTTCAACATGCGGAAGGCTTCGGACAGGATGTCGACATGCATCCGCCGGTCCATCGCCAGCAGCGGCAGGCCGCTCACCACCGTCTGATAGTCGCCCGGCTCGCCAGCCGTCGCGGTCGACACGATCTGCGCCGGGGTTTCCAGCACCGAGACATGAGGGAAATGGCGACGAAGGCCGCGCGCGAAGGCGGGGTTGATCTCCACCACTTCCAGCTTTTCGGGCGGCAGGCCGGTTTCCAGGATGGCGCGGGTGAAGACGCCGGTCCCCCCGCCCAGTTCCAGCACGCGGCCGTCCTGCGGATCGATCTGCGCCACCATCAGCCGCGCGAGATAGCGGCTCGACGGCACGACCGAGGCGGTCTGGCGCGGCTTCTTCACCCAGGCGGCGAGAAAATCCAGATATTCCGTTGCCCGCGCGCGAAATTCACCGCTGGGCAGGGCGATTGCCCGGCTGCGCTTGGGCTTATGCTGCATGGGCGAAATGCGACCGCTCTCTATCCATCGCGACTCCCTTAGCGAGGTCGAGAGGCCACGTCGATTGACTTTAAGATATCGACCCTTTCCTGCAACCAATCGGCTACCGCGCCGATCCGCGCCAGCCGCCGCATGTCGCCCTGCATGACCAGCCAGAAACTGCGTATGATCTCCACCCGATCGGACATCAGTGGCATCAGGCCGGGATCGCGCCGGCCTATGAAATCGGGCAGCACGCCAATCCCGGCGCCTTCGGCGATCATCCGCTGCTGCATGATGATGCTGGTCGATCGCAAATTGGCCTCCAGCCCCGCTTCCACCTCGTCCAGATAGTCGAGTTCGGGAGAGAAGATGAATTCCGGCACATAGCCGATCAGCGTATGGTCGCGCAGGTCGGCGGCCCGGCCCGGCCGGCCGACCCGCTCCAGATAGGCGGGCGACGCATAGAGATGCAGCCGATAGTCGCCCAGCCGCCGCACCGTCAGCCGTCCGCGCTGCGGCCGCGCCAGCATCACCGCCATGTCGGCTTCACGCTTGGAGGGATTGAGGAAGCCCGATGCGGTGATGATGTCGAGGCGGATGCCCGGATGCCGTCGGTTGAAATCGCCCATCCCCGGCGCGAGCACCCAGGTGCCGAAACCCTCCGCCACCGACAGCCTGACCTGGCCGCTGAGCTTGCGTTCCTGCCCGTTCACCTGCTCGATCGCCGCCAGCGCCGCGCTCTCCGCCGCTTCGGCATGGCCCAGCAACTCCTGCCCGCGCGACGTCAGCGACCGTTCGCCCGCTCCCATCTCGAACAATTCGGCGTCGAGCGCCTTTTCCAGTCGCGCCAGCCGCCGCGCGATGGTCGTCGCGTCGATCCCCAGCGCCCGTGCCGCCGGCGCGACCTTCCGCGCCCGCGCCACCGCCAGAAACACGCGGAGGTCATCCCAGTCGAACATGCCGCCCCTTGCCGCTGCATAATTGCAGCATCGCCATGCAATAGTCCGCTGTTGCTTGCAATAACGCCGGAGGTCTAAAAGACGGCAACCAAGGAGAGGCCAATGAAAGGACAACTCCCGATGCGTGAAATTTCGCACAAGCTCGCTTTCGCCCATGACGCCGCGCCGACGCGCACCAGCGACGTGTTCGATCCCAATAATGGCAGCGTGCAGGCCCGCGTCGCGCTCGGCGACGCCGCGCTTCTCGACAAGGCCGTCGAAGCCGCGAAGAAGGCGCAGCCCGCCTGGGCTGCCGTCAATCCACAGCGCCGCGCCCGCGTCATGTTCAACTTCAAGGCGCTGGTCGAAAAGCATATGGACGAGCTGGCGCACCTACTCAGCTCCGAACATGGCAAGGTGATCGCGGACTCGAAGGGCGACATTCAGCGCGGGCTGGAGGTCATCGAATTCTGCTGCGGCATCCCCCATGTGCTGAAGGGCGAATATACCCAGGGCGCGGGTCCGGGCATCGACGTCTACAGCTTCCGCCAGCCGATCGGCATCGGCGCGGGCATCACGCCCTTCAACTTCCCCGGCATGATCCCGCTGTGGATGTCGGGCGTCGCCATCGCCACCGGCAACGCCTTCATCCTCAAGCCCTCGGAACGCGACCCATCGGTGCCCGTCCGCCTTGCCGAACTCTTCCTGGAAGCCGGCCTGCCCGAAGGCATTCTTCAGGTCGTCCAGGGCGACAAGGAGATGGTCGACGCGATCCTCGACCATCCCGATATCGGTGCGATCAGCTTCGTCGGTTCGTCCGACATCGCCCATTATGTCTACAAGCGCGGCGTCGACAACGGCAAGCGCGTGCAGGCCATGGGCGGCGCGAAGAATCATGGCATCGTCATGCCGGACGCGGACCTCGACCAGGTGGTGAACGACCTGGCCGGCGCCGCCTTCGGGTCGGCGGGCGAGCGCTGCATGGCGCTCCCCGTCGTGACCCCGGTGGGTGAGAAGACGGCGATCGCGCTGCGTGAAAAGCTGATCCCGGCGATCGAGGCTCTACGTGTCGGCGTGTCGACCGATCCCGAAGCCCATTATGGTCCGGTCGTCACCGCCGCGCACAAGGCGAAGATCGAAAGCTATATCCAGATGGGCGTCGATGAAGGCGCCGAACTGGTGGTCGACGGCCGTGGTTTCAAGCTGCAAGGCCATGAGGAAGGCTTCTTTGTCGGCCCGACCTTGTTCGACCATGTGAAGCCGACCATGCGTTCCTACAGGGAAGAGATTTTCGGCCCCGTGCTCCAGATGGTGCGAGCGGAGAGCTTTGAGGAGGCGCTCGCCCTCCCCAGCCAGCATCAATATGGCAATGGCGTCGCTATCTTCACCCGCAACGGCCATGCCGCGCGGGAGTTCGCGGCGCGCGTCAATGTCGGCATGGTCGGCATCAACGTGCCGATCCCGGTGCCGGTCGCCTATCACAGCTTCGGCGGCTGGAAGCGTTCGGCCTTCGGCGACACCAACCAGCACGGCATGGAAGGCGTGAAGTTCTGGACCAAGGTCAAGACCATCACCCAGCGCTGGCCCGACGGCGGGGTGGGCGACGCGGCGAACGCCTTCGTCATCCCGACCATGGGGTGAGGGGATGGGGGGAGGCACTGCCCTCCTCCCCTTCCCGTCATGCTGACGAAAGTCAGCATCCATTGTCTCTACGGCAAAGGCTCAAAACCCAGCATGATGGCCCGATATTCCCAGAAGGGATTTTCCTTCTCGATCAACGCGACCTTCCAGTCGCGCCGCCAAGCCTTCAACCGCTTCTCGCGTGAAATCGCCACTTCCATCGTATCGGCGACCTCGAAATGAACCAGCCGCTTCACGCCATAGCGCGACGTGAATCCGTCGATCATGCTGGAGCGATGCTGATGCAGGCGCGCCATCAGGTCGGACGTGACCCCGATATAGATGATGCCGTGACGCCCGCTGGCAAGGATGTAGACGCAAGGTTGACGATCCATTCCAATGCCGCGTTAATGGATGGAATTTTTTGCATGGGCAAGTCATCATGACCCAATTCGACCTGACCGACGACCAGCGCGCGATCCAGGAGATGGCGCGGCGCTTCACCGCGGACGCCATCACGCCCCACGCAGGCGAATGGGACGAGAAGCATATCTTCCCCCGCGACACGATCCGCGCGGCGGCGGAACTGGGCTTCGGCGGCATCTATGTGTCGGAAGCGGCCGGCGGGATCGGCCTGGGGCGGCTGGAGGCGGCGCTGATCATGGAGGCGATGGCCTATGGCTGCCCCTCGACCAGCGCCTTCATCTCGATCCACAATATGGGCGCCTGGATGATCGACCGCTTCGGGTCGCAGGCGGTGAAGGACAAATATCTGCCCGACCTCGTCCCCATGGCGCGCATGGCAAGTTATTGCCTGACGGAGGCGGGCGCAGGCTCCGATGCGGCCAGCCTCAAGACCCGCGCGGTCAGGGATGGCGACCATTATGTCGTCACCGGCTCCAAGCAATTCATCTCCGGCGGCGGCGAGAATGAGGTCTATGTCGTCATGGTCCGCACCGGAGAGGACGGCCCCAAGGGCATCTCTTGCCTGGTCATCGAAAAGGACATGCCCGGCGTCAGCTTCGGCGCGCAGGAGCGCAAGCTGGGCTGGCATTCGCAACCCACCGCGCAGGTCAATTTCGACGGCGTGCGCGTGCCGGTGGACAATCTGGTCGGCGGCGAAGGCGAAGGCTTCCGCATCGCGATGATGGGGCTGGATGGCGGCCGGCTCAATATCGGCGCCTGCTCGCTGGGCGGCGCGCAGCGGTGCATCGACGAGGCGGTGCAATATACCAAGGACCGCAAGCAGTTCGGCCAGTCCATCGCCGATTTCCAAAATACCCAGTTCATGCTGGCCGACATGCAGACCGAACTGGAGGCGGCCCGCACCCTGCTTTATGCCGCCGCGGTCAAGGTGACGGAGAATGCACCGGACAAGACCCGCTTCGCCGCGATGGCGAAACGACTTGCCACCGACACCGGATCGTCGGTGGTCGACCGCGCACTGCAACTCCATGGCGGCTACGGCTATCTGATGGACTATCCGATCGAGCGCTTCTGGCGCGACCTGCGGGTGCATTCGATCCTGGAAGGCACCAACCAGATCATGCGGATGATCGTGGCGCGGGACATGCTGCGGCAATGACTTTCCTGCCGTTCGGTTCGAGCTTGTCGAGAACCGGCCGCAAAGTTCTCGACAGGCTCGAACCGAACGGATTTGAGGAGCAGATATGACAGACCAGGTTCTGACCTTCATCGAAAATGGCGTCGGTCGCATCCGGCTCAACCGGCCCAAGGCGATCCATGCGCTGACGCCGGAAATGTGCGACGCCATCAACGACGCGCTGCTCGGCTGGGCGCGGGACGACAGCGTCATCGCGGTGATGATCGACCATAGTGAAGGACGGGGCTTCTGCGCGGGCGGCGACATCGCGCTGATCGCCAACAGCGCCAAGGCGGACTGCGTCGAGGCGGAGCGTTTCTTCACCCTCGAATATCGGATGAACCATCTGCTGTTCGTCTACCCCAAGCCGATCGCGGCCTTCATCGACGGCATCGTCATGGGCGGCGGCGTCGGCATCTCCCTCCCCGCCCGCTTCCGTATCGCGACCGAGCGCACGACCTTCGCCATGCCCGAAACCGGAATCGGCCTGTTCCCCGACGTGGGCGGCGGCTGGTTCCTGCCGCGCCTGCCCGGCCGGACCGGCGCCTGGCTGGCGGCGACCGGATCGCGGATCGACGGAGCGGATTGCGCCGCGATCGGCATCGCGACCCATTATATCGCTTCCGACAGGCTCGACGCGATCAAGGCCCGCATTCTGGCCGATCCGCTGGGTCTGGGCGAGATATTGGACGAAAATGCGGAAGCGCCGCCGCCGTCGAAACTGGCGGCGCATCGCGACGAGATCGACCGGCTGTTTGCCTCCGACAAGGCCGAGGAGATCGTCGCCGCGCTCACGGCCGATGGCGGGGAATGGGCCACGAAGCAACTGGCCGTGCTCGCCACCAAGTCGCCCCAGACGATCAAGGTCGCGCTGCGCCAACTGGCCGAGGGCGCCGGGAAGACCGACTTCGCCGACAATATGGCGATGGAGTTCGGCCTTGCCTGCGCGATCATCCGACGGCCCGATTTCGTCGAGGGCGTGCGCGCCGTGATCTTCGACAAGGATAATGCGCCAAGCTGGAACCCGCCCACGCTGGAAGAAGCGACCGACGCGATGATCGATGCGATCTTCGCGCCGCTGCCGCCGGAAAAGCAATGGACGCCGCTGCCGGAAGCCGCCGCGATCCGCGTCTGAGATATATCTGAGAGAGGAAGCCCGGAACATGACCCAGACGATCGCCTTTATCGGCCTTGGAAACATGGGCGGCGGCATGGCCGCCAATCTGCTGAAGAACGGCTATGCCGTCCGCGCCTTCGACCTGTCGGAAGACGCACTGGCCAAGGCGGAAAGCCATGGCGCCGCCCGGGCGGCCAGCGCGGCCGATGCCGTCACCGGCGCCGACGCCGTGGTGACGATGCTGCCCGCCGGCAAGCATGTCGAAAGCGTCTATGGCGAACAGGTGTTCGACGCGGCGAAGCCCGGCGCGCTGTTCCTCGACTGCTCCACCATCGACGTCGCCACCGCCCGCCGCGTGATCGAGGCGGCGAGCGCCAAGGGCTTCGAGATGGTCGATGCCCCTGTGTCCGGCGGCATCGCGGCGGCCAATGGCGGCACGCTCACCTTCATGGTCGGCGGCGCGGATACGGCCTTCGCCAAGGCCAAGCCGATCCTGAGCGCCATGGGCAAAGCGGTGATCCATGCCGGCGGCGCGGGCAATGGGCAGGCGGCCAAGATCTGCAACAATATGCTGCTGGGCGCAACCATGGTCGCCACCTGCGAAAGCTTCGCCATGGCGAAGAAACTGGGCCTCGATCCCCAGACCTTCTACGACATCAGCAGCGTCTCGTCGGGCCAGAGCTGGTCGATGACCAGCTATTGCCCCGTCCCCGGCGTCGGCCCGCAGACGCCGGCCGACAATGGCTATCAGGGCGGCTTCACGGTCGGGCTGATGCTGAAGGATCTGAAGCTGGCGACCGAAGCCGCCGCTTCGGTGGAGGCTGCGGCGCCGATGGGTAATGCCGCCGAAGCGCTTTACCAGATGCTTGCCAATCGCGGCGAGGCCGGCCGCGACTTCTCGCTGATGATCGAGATGCTGGAGGGGAAGTAAGCAAACATCTTCCGTTCGTTTCGAGCGTGTCGAGAAACAAAAAGCGCTGTACTGGCCGCTTCTCGACTTCGCTCGAAGCGAACGGAGGTTTAATGCTGAGTAATCGCGAAGACTCCAGTCGAGATGATTGCAGGCTGCTCGGCGATCAGCGGCCCTTCCAGACGCCGGGCCGCTTTTCGACGAAGGCGGTCATGCCTTCCTTCTTGTCTTCGGTCGCGGTCAGAATCTGGAACAGGCGGCGCTCGGTCAGCAGCCCCTGGGCAAGGCCCGTCTCGAACGCGATGTTGACCATTTCCTTGTTCATCATCGCGGCCATGGGCGGCATCGACGCGATGGTCGCGGCGGTCTTGAGCGCCTCGTCCAGCAGGTCGGCGGCCGGGACGATGCGGCTCACCAGCCCGGAGCGCTCGGCCTCCGCGGCGTCCATCATCCGGCCGGTCAGGCACATTTCCATCGCCTTGGCCTTGCCCACGGCGCGGGTCAGGCGTTGCGACCCGCCCATCCCCGGACCGACGCCCAGCTTGATTTCGGGCTGACCGAATTTCGCCGTGTCGCCCGCGATGATGAAATCCGCCATCATCGCCAGTTCGCAGCCGCCACCCAGCGCAAAGCCCTGCACCGCCGCGATCCACGGCTTGCGGGTCGCGACCACGCCGGTCTGCCAGCCGGAGAAGAAATCCTGGAGGAAGAAGTCGGCGGAGTCCTTCTCGACCATTTCCTTGATGTCGGCGCCCGCCGCGAACGCCTTTTCCCCGCTGCCGGTCAGGACGGCGCAAAGCTGGGTCGGGTCCGCGTCATAGGCGGCGAAGGCGGCGCTGAGGTCGGCCAGCACATGGCTGTTGAGCGCGTTCAGCGCCTGCGGCCGGTTGAGCGTGATCAGCGTCACCGCGTCGCGCTGTTCGACCAGGATCGTTTCATAGGTCATCGCCAACTCCCTTAATCCGTTCGGGACCCCTTTATGGGGAAGGCCAACGCTTCACCAGCCCCAAGTCATCGCATTTGCGCCAATGCTATCGGCACAGATGCATGAAATCCCGATCATAGCTTTTGAGGTGCGCGCCGCCGTCGACATAGAGGGTCTGGCCGGTGACGGCGGTCGCGTTCACCAGATAGAGCACGGCCTGCGCGATCTCCTCCGCCCTGGGCAGGCGCGCCAGCGGCATCATCGCACCCAGCCGCTCCATCTGCGCCTCGTCATAGTCGGGCGTCGCGATCGTCAGGCCCGGCGCCACCGCATTGACCCGGACTTTCGGCGCCAGGCTATGGGCGCTGGTGCGCGTCAGGCCGGCGAGCGCCAGCTTCGAGAGCGTATAGGCCAGCTGGTCCGAATGGGGATGGTCGATCCGCTGGTCGAGGATGTTGACGATGCAACGATCGCCCACGCCCGCCGGTACGGTCGCAAATGCCTTGGTCAGCATCGTCGGCGCCGCGCAATTGACCGCATAATGGCGCATCAGATCGTCCGCGCTCACCGTGTCCAGCCGGTCCTGGCCGAAGATGGCGGCGCTGTTGACTAGAATGTCGGGCGGACGGCCGAAACGCTCGGCCACCATCGCCACCAGTTCCTCCGCCCCTTCGGGATCGGCGAAATCGACGACGAAGCCGTCCCATTCGGTCTTCTCCTCCTCGAAGGCCAGCGCCAGATGGGAATCGAGCCGGGTATCATGGCTGCCATGGATGGCGAGCGAATGGCCCGCTCTGGCCAGCGCCGCCGCGATGATGCCGCCCAGCCGCCGGTGCCCGCCGGTGACGAGCGCAAGCCGCTTCTGCGCCAGCGGTGCGCCGACGGGCTTTGCGTCCTCCCGCGCCTTGCCGAGCGGCCGATAGGCAGGCTCCTCCGCTTCGTTCATGAGGCGATGAGCTTCAGCACTTCCTCGCGCGACTTCACATCGTCGCGGAACACGCCCAGCATACGGCTGGTCTTCATCATGACATTGGGGGTGCGCACGCCGCGCCCGGTCATGCAGCCATGGGTCGCCTCGATCACGACGGCGACGCCCTGGGGCTTCAGATTTTCCCAGATGCAGTTGGCGACTTCCGACGTCAGCCGCTCCTGCACCTGGAGCCGGTTGGCGAAGGCGTGCAGCACGCGGGCGAGCTTCGATATGCCCACCACATATTGGCCGGGCAGATAGGCGATATGCGCCCGCCCGATGATCGGCGCCATATGATGTTCGCAATGCGACTGGAACGGAATGTCCTTCAGCAGCACGACATCGTCATAGCCGCCCACTTCATGGAAGATGCGGGAGAGATGATAGCCCGGATCGTCATCATAGCCGCGGCAATATTCCTTCCATGCCCGCGCCACCCGTTCGGGCGTTTCCAGCAGGCCTTCGCGCTCCGGCGCGTCGCCCGCCCAGCGGATCAGCGTGCGGATCGCTTCGCTGACATCGGCCGGAACCGGTTCCTTGCCTTCGCCGACGGTTTCGGCATCGAGGTCATATGCCATGAACAGGGCCACTCCTTATGCTGTTGGCCCCGCATATGGCGACTCGGTTCCGCTATGGCCAGCCCTTTTGGCCCCGCTGGACACAAGATCGCGCTAGTGGCACATCGGAGCCAAAAGAGGTCGCAAACAAAATAATGCCAGTCCGTTTTACACGCCATGCGCACTGAACGTATCGCGGCCGTCCTGCTGGCGGCCGGCACATCGTCCCGCTTCGGCGAGGAAGACAAGCTGATGGCGGACCTGCGCGGCAAGCCGGTGGCGGCGCACACGCTGGAAACGGTGGCGTCCATGGCCTTCGCCGAACTGGTCGCGGTCGTGCGCCCGATCGAGCTGGCGCCGGTGCTCCATCGCAAGCTCGACCGGCGCGGCTACAGCATATTGGTCAATGACCGCCCGGAGGACGGCATATCGGGCAGCATCATCCGCGCGGTCGAGCATGTGATGCCGATCCAGCGCATTCGCGGCATCCTGATCTGCCTGGCCGACATGCCCGACGTGCCGCCCAGCCATTATAACCGCATCTGCATGGCGGCGGAGGATGTCCGATCGGTGGTGGCCAGCACCGACGGCTTCTCCTCCTCCCCGCCCGCCTTCATCGGCCGCAAGCATTTCCCCGAACTGTTGGCGCTCAAGGGCGACCAGGGCGCACGCGCGTTGCTGAGCCACGGCCTCCAGATCGAAACGACGGGCGCGATCCTGCACGATATCGACACGCCGGAGGATCTGGCGGGCGGACGGTCGGTGACGCCGGCCTGAGTTCAGCTTGATCGGGTCGGATCGGTCAGGCCGTCGCCCATCTCGCGCGCGTCGGGCGCGCGGCTGATCGGCAGCGATCCGGTCTGCCGCTCCAGCCGGCGATGGACGACCGGCGCTTCCGGGCCGGCGTGCAGCGCATGAATCGCGTCGCTGTTGGCGATGTCGGCGACGGTGCGCCGCTGATTGTGGCGGACATAATCGAGCCAGGTCGACACATGATAGCGTTCGACCCAGAGGTCGGATTCGCCCAGATCGCGCAGCAATTGCCAGCCATGGGCGCCATCGCGACGCCGGATGCGACGGCGCTCGCTCATGGCGGTCAGGAAGGGCACGACCGATCCGGGCGGGATGCGATATTCGATGGTGATGACGATCGGCCCGCTGCGCGGCTCGACCGGGACAGCGGTGTCCGGCTCCTGCCAGTCGTCGCGCGGATCGAGATTGTCGTTGCCGGTCTGGGGCAGCGGTCGCCACAGCCCCAACATGGCCGAGGCGAACTGCGCCGCCGCGGCGGCATAGAGGCCGGTGACGACACCATGATGCTCCGCCACCCAGCCAAACAGCCAGGCGCCGGCGGCCATGCCGCCAAAGGCGGTCATCTGGTAGAGCGCGACCGCACGCGCCACAACCCAGCGGGGCGCGGACATCTGCACCGACACGTTGAAGGTCGACAGCGCCAGCACCCAGCCGGCCCCCGCCAGCATATAGCCAAGCATCGCCAGCGCCAGCCAGCCGCTCACGCCCGTCAGCGCCGTGCCCAGCGCCAGCGCCAGCCCTGCGAACCGCACGATCGTCTCGATCGCAAAGCGCGCGCGCAGATGGCGGCTCGACAGCGCGCCCAGCACCGCGCCGAAGCCGAACGCGCCGCTGGTGACGCCGAAGGTCAGCGCGCCGCCGCCCAGCAGATCGCGCGCCACCAGCGGCATCAGCGCCGACACGGCGCTGGCGCCGAGGCCGAACGCGCCGCCGCGCAGCAACACCCGTTTGATCTTCGGCGACGCGGCCACATAGCCCACGCCCGCCACCATCGCGACGCCCAACCGCTCGCGCGGCAACAGCTTGGGCGGCAGGTCGGGCCGCCATCGCGCCAGCACGGTAAGCAGGCCAAGATAGCTGAGCGCATTGACCAGGAAGGCGGCCGCCGCGCCCGCCGCCGCGACGATGATACCGCCCAGCGCCGGGCCGACGCTGCGGGCCAGGTTGAAACCCATCGAATTCATCGCCACGGCGCTCGGCAACTGGTCGCGCGGCACCATGTCGCCGACCGACGCCTGCCAGGCCGGACCGTTGATCGCGGTCGCGCAGCCGATCGCGAAGGTGAAGCCCAGCAGCAGCCAGGGCGTCATCAGCCCGGCCCAGGCCGTCGCCGCCAGCAGCGCCGACGTCAGCAACATGGCGGACTGGCAGGCGATCATCACCTGGCGCCGGTCGAGATTGTCGGCGACCGCCCCGGCCCACAGCGACAGCAGCATGATCGGCAACGTGGTCGCCGCCGGCACCAGTGCGATCAGCAAGGGCGAGGCGGAGAGCGAGGTCATCATCCAGGCCGCGCCGACCGACTGGATCAGGCCGCCGAAGTTGGAGGCGAGGCTGGCGGTCCAGATGGCGCGGAAGGTGGGAATGGAGAAAGGTGACGGGGGCTGTCGGGTCGGGGCTTCGGTCACGCTGTCCATGAGTGGGGGATATAGACCCCGGGGACGAAGGCGCAACGCTTCTATGTCCGGCCGCTGCTTCGGCTGACCGCACGACGGACTCCCGACCCTGGGCGGACAGGCCGGCGCCGCGAAGAAAGTCAGGAGATTCGCACGATAAAAGGGGGTAAACACGACAGCGATCTGGACAGTTGCGGCGCGTTTTGCATCAATGGATTGCGGCTGCCGTTACGGCAGGGCCGCCGCGGCGAACGGATCGCAATAGAGACTTGCACTTTACGTAAACGTAAATACATTCACGGCATGTCACATCCATTTGGCGAAGCGCCGGAATGACCCCCACGGAGAGGGAATGAACATGGAAGCCTATATTTACGACGCCGTCAGGACGCCGCGTGGCCGGGGCAAGGCCGATGGCTCGCTGCACGAAATCACCCCCATCCAGCTGGCGACGCAGGTGCTGGAAGCGGTGCGCGACCGCAACCAGATCGACACGGCGGACGTGGACGACGTGATCCTGGGCTGCGTCAGCCCGGTCGGCGAACAGGGCGCGGATATCGCCCGTGTCGCGGTGCTCAACGCCGATTATGCCCAGACCGTGCCGGGCGTGCAGATCAACCGTTTCTGCGCGTCGGGCCTGGAGGCAGTGAACATGGCCGCCGCCAAGGTCTTTTCGGGCGAGGCGATGTTCGCGATCGGCGGCGGCGTCGAATCGATGAGCCGCGTGCCGATGGCGTCGGACGGCGGCGCCTGGGCAATGGACCCGGCGGTCGCTTACAAGACCTATTTCGCGCCGCAAGGCATCGGCGCCGACGTGATCGCCACCAAATTCGGCATCAGCCGCGACGAGGCCGACGCCTATGCGGTGGAAAGCCAGAAGCGCGCCAAGGCGGCATGGGACGAAGGCCGCTTCAAAAAGTCGATCGTGCCGGTGAAGGACGTGATCGGCCGGGTCGTTCTGGACCATGACGAGCATATGCGTCCCGACGCGACAATGCAGTCGCTGGGCAGCCTGAAACCCAGCTTTGCCGCGCTGGGCGAGGATATGCCGGGCTTCGACACCGTCGCCCTGCTCCGCTATCCTGAACTGGAGAAGGTCAACCATGTCCATCATGCCGGCAACAGCAGCGGCATCGTCGACGGCGCGGCGGCCGTGCTGGTCGGCAACAAGGATATGGGCGAGAAATATGGGCTTAAAGCCCGCGCGAAGATCAAGGCCATGGCGTCGATCGGGTCGGAGCCGCTGATCATGCTGACCGGGCCGGAATTCGTCGCCGGCAAGCTGCTCGCCCGCGCGGGCATGAGCCAGAGCGACATCGACCTGTGGGAACTCAATGAGGCCTTCGCCTCGGTCGTGCTGCGCTACATGCAGGCGATGGACCTCGACCATGGCAAGATCAACGTCAATGGCGGCGCGATCGCCATGGGCCATCCGCTGGGCGCGACCGGCGCGATGGTGCTGGGCACCGCGCTGGACGAGCTGGAGCGGTCCGGCAAGGGTACCGCGCTCATCAACCTGTGCGTCGGCGCGGGCATGGGCACCGGCATCATCATCGAACGTATCTGACGCATTCATTCCCCCTCCCGCGAGCGGGAGGGGGTTAGGGGTGGGCTTTCCCATGCACCGCCCCAAGAGGCTAGCCCCCACCCCAACCCCTCCCCTGAAGGGGAGGGGCTAAAGGAGTAGGACACAGGACTATGAACACCATCGCATTCGACATCGACGCCGACGGCATCGCCACCCTGACCATCGACGTGCCCGGGCAGTCGATGAACGTCATCGGCCCGGATTTTCTTTCCGATCTCGACGCCGCGATCACGCGCATCGCGTCCGAGGATGGCATCAAGGGCGCGGTCATCGCGTCGGGCAAGGACAGCGGCTTCATGGCCGGCATGGACCTCAAATATTTCGGGTCGATGCTGGCGACCGGCACGGGCGAACGCCCTGCCCCCGCCGCCATCTTCGACAAGGTATTCGTGCTGAACGCGCTGTTCCGCCGCCTCGAAACCAGCGGCAAGCCGATCGCCTGCGCGATCGAGGGCACCTGTGTCGGCGGCGGCTTCGAACTGGCGCTGGCCTGCCATCGCCGTATCGTGGGTGACAGCCCGAAGACGCAATTGGGCCTGCCCGAAATATTGATCGGCCTCTTCCCCGGCGGCGGCGGGTCACAGCGCCTGCCGCGCGTCATGGGCGTGCAGGCGTCGCTCATGTACATGCTCCAGGGCAAGCTGTTCCGTCCCGCCGAAGCCGCGATGCTGAAGGTCGTGGATCAGGTCGTGCCGCAGGGCACGGCTGTTGCTGCCGCGCGCGAATGGGTGAAGGCCAACCCGACCGCCAACACCCAGCCCTGGGACGTGAAGGGCTATAAGGTGCCGGGCGGCGCGGGCGGCTTCAACCCCGCCTTCGTCCAGACCATGGCGGGCGCACTGCCGATGACGCTGAAGCAGACCCAGCGCAACATGAACGCGCCGATCGCCCTGCTGTCGGCCGTCTATGAAGGCATCACCCTGCCGATGGATCGGGCGATCCAGGTCGAGAGCAAATATTTCGCCAAGGTCGCAGCCGATCCGCAGGCTTCGAACATGATCCGCACCCTCTTCGTCAACAAGCAGGCCGCCGAACGCGGCGCGCGCTGTCCCAAGGACGAGCCGAAGGCGCCGACCAAGAAGCTGGCCATGCTGGGCGCGGGCATGATGGGTGCGGGCATCGCCACCGTCGCGGCCCAGGCGGGCATGGAAGTCGTGCTGTTCGACCGCGATCAGGCCTATGCCGAAAAGGGCAAGGCCCATGTCGAGGAGGTGCTGAAGAAGCGCCTGGGCAAGGGCATGACGCCCGAAAAGATGGCGGAGTCGCTGGCCCGCGTGACCCCGACGACCGACTATGCCGCGCTCGCCGGCGCGGACTTCGTGATCGAGGCGGTGTTCGAGGATGTCGCGATCAAGGCGGAAGTAACCAAACAGGTCGAAGCCGTGCTGGGCGCGGACACCATCTTCGGGTCCAACACCTCCACCCTGCCGATCACGAAGCTGGCGCAGGCCTGGAGCAAGCCCGAGAATTTCATCGGCGTCCATTTCTTCTCGCCGGTCGAGAAGATGCCGCTGGTCGAGATCATCCTGGGCGAGAAGACCGGCCCGGCCGCGATCGCCAAGGCGCTCGACTTCGTCGCGCAGATCAAGAAGACGCCGATCGTCGTGCATGACAGCCGCGGCTTCTATACCTCGCGCAGCTTCGGCACCTATGTGCAGGAAGGCGCGGAACTGGTCGGCGAAGGCGTCAATCCGGCGCTGATCGAAAATGCCGGCAAGCAGCTCGGTATGCCGACCGGCCCGCTGGCGGTCAGCGACGAGGTGTCGATCGAACTGGGCTGGAAGATCATGACGGCGGCGAAGAAGGAATTGGGCGACGCCTATGTTCCCCAGGGGTCGGACGACATCATGGTGAAGATGGTCGAGGCCGGGCGCCTGGGCCGCAAGAATGGCAAGGGCTGGTACGACTATCCCGAAGGCGCGAAGAAGCATCTGTCGCCCGTGCTGGGCGAGATGTTCCCCCGCGCGGCCGCGCAGCCCGATGTCGAGGCGGTCAAGGAACGGCTCCTCTATCGCCAGCTGATCGAATGCGCCCGCTGTTTCGAGGAAGGCGTGCTGGAAACGCCCGAGGATGGCGATATCGGCGCGATCTTCGGCTGGGGCTTCGCGCCCTATACCGGCGGGCCGTTCAGTCACATGGACACGGTCGGCATCGCGAACGTCGTGGCCACGCTGGACAGGCTGGCGGCCGCCCATGGCGCGCGTTTCGCACCCACGGCACAGTTGCGGGAGATGGCCGCCAACGGCGCGACCTTCTATCGCCCCGTTCCATCCCGCGCTGCAGCATGATTGATTTGTAAATCGTAACGCTTCTGTATTAGGTCTCCCCGGACATCTCCGGGGAGACCTTTTTTCTTATGAGCAAGCCTACGGTCCTGGTTACGGGCGGTGCCGGCTATATCGGCAGTCATGCGGTGCTGGCGCTGAAGGATGCCGGCTATGGCGTGGTGGTGATCGATAATCTGGTCACGGGCTTCCGCTTCGCCGTGCCCGACGGCGTTGCCTTCGTGCAGGGCGACATTGCCGACCAGCCGCTGGTGCAGGCGACCTTGCGCGACCATGATGTGAAGGCGATCATGCATTTCGCCGGATCGGTGGTAGTGCCGGAATCGGTCGAGAACCCGCTGAAATATTATCACAATAACAGCGCCAAGACCCGCGACCTGATCGAAAGCGCAGTGGCGGTGGGCGTGCCGCACTTCATCTTCTCCTCGACCGCCGCGACCTATGGCATTCCCGAGGAAAGCCCGGTGAAGGAAACGACGCTGCAGCGGCCGATCAATCCCTATGGCATGTCGAAGCTGATGACCGAATATATGCTGCGCGACGTCGCGGCGGCGCATCCGATCAACTTCTGCGCGCTGCGCTATTTCAACGTCGCGGGCGCGGACCCCGAAGGCCGCACCGGCCAGTCGACGGCGGGGGCGACGCACCTGATCAAGGTCGCGGTCGAGGCGGCGCTGGGCAAGCGCAGCCATGTCTCCGTCTTCGGCACCGATTTCGACACGCCCGACGGCACCGGCGTGCGCGACTATATCCATGTCACCGACCTCGCCAATGCGCATGTTCTGGCGCTGGAGGCGCTGATCGCGAAGCCTGAGCAGAATTATCTGCTCAATTGCGGCTATGGCCGGGGCTTTTCCGTGCTGGAGGTGCTGGATGCGGTGGATCGCGTCACCAACATGACCATCGACCGCCGGCTGGAAGGCCGCCGCGCCGGCGACCCGGATTCGCTGATTTCGGACAATCGCGCGATCATGGCTGAATTTCCGTGGCAGCCGCGCTATGCCGACCTCACCCAGATCGTCACCCATGCGCTCGCCTGGGAACGCAAGCTGAGCGACTTGCGGGGTTCATGAGCGAGGCAAGCGTCCGCGCCTTCTTCGCGGAGAAAGCGCCCGATGTGGCGATCATCGACCAGGGCGTCAGCACCGCGACGGTGATCGAGGCGGCCGCCGCGCTGGGCGTCGAACCGGCGCGGATCGCCAAGACATTGTCGCTGCGCGTCGGGGAGACGGTCGTGCTGGTCTGCGCGCGCGGCGACGCGCGGCTGTCCAACGGCAAGGCCAAGGCCGCGCTGGGCGCCAAGCCCCGGATGCTGGGCGGGCATGAGGTGGAGGAGATTACCGGCCATCCGGTCGGCGGCGTCTGCCCCTTCGGCCTGGCCAGCCCCCTGCCCATCTATTGCGACGTGTCGCTAAGGGAGTTCGCGACCGTCTTCCCGGCGGCAGGATCGCGCACCACGTCGGTCGAACTGACGCCCGACCGGCTTGCCGCCTTGACCGGGGCGCAATGGATCGACATCTGCACGCTTCCTGAAATCGTCGAGTGAGAGCCATGCCGACCGAACATCTTTTCGCCACCGGGGCGGAGGCCGCCGCCGATATCGCCGCGCGCATCGCCACTTTATTGTCGGAAGCCATTGCCGAGCGCGGTGTCGCGGGCCTCGCGGTGTCGGGCGGCCGCTCGCCCCGGCCGGTGCTGGAGGCGCTGTCTAGGGCGCCGCTCGACTGGAGCAAGGTCATTGTGACGCTGGTCGACGAGCGCTGGGTCGAGCCTGACAGCCCGGACAGCAATGAACGACTGGTGCGCGAAACGCTGTTGCAGGGGCCGGCGGCAGCGGCGCGCTTCGTGCCGATGAAGACCGACGCCGCCGACGCCTATGCCGGGCAACCGGCGGTCGAGGCGGTGTTCGCGGACCTGCCCTGGCCGCTCGACATCATATTGCTGGGCATGGGCGATGACGGCCATACCGCCTCGCTCTTTCCCGAAGGCAGGGAACTGGCCGAGGGTCTGGCGTCCAGCGCGCTGACCATCGCCGCGACCCCGCCCGTCGCGCCGCATCAACGCCTGTCGCTGACCGCGCACGCGATCCTCCAGAGCCGCCATGTGTTTTTGCAGATCGGCGGCGCGGAAAAGAAGGCGGTCTATGACCGCGCGCTGGCGGGCGGGCCGGTCGAGGAACTGCCGATCCGGCTGGCGCTGTTGCAGGATGTGGTGCCGGTCGAGGTGTGGATCAGCGAGGCGTGACCACTACCTCCGTTCGTTTCGAGAAACGAGAGAATGGCCCTGACCGTTTCTCGACTTCGCTCGAAACGAACGGAAGAAGGCTTAATCCCTCGGCTCATGCTTGGAGATCAGATAGCGCCACACGCCCACGACATTGATGGCCAACAGCGCCACATTCTGCCAGCCGATCCCCTCGCTGTCCTTGTCGAGGAACCCCCAGCCGATCAGCGCCAGCGAACTGGTGACGAACAGGACGAAGGCCCATCCGGTAATGCGCCGCCCCAGGTTCAGCGACACGACCAGCGCGGCCAGCGCCGCCGCTCCGGCACCATAATATTGCAGGGCGGTGAGCAGCGTCGGGTTCATGACGGCAGGAACGCCGCGCCCATGGACATGGTTGCCGGGGCATAATAGGCACGCGACCATGGTAGCCGAAATCTCCCCCTTCCACGCCATCGCCATCAGCCGCGAAGCCCACGCCCTCGAAGTCGAGGGCCGATCCATCCTGCACATGGAATTCGGCCAGCCATCGACCGGCGCGCCCGCCGCCGCCATCGCCGTGGCGCATGAAGTGCTCGACACCGATCCGATGGGCTATTGGGAAAGCCCGGCGCTGAAGGAGCGGATCGCCCGCCATTATGCCGAACGGCACGACGTCGCCGTCGACCCGGAGCAGATATTGCTGACCTGCGGCGCTTCGCCGGGCCTCGTGCTGGCGCTGACCTGCCTGTTCAGGCCCGGCGCGCGCGTGGCCACGGCGCGGCCGGGCTATGTCGCCTATCGCAATAACCTCAAGGCGCTCTATCTGGAGCCGGTCGAGGTCGCCTGCGGCCCGGCGGAGCGCTATCAGATCAGCGCCGACGCGCTCGCCCGGATCGATCCCGCGCCCGATGGCCTGATCCTCGCCAGCCCCGCCAACCCCACCGGCACAATCATCCCGGCCGACGAGCTAGAGCGAATCGCGAAGGTCTGCGCGGAGCGCGGCATCCGCATCATTTCCGACGAAATCTATCACGGCCTGAGCTTCGGCGAGCCGGCGCACTCCATGCTGGAATATGCGCCCGACGCGGTGATCGTGAACAGCTTTTCCAAATATTACAGCATGGCGGGCTGGCGGCTGGGCTGGATCGTGGTGCCGCCCGACCTGATCGACGTGGCGCGGGCGCGGATGGGCAATCTGTTCCTGACCCCGCCGGTGCTGGCGCAGCGCGCGGGGCTGACCGCGTTCGACTGCACGCAGGAACTGGAGGGGCATGTCGACAGCTATCGGCGCAACCGGCAGTTGCTGCTCGACGCCCTGCCCGCGCTGGGCCTTGCCAGCATCGCGCCGCCCGATGGCGCCTTCTACATCTATGCCGACATCAGCCACCTGACCAATGACAGCCTCGGCTTCTGCCAGACGCTGCTGCGCGAAACCGGGGTGGCGACCGCGCCGGGGATCGATTTCGATCCGGTCGACGGCCATCGCTTCATCCGCTTCAGCTTCGCCGTGTCCACCGACCGGGTCGAGGATGCGATCGCGCGGATGATCCCCTGGTTCCAGGCGCAGGGCGGGCGGTAAAAATCAGGTAATTCGTCATTGCGAGCGCAGCGAAGCAATCCACCGGTGCTCCCCATGGATTGCTTCGCTGCGCTCGCAATGACGAAGCTCACCCCCGCGTCCGGTCGAACTCGTCCATTTCGTAGGCGATGGAGGCTTCGACCAGTTGCTCCCACAGGTCGGCGATGACATCGGCGGGGGCGCCCAGCCGTTCGGCCTCCGCGCGGGCATTGGCGATCACCTGCGCCTTGCGCGCTTCGTCGCGCACCGCGCCGCGATCGGGCTTGATCCGCGCAGCGGCGCGCATATGGGCGAAACGAAGGTCGAGCAGGGCGACCAGCTGGCGGTCGATCGCGTCGACACCGGCGCGCACCTGCGCCATGCTGCTATAGCTTTCGGGGTTCATGGGGGACGGAATTAGGCCGCCCGCCCCGCCCTGTCGAGGGTTGACATGCGCACCCCTTGCCGTCATAGGCGCGCCTTCGCGATTGGCCCCGCACCCCGGTGAAGCGGCGGCCCTGTCCCTGAAACACGGATAACAGGCGATACCGGGAATATCGTTGTTGCATATCGAAGGAAAAGATCATGTCGAAGCGCACAAGCGCCAAGTATAAGCTCGACCGCCGCATGGGCGAGAATATCTGGGGTCGCCCGAAGAGCCCGGTCAACAAGCGTGAATATGGCCCCGGCCAGCACGGCCAGCGCCGCAAGGGCAAAATGTCCGACTATGGCATCCAGCTGCGCGCCAAGCAGAAGCTGAAGGGCTATTATGGCGACATCACCGAAAAGCAGTTCAAGAAGAACTATTTCGAAGCCAGCCGCATGAAGGGCGACACCGGCCAGAACCTGATCGGCCTGCTGGAGCGTCGCCTGGACGCGGTCGTCTATCGCGCCAAGTTCGCGCCGACCATCTTCTCGGCCCGTCAGATCGTGTCGCACGGCCACATCTATGTGAACGGCGTGAAGTGCAACATCGCGTCGCGTCTGGTGAAGCCGGGCGACGAAATCACCCTGGGCAAGAAGGCGCAGGAAATGGCGCTGGTTCTGGAAGCGCAGGGCCTGCCCGAGCGCGACATCCCCGACTATGTGTCGCCCGACGGCGCCGCCAAGGTGACGTATGTCCGCGTGCCCTCGCTGGACGAAGTGCCCTATCCGGTGAAGATGGAACCCAATCTGGTCGTCGAATTCTATTCGCGCTGATCGGTTTTCGGAAAGCTGATTGGTTTTCGGAAAGCAGAATTACAGAAAAGGGCGGCCCCGCAAGGAGCCGCCCTTTTTCTTTGCCTGACTGAAATGAAAATGCGGGAAGGTCATCCTTCCCCTCTTTTTCGTCATTTTCCGGCGGCCAGCAGAAAATCCGCACTCTGTTGCAGCATGTCGGCGCGAATATCGCTATCGTTCAGATTATGGGTAAGGCCGTCGTAGACGACCAGCCGGCTGCGCTTGCCCGAGCCTTCCAGCTTGCCCTGCATGATCTTCGCCTGGCTGATGTCGACATTATTGTCGTTGGTGCCATGGAACATCAGCACCGGTGCGCGAAATTCAGCGGCGTGGTTGGCGGGCGAGGCGTCTTCGGCTTCCTGCCCCGTCCCCATGCGCTGCTGCTGGGTCAAATAATCGCTATTATATTGCGATCGGCGCAACCTGTCGCCGAAATCGGCGACAGGCGCGATCGCAACGACCGCCTTGAACAGGGTCGGGTCGACCGCCTGCGCCTGCAGCGCGGCATAGCCGCCATAGGACCAGCCGGCGATGGTCAGCCTCGCCGGATCGGCGATGCCCTGCGCCACCAGCCAACGCCCGGCGTCGACCACGTCGCCGATCGCCGTGCGCCAGGAACGATAGCCATTGTTCATCAGCCATTTTTCGCCAAAGCCGGCCGCGCCGCGAAATTGCGGCTGAATGACGGCAAAACCGCGCGCGGCATAATATTGCACCATCCAGTCGAAACCCCATTCATCGCGCGCTTCGGGACCGCCATGGGGCATGACGATGGCGGGCAGGCCCTTGGCGCTTTCCTTGCCCGGCGGCAAAGTGAGGTAGGCGGGGATCGTCGTGCCGTCCCCGGCCTTGTAGCTGACCGACTGCATAGTCGCGAGTGAGCGGCCGACCAGTTCAGGCCGATCGGGCATAATCGGCGACAATTTGTGCGCCGCCCGGTCGAACAGATAATATTGGCCCGGATCAACATCGCTGCCGGCCCACACCAGCACACGCTGCCCATCCTTGCTCATGTCACCAATATGGACCGCCTTGCCGCCCAGCGCCTTGCGCAGCGATTTGACCAGAGCGGCGACCTGTTCATCAAAATAGACGGCCTCGCGATGCTCTACCACATAGCTGACGCCGACCACGCGCCGATCGCGTCCAACCCGGAGCAAGCCGCCGACATCAACTTGCGGGTGTGCGAACAGGGTTTTCTTTTCCAGGCCCGGATCGAGCGCGATCGTCACCAGCGCATCGCGGCCATCGGTCTTTTCGAAACCATAGACGATATTCTTCTGCCCATCGACCGCGATCGGGACGAACCCGCTATCGTCGCGCTGGTCATAGGTGGACAGATCGCTCCAGCCCGACTTGCCCAGCGGCCGGTAAAGGAATTTGTAAGTGCCCTTGTCATAGCCCGACCCCTTGGCCTCGCGCAGCCCCATCACGCGCACAGCGCCATGCCCGTCGGAAATATAGTCGATCGCCATCGGCTGCGGCGTCTCGATCCGTTTCGCGCCGCCGCTGCGCGTGTCGATCCGGTCGACGCCCAGCCCTTCCAGCTTCTTCTCGATCAGGCTGCCGATCTTGGCTTCGGGGACATAGGATCGCGTCATCAGGATCGCGCCATCCTCGTCGGGCAACAGGTCGACCACGTCGCCGCCGCGGAAATCATAGCCCAGCGCATTGGCACCGCGCCGCTGGCTCAGCAGCTTCGCGCCGCCGCCGCCAGCGTCGACGGCGACGATATTGCTGAAGCTGTAGACATCGTCGGCGTAACGCTGGGTGCCGAAAATCTGGCAGGCGAGTCGATCGGCCGAGACCCAGCCGCAATTTTGAAGATATTCCGGATTCCCGCTGGTCGAAGCGACCACCTTGGGCTCCGCCCCCTCCTTCGCTTCCAGCACATAGGCGCGGGTCGCCCGCCCGGCGCCCGCCGCAATCAACGCGATCTTCTGGCCGTCGGGGGAGAGGCTGGCGGAAATCACCGTCTCGCGCGCGCCGAACGCCTTGGCCAGCGCATCGGGCTGCCCCTGCGCGAGCGCGCCCTGCGCCGCGCCGGCCGCCAACAGCACCAATATGGCTTTACTCCAACAGGCCATCCCAAATTCCCCCTGAAAACCCCAATGGATCAAGGGCTAAGCCAAGCATCGGACAAAGGCAACGGCCTTGCTTGCCCTTGGACCCGCACGATGGCATCACCTGCGCATTCGTAAAACAAAGGGTTTCCCCATGCGCAGTTCCATCGCGGCGATCGCCGCCATTCTTGCCCTGTCCGCGCCGGTCGTGGCCGTCGCCGCCCGCGCCAAACCCACCGCCGCGAAATCCGCCGAACCGTCGATCGAGACGATGAAGCGGCTGGTGAAAGAGCTTTCCTCCGACGCCTATGAGGGCCGCGCGCCCGGCACGGCGGGCGAGGAAAAGACGCTCGCCCTGCTGGCGTCCGAATTCGGCAAGCTGGGCCTCAAGCCCGGCAACAAGGGCAGCTGGTTCCAGGACGTGCCGCTGGTGGAGATCACCGCGAAGAATGTCTCGGCGCTCAGTTTCGCCGGCGGCAAGGCGCCCGTCACCGCCGCCTATGGCCCGGACATGGTGATCGGCACCTATCGCACGACGCAAAAGCATGTCGCGCTGAAGAACAGCCCCGTCGTCTTCGTCGGCTATGGCATCAACGCCCCGGAAAAGGGCTGGAACGACTATGCCGGTCTGGATGTGAAGGGCAAGACGGTCGTCATCCTGGTCAACGACCCGGATTATGAGACGCAGGGGCTGACCGGTCCCTTCAACGGCCGGGCGATGACCTATTATGGCCGCTGGACCTATAAATATGAGGAAGCCGCGCGGCAGGGCGCGGTCGCCGCGATCATCGTGCATGACACGGTGCCCGCCGCCTATGGCTGGAACGTCGTCCAGTCGAGCTGGACCGGCGCGCAGCATGTCGCCGACAGCGCCGACGGCAATGCGGGCCAGTCGGCCGCGATCGGCTGGGTCACGAAGGACAAGGCGGCGGCGCTCTTCGCCAGCGCGGGGCTGGACCTCGACGCGCAGATGGCCGCGGCCAAGCAGAAGGGCTTCAAGGCCGTGCCGCTGACCGGCGTGTCCGCCAACGTCTCCTTCGACAATGATCTGCGCAAACATAGCTCGAAGAATGTCGTGGCGCTGCTGCCCGGCAAGTCGCGGCCCGACGAATATGTGCTTTACAGCGCGCATTGGGACCATCTGGGCCATTGCCAGGCCGCGCCAGACGGTGACGACATCTGCAACGGCGCGGTGGACAATGCCACCGGCACCGCCGCGCTGGTGGCGCTGGCGGAGGCCAATGTGAAGGCCGGGCCGACCGACCGCAGCCAGGTCTTCCTGGCGGTCACGGGCGAGGAATCGGGGCTGCTGGGATCGGATTATTATGGCAAGAATCCGGTTTTCCCCTTCGCCCAAACGGTGGGCGGCGTGAACATGGACGCGCTCAGCGTCGCGGGGCTTGCGAAGAATGTCGTGGTGATCGGCAAGGGCAAGTCGCAGCTCGACGCCTATCTCGATCGCGCGCTGACCGCCCAGGGCCGTGTCGCCACGCTCGAACCAACCCCGGAAAAGGGCTTCTACTATCGTTCCGACCATTTCAGCTTCGCCAAACATGGCCTGCCGATGCTCTATTTCGAGGGCGGCGAGGATCTGGTGAAGGGCGGCACAGCCGCCGGCATGGCCGCGGCGGAGGATTATACCAAGAACCGCTATCATGGTCCCAAGGACGAATATGATCCCAATTGGGACTGGACCGGCGTGCTGGCCGACCTGAAGCTCTATTATGGCGTCGGCCGCGAACTGGCGACCACGACCGACTGGCCGAACTGGACGGAAGGCGACGAATTCCGCGCCATCCGCGACAAGGACCGGGCGGGGAAGTAGGACAGCCCGAGGCACCTATGCGTCGATGCTATTCCCCCATCGGCGTATAGGTCCATATTTCCAAGCCGCTGCCGTCCAGCTTGGAGATTTCCGCCTTGAGCAACGGCCCCTCGCGCCAATAGCGGATGCGCTGGGGGTAATCATGGGCGGCATTGGCGAAGACGATCTCCGTCGCGCCCTGCGATTCCATCGGAAAACGCGACACCGACACACCCCTTGGCGAGGCGTAGAAGGCGATCGTTCCGTCAGCGTCCCGCTCGATCCGGGTCTGCTCCCAAAATTCCAGCACCGCGCCCTTGCCCGTGCGCGCCGCGCCCAGCAACAGGCCGCCGCGCTCGGGCGTCCAATATTCCTCCGACCAGTTTTCCCCCTGCTGCTCGATCCATGCCCCCGCCATCCAGCCGGGCATTTCCCCCGCCTGCGCGACGGGTGTGCCGATCATCAGCATCAGTGCAACGGCAAGGCTTCGCATCCCCGTCTCTCCCCCTGTCCATGACGCGCCCGCCACGCTATGGAGCGCGCAAGCTCATCTTAGCACGGATCGGCTCTCTCGCCGAGCAAGGACGATATTCATGACTTTCCGTATGCCCGCCGAATGGGCGCCGCACGACTGGACCTGGATCGGCTTTCCGACCAACCCCGCCGAATGGCCCGGCGCGTTCGAGGAGGCCCGGCGGCAGATCGCCGCCTTCGCCAGCGCGCTCCATGCCGACGGCAAGGGCGAAGAGGTCCGGCTGGTCGTCGCCAATGAAGAGGATGCGGACACCGCCCGCGCGCTGCTCGCCCCCGACGTCGTCATCGTCGTGCAGAAGCTGGGCGACGTCTGGCTGCGCGACACCGCGCCGATCGCGGTGTTGAACGGCGCCGGCGGGCGAGCACTGGTCGATTTCGACTTCAATGGCTGGGGCGGCAAATATCGGATGCCCGGCGACGAGGATATCGGCGCGCGCCTGGCCGCGACCACCGGCCTGACGACATCGACCCAGCATTGGGTGTTCGAGGGCGGCGCGGTGGACACCGACGGCACCGGCCTGTTCGTCACCACCGAACAATGCCTGCTCAACCCGAACCGCAACCCGGAGCTGGATCGCGGCAAGATCGAGACTTTGCTGGCCGGGGCGCTGGGCCTGTCGGACATGCTGTGGCTGGGCGACGGGCTGCTGAACGACCATACCGACGGCCATGTCGACAATCTCGCCCGTTTCGTGGCGCCGGGCAAGCTGGCGCTGCCGGTCGCGACGACGCCGGACGATCCCAACGCCGCCGTCTATGCCGATGCGCGCGCCCGCGCGAAGGCGTTCGGCGTCGAGCTGGTCGACATCCCCTCCCCCGGCCTGGTGGTGGTGGACGGCGAGGCGATCCCGGCCAGCTACCTGAATTTCTATGTCGGCAACGCCGCCGTCATCGTCCCCATATACGGCCGGCCCAACGATCAGGCGGCGCTCGACGCCTTCCGCCCCTTCTTTCCGGGGCGGGAGATTGTCGGCCTGCGCAGCGACGCCATCCTTTCGGGCGGCGGCAGCTTCCATTGTTGCAGCCAGCAGATGCCGTCGCTCATCTGACGAACGGCGTTGCGCATCGGCGCGGATGGGATCAGGCTCCCCCCGGCCCGGCAGGAGTCGCCGGGCAGGGAGAAAAGTTCATGATCCGCACGCCTGTCCGCGCCGCCTTGACGCTCATGATCCTGACCGGAGCGAGCACCTCCTCCGCGCAACTGCCTGATCTGGGCGGACTGATGGGGGGAGCGCTGCCCAATATCGCCTCGGTGGGCGCGGGCAATGCGGCGGGCGTGCTCAGCTATTGCGTGAAGAACAAGCTGGTCAACGCCACCAGCGCCACGTCCGTCCTCGGCAAGCTGACCGGCAAGCCCGGCGTCAAGGAATCGAGCGGATTCAAGCTGGGACAGGCGGGCACGATCAAGACCGACAAGAACGCGCTTTCCCTCGACAGCCTGAAGGCCAAGGCGAAGACCAAGGCGTGCGACATGGTGTTGAGCCACGCGACATCGCTGATCTGAACGGACAATATCGTCCGCCAAAATCATGTCCGGTGGCATGTGCTGCGGACATTCCCTATATGGCGCCCAGTTTCCCGCCATGGAGTGAAGAATGACTCGCGTGACCGTCGCCGCCCTGCAACTCGCCTTTTCGGACGATAGGACCGACAATATCGCCATGGTCGCGACCCATGTGCGCAAGGCCGCCATGCGCGGGGCGAAGATCATCCTGCCGCCCGAACTGTTCGAAGGCCCCTATTTCTGCCGTGTGGAGGATGAAGCGCTGTTCGACACCGCCCAGCCGACCGACGAACATCCGGCGGTGCAGGAGATGCGCAAGCTGGCGAAGGAACTGGGCGTCTATATCCCGACCAGCTATTTCGAGCGGGACGGCCATCATTATTACAACTCGCTCGCCATGATCGACGATGAGGGCGAGATCATGGGCGTCTATCGCAAGAGCCATATCCCCGATGGGCCGGGCTATGAGGAAAAATATTATTTCCGGCCCGGCAATAGCGGCTTCAAGGTGTGGAACACCAAGTACGGCACGATCGGCGTCGGCATCTGCTGGGACCAATGGTATCCCGAAACCGCGCGCTGCATGGCGCTGATGGGCGCGGAAATGCTGTTCTACCCGACCGCCATCGGCTCCGAACCCTATGACGCGGACCTCGACACCAGCCGCATGTGGCGCCGGGCGATGATCGGCCACGCGGTCAGCAACTGTATGCCCGTGATTGCCGCCAATCGCATCGGGGAGGAGGAAGGCCAGACATTTTACGGCCACAGCTTCATCAGCGACGAATGGGGCGATTTCGCCGCCGAAGCCGGTGCGAAGGACAGCGGCGCGCTGGTGGCGACGCTGGACCTGGCCAGGGCGAAGATCCATCGCGCCGGCATGGGCTTCTTCCGCGACCGCCGGCCTGAGCTGTATGGACGGATCGCGCAGGATATCTGAACGGAGCATAAGCATGGCGGATCAGGAGACGGACAGCCCCTCGGCCCTTATCGACGCGCGGATCGCGTCGCTGGACGATTGGCGGGGCGAGACGCTGGCGAAGGCCCGCGCCCTGATCCATCAGGCCGTGCCCGATGTCGCCGAGACATGGAAATGGCGCGGCGTGCCCGTCTGGGAGAAGGACGGTATCCTCTGCACCGGCGAAAGCTACAAGAACGCGGTCAAGCTGACCTTCGCCAAGGGCGCGATGCTCGACGATCCGGCCGGCCTGTTCAACGCCAGCCTGGACGGCAATGTCCGCCGCGCGATCGATATCCAGCAAGGCGAAAGGATCGACGAAGCGGCGTTCACGGCGCTGATAAAAGCGGCGGCGGAACTGAATGCAGCCAAGCCGGGCAGGCGTTAGAGCGAATGCGTTAAATCGGGACATCTTACTTCCGTTCGCCCTGAGCCTGCCGAAGGGGCCGGGGTGACGTTCAATTGACGTCCGCTTCGCTTCCAGACCGATCGGCCAGGCCGCCTAGAGCCTGTTCCGATTAGATTGAATCGGAACAGGCTCTAGGCGTCCCACCCCTTCGCCTTCGCTTCGTCCTCGGCGCGGGCTTCGACCCAGCGGGTCGCGCCGTCGGCGAAATGCTCCTTCTTCCAGAAGGGCGCCTCCGACTTCAGCCAGTCGATGAGGAAGGCGCAGCTTTCCAGTGCCGCCGTGCGATGGCGGGATGCGGTGCTGACGAAGACGATGCGCGCGCCCGGCTCCAGCCGCCCGAAACGATGGATGACGCTGACGCCCAGCAGCGGCCAGCGGGCCGTCGCCTCGTCCACGATCCGTTCGACCTGCGCCTGCGTCATCGTCGGATATTGTTCCAGCTCCAGTGCGACCAGCCCGCCTTCGCCGCGTACCACGCCGGTGAAGCTCGCCACGCCGCCGCCGCCCAGCGCCTCCAGCGCCGCCAGTTCGGCGGCGACGTCGAAATCCTCCGCCTGGATCGAAACCCGCTTCATCCGCCCGTCACCGGCGGAAAGATCGCCACTTCGCGGGCGTCGCCGATCGGCGTGTCGAGCGGCACGAATCGCTGGTCGATGGCCGCGCGCAGCCGGGTCGAATCGCCCAGCGCCTGCGCATAGCCGCCGCCCCGCGCCGCCAGCGAAGCGACCAGATCGGCGACCGTCGCGCCAGCGCCCGGCCGGTCGACCCGTTCCTCGTCATGGCCCACGGCTTCGCGGACCCAGGCGAAATAGACAATGTTAAGCATGGGGGACAGTTGCGTCATCGCATCAATCCATATGCTTGATGCCGACGCGCAGATAGTCCCAGCCGGTGATCAGGGTCAGGATGGCGGCGGCCCAGAGCGTCACGATGCCGACCATCTGCACGAGGGGGAATTGCGGCACGGCGCCCGCCAGGATCAGCGCGCCCAGGGCAATGATCTGGAAGGTCGTCTTCCATTTGGCGAGGCGCGACACCGGCACCGAAACCTGAAGCCCGGCGAGAAATTCGCGCAGCCCCGACACGGCGATTTCCCGCAGCAGGATGATCATCGCCGCAACGATGTGCAGGCCGGCAATGTCGCGCGTCGCGGCGAGCATCAGGATGACCGCGCCGACCATGATCTTGTCGGCGATGGGATCGAGAAAGACGCCCAGTTTCGACACCGTTCCCTGCGCGCGCGCCAGATAACCGTCGAAATAGTCGGTGATGCCCATCAGGCAGTAGAGGCCGAACGCCAGCGCATAGCCGGTGGTCCAGCGGGCGCCGATATCGGCCGGCCAGAGCAGGGCGACGAGCAACGGCACAGTCAATATGCGCGAAAGCGTCAGCAAATTGGGGAGCGTCAGCATGGCCGCGAACTGCCACAGACTGGGACGCTGCACAAGCGAGGCGATGCAAGCATTGGACAGGGACGATGCCAGCCGCTAGACCCCGCCCCGGTCGCTAACGGGAAAGAAGACCCCCTATAACATGCAAGCCTCTCTCAGGCTCCTGAACAAGCGCCGTTTCCTGCCGCTTTTCATCACCCAGCTGCTGGGCGCGTTCAACGACAATCTGTTCAAGAACGCGATGGTGCTGTTCGTCGTCTATCAGGTCTATAATGACGAAAAGTCGGAAACCTGGTTCAGCGCGCTGGCGACGGGCCTGTTCATCCTGCCCTTCTTCCTGCTGTCGGCCTTGTCCGGCCAGCTCGCCGACCAGCGCGACAAGGCGGTGATCATCCGCTGGGTCAAGGCGGCGGAGATCGCCATCATGGGGGTCGGCGCCATCGGCCTCGCCCTCATCTGGAGCGGCATCGCGGTCCATACGCTGGCGATTCCGCTGCTGCTCGCCGCCTTGTTCGCGATGGGTGTCCATTCGACCTTCTTCGGCCCGATCAAATATGCGATCCTGCCCCAGCATCTGCATGACGAGGAAGTGCTGGGCGGCACGGGCCTCGTCGAGGCGGGCACCTATATCGCGATTCTCGCCGGCACCATCCTGGCCGGCATCATCCCGGTCGAAGCCGCCGCGGTCGCCATCATCATCACCGCGCTGGTCGGCTATGTCGCCGGGCGCAAAGTGCCCCCCGCCCCGTCGCTGCTCGAACAGCAGCCGATCGATTTCCACATCATCCGATCCTCGATCGCGCTGGTGCGCGGGACGATGCATATCCGCCGCCTGTTCCTGGCGATCATGTCGATCAGCCTGTTCTGGGCGGTCGGCTCCATCCTGTTCATCCAGTTCCCGCCGCTGGTGAAGAATGTGCTGACCGCCGACAAGCCGGTCGCCAGCCTCTTCCTCGCCATCTTCTCGATCGGCATCGCGATCGGGTCGATCGCGATCAACCGGCTGCTCCAGGGGCATGTGTCGGCCAAATACGCCCCTGCATCTGTGATCGGCATGGGGCTGTGCATCGTCGCCTTCCACATCGTATGCGACCTGTGGACGCCCGCGCCGGAGGGGCGGATGCTCTCGCTCGGCGGCTTCCTGGCCCATCCGCTCGCGATACCGCTGTCGCTCTGCCTGCTGGGCGTCGCGACCTTCGGCGGCATGTTTGTCGTGCCGCTCTACGCCTTCCTCACCACCACGGTCGAGAAATGCGAGGCGGCGCGCACGGTGGCGGCAAACAATATCGTCAATTCGGGCGCGATGGTGGTGGGATCGCTTTGCGCCATCGGCCTCAGCATCGCGGGCATATCGGTGGTGATGCAGCTGCTGCTGGTCGCTGTGCTGACTTTGCCCTGCGCGGCGATGGCGTGGAAGCTGCACAAAGCCTGCGACGGGCCGCTCTGTCATTGAGCGATGCGCCGTTCAGCGCCTCAGTAGATGAAGCTGTAAAAGGCCGTGAAGAAGGCGCAGAAGCTGAGCGCGAACAATTTCCAGTCGCTGTCGTCATCGACCGCGCGCTTGCGGCGGGCCGCGCGGTCATCGACCACCCGGAAGACATGGGCGGGCAGCCGCTGGCGGAAGGGATGGCGGGCCGATTCGGTGGTGAGGACGAGGGGGCGGTTTCGCATGATGCTGGGTTAACGAAATATTTACCATTATGGCCACTGCCATTCCGGGTTAATTTCCACCTGTCCCGGCGCGGGACATGCTTGACTGTATGATGTGAATAATACAGCATGACCGAACCGATGAACGAGTCCGCCCCTCCCATCGCGCCCGATGCGCTGCCGCCGCGCGAATTCGGCGCGGGGCCGCCCAGCGCCTTCGCGCCGCCCACGCCATGGCGCCGCCGCTTCCAGATTTTCGGCTGGCTCGTCGCTGCGGGACTGGCCGTGCTGATGATCCTGATCGCCTGGCTGGCGGTGACGGCGCCGCTGTCGCAATCGCTGAAGCCCATCGCCCCGCCCGCGATCAGCCTGATGTCGGCGGACGGCCATCTGATCGCCCGCCGCGGCGCGGTGATCGACAAGCCGGTGACGATGGAGGAACTGCCCGCCCATGTGCCGCAGGCCTTCATGGCGATCGAGGATCGCCGCTTCCAAAGCCATTGGGGCGTCGATCCGCGCGGCATTGCGCGCGCGCTGTGGCATAATCTCTGGTCGGACGGCTCCTCGCAGGGCGGCAGCACCATCACCCAGCAGCTCGCCAAGGGCGTGTTCCTCTCCGCCGACCGCACCTTCGGCCGCAAGGCGCGCGAGGCGCTGATCGCGATCTGGCTGGAAGCCTGGCTGACCAAGGACCAGATCATGGAGAGATATCTCTCCAACGTCTATTTCGGCGACAATGTATACGGCCTGCGCGCCGCCGCGCGCCATTATTTCAACCGCTCGCCCGATCGCCTCACCATCCCGCAGGCCGCGATGCTGGCGGGGCTGCTCAAGGCGCCGTCGCGGCTGGCGCCGACCAGCAACCTGAAGGGCGCGCGCACCCGCGCCGCGCTGGTGACGCAGGCGATGGTGGAGGCGGGCTATATCAGCCAGGCGGAGCGCAACGCCCTGCCCCCCGCGCGCCTCAACATCCATGACGATCCCGACCCGACCAGCGGCACCTATTTCGCCGATTGGGTGCTGCCCCATGCGCGCGACCGGGCCGGGGCGGTCTATGGCGAGCAGGAGGTGCCGACGACGCTCGACTGGCGCATCCAGCGGCTCGCCGAAGCGGCGATTCGCCGCGCACCGCTTGGACCGGCGCAGGCGGCGCTGGTGGCGATGAAGCCCGACGGCAGCGTCGTCGCCATGGTCGGTGGCAAGAATTACGGGAAAAGCAGCTTCAACCGCGCGGTGCAGGCCAAGCGCCAGCCCGGATCGACCTTCAAGCTGTTCGTCTATCTCGCCGCCTTCCGCGCGGGGATGACGCCGGACGACATGATCGACGACACGCCGATCACCACCGGCACCTATCGGCCGGCCAATCATGGCGGCAAATATCGCGGCCGCATCACCCTGCGCCAGGCCTTCGCGGCGTCGAGCAACGTCGCCGCCGTCCGCCTGACCCAGAAGGTGGGCGTCGACACTGTCATCAAGGTCGCGCGCGACCTGGGCGTCACCGCGCCGCTGACCGAAGATCTCAGCCTCGCGCTCGGCACGTCGGAAATTCCACTGGTCGAACTGGCGGAGGCCTATGCGTCGGTCGCCGCCGGCGCCTATCCGGTCATCGCCCATGGCCTGCCGCCCGAGGAACAGGGCTGGTTCGAGAAGCTGATGCAGCGCCAGCGCCAGTTCAGCGACGACCAGCTGGAAATGATCCGCGACCTTCTGTCCTCCGCCGCCAATCGCGGCACGGGCAGCGCGGCGGCGCTGCGCACCAGCACCTTCGGCAAGACGGGCACGACGCAGGACAGCCGCGACGCCATCTTCGTCGGCTATGCCGGCGGCCTGGTGACGGCGGTGTGGATCGGCAATGACGACAATGCCCCCCTGCCCGGCGGCGCAGCGGGCGGCGGCGTCCCCGCGCGCATCTGGCGCAACTTCATGCGCAGCGCGATCAACGAGCCGGTCGAGAAGGTGCCCGAGGAGGAACAGGACCCCGACCTGGTCAACGCCATCGCCAATGTCACGGTGGAGACGGGGATCGGCAATGTCGGCCTGGGCGTCGATCAGGACGGGATGACGGTCAATATCGGCGGCAACCAGCTCCGCATCCCGTCCGACCAGCCGCTGCCGCTGCCGCCGCAGGGCGCCCCGCCGCCGCGCATCGCGCCGACCCAGCCCGAAGCGGAGGATGGCGGACCCTAATCGATTCAAAGGCCAAGATGGTTAAGGCGGAGCCGCTCCACAGCTCGAAACCGTCTCCGAACGATCCACCCTAACCCTCTGACGATCGTCCATTTCCCTATGTGTCATCTTCAATGATATAGGGGAATCATGTCCGATTCAGGGGTCGCACGATGAAGACAGGCACCAACAGCGATTTGGCGTCCGAGCAGAAGGCGCTCGCGGCGCGCTGGAGCATGGCGGCGGAGACAATGGAGGCCCTGGCCGGCGCGCGCTCGCTGGACGCCGTCACGGCCGTCCTGCGCGCCTTTGCGCGCAGGGTCGTCGGCGCCGACGGCATCACCATCGTCCTGCGAGATGAAGATGAATGCCATTATATCGCCGAGGATTCGATGGAGCCTTTATGGGCCGGGCAACGCTTCCCGATGGAGCGCTGCGTGTCCGGCTGGGCCATGCTCAACCACCAGACCGCCGTCATCCCGGACGTGTTCCAGGACGAGCGCGTCCCGGCCGAGGCCTATCGCCGGACATTCGTGCGCAGCATGGTGATGGTGCCGATCGGCCGGATCGACCCGATCGCCGCGGTCGGCGCCTATTGGTGCGAGGCCGAAGCGCCCACCGACAACCAGATCGCCCTGCTGGAAGCGTTGGCCCGCGCCGCGTCGACCGCGCTTGAAAATGGCCGCCTCTTCGCTTCGCTGGAGGCGCTCAACGGCCAGCTCGACCAGCGCGTGCGGGAGAAGAGCAGCGAACTGGAAAAGTCCCAGGACAAGCTGCGCCAGATGCAGAAGATGGAGATGCTGGGCCAGCTGACGGGCCATGTCGCGCATGACTTCAACAATCTGCTGACACCGATCATCGGTGGCCTGGACCTTATCCTGTCGGGCAATGGCGCGCCCGGCGCGACCGGAAGGACCGCCGGCATCGCCATGCAGGCGGCGGAAAGCGCGCAAACGCTAGTCCAGCGACTGCTCGCTTTCGCCCGCCGCCAGCCGCTCCAGCCGACCGGGGTCGACCTGCCCGACCTGCTCGCCGGCATGGGGGCGCTGCTCGCCAGCACGATGGGACCGCGCGTGACCCTGGCGGTCCATGCGCCGCAATCGCTGCCGGCGGTTCATGCCGACGCGCACCAGCTGGAACTGGCGATCCTCAACCTCGCCGTCAACAGCCGCGACGCCATGCCCGACGGCGGAAAGCTGAGCATCACGGCCGAGGTCCGGCAAAGGGGGCTTCCCACCCTGCTCAAGCCTGGCAAATATGTGTGCCTGACCATCGCCGACACCGGCACGGGCATGACCCCGAAGGTGAAGGCAGCGGCCATGGAGCCCTTCTTCACGACCAAGCCGGCCGGCCATGGCACTGGCCTGGGCCTGTCGATGGCGCATGGCCTGGTCGGCCAGCTGGGCGGCGCGCTGGAGATCGACAGCGAAGTCGGTCGGGGCACGCAGATACAGCTCTGGCTGCCGGTCGAGAAGGCGAAGGCCGCGCCCGCCGATCCGGCGACGCCCGACGCGGCGGCCGGCGCCTATCAGGGGAAGGCGCTGCTGGTCGACGACAATGCGCTGGTCCGCAACAGCACGCGCGAGATGCTGATCGACCTTGGCTATGACGTGGTCGATGTCGAAAATGCCGAAACCGCGCTCGGCATGATCGAAGCCGGCTATCGCCCGGACATCGTCATCACCGATCATGTCATGCCGGGCATGACCGGCGTCGAACTGGGACTGCGGCTGCGGGTCGATCAGCCGGACATCGCCGTGCTGATCATATCCGGCTATGAAGGGATCGACCTGATCGCGCCCGACATTGCGCGTCTGTCCAAGCCCTTCCGCCAGAAGCATCTCCAGGCGAGCGTGGCCGCCGCGCGGGCGCAGGTGGCCTGACCCGGCTTCCTAGAGTATGATGACTTCACATTGATCCACCCAGGGAAATGTCATCCCGCTCTAAAGTGCCTGCCCGGCGGCCCGGCCGCTGGCCCAGGCCCATTGGAAATTATAGCCGCCCAGCCAGCCGGTGACGTCCACCGCCTCGCCAATGGCATAGAGGCCGGGCATTTTGGCCGCCTCCATGGTGCGGGACGACAGGCCGGCGGTGGCGATGCCGCCCACCGTCACTTCCGCCTTGGCATAGCCTTCGGTGCCCGACGGGATGAAAGGCCAGTCGGAAAGTCGCGCCCCGGCCTGACGCAGCGCCTTGTCGGACAGGGCGCCCACCTCCCCCTGCACGCCGATCCGCTCCAGCAGCGCATCGGCCAGCCGTTCGGGTAGCGCCTGCGCCAGCGTCTTGCGCAAGGACGCGCGGGGCCGTTCGCGCTTTTCGGCAAGCAGCCAGTCAGCCGCGCGATCGGGCAGGAAATTCACCTGGATCGGCGTGCGATGCTGCCAATAGCTGCTGATCTGGAGCATCGACGGACCGGACAGGCCGCGATGGGTGAACAGCGCCGCCTCGCGGAAGCGCGTCTTGTTCCAGCGCACCTCGACATCGGCGGACACGCCCGACAGCGACTGGAACAGCGCGTCGTCAGGCCCCAAAGTGAAGGGCACCAGCGCGGGGCGCGGCTGCACCACCGACAGGCCGAAGCGCCGCGCCACGTCATAGGCGAAGCCGGTCGCGCCCAGCTTGGGAATGGACGGCCCGCCGGTCGCCAGCACCAAAGCGGGCGCGCGATGCTCCCGGTCGCCGATCCGCACGCGATAGAGGCCGTCGCCATGGCCGATGTCCGTGACCGGCTGGCCCAGCGCCATGGCGACGCCACCCTTCGCGCATTCCGCCTCCAGCATGGCGACGATCTGCTTCGCCGACCCGTCGCAGAAGAGCTGCCCCAGCGTCTTTTCATGCCAGGCGATGCCGTGGCGATCGACCAGCGCAAGGAAATCCTGCGCCGTGTAGCGGCCCAGCGCCGACTTGGCGAAATGGGGATTGGTCGACAGATAGCGGTCGGGCGCGGTGTGGATATTGGTGAAATTGCACCGCCCGCCGCCGGAAATCAGGATTTTCTTGCCCGGCGCATCGGCATGGTCGGCGAGCAGCACCCGCCGGCCCCGCTGCCCCGCCACGCTGGCGCACATCAGACCGGCCGCGCCCGCGCCCAGCACGATCGCATCATAGTCCGCCATTCAGCGGCCCCGCTTCAGACGCACCAGCGCCTCGTCCAGCGCCGACAGGAAGCGCGAGCGATCGGCCTTGGAGAAGGGCGGCGGCCCGCCGATCGCATCGCCCACTGCGCCCGCGCGCAGGTCCGCCATGATCGCCCGCGTCGCGACCGCCGCGCCGATCGAGCTGGTGGTGAAGGGCTTGCCATTGGGCGCGATCACCACCGCGCCCGCCTTCAGGCAACGATCGGCCAGCAATATGTCGGCGGTGATGCAGATGCTGCCTTTGTCGGCCCGTTCGGCGATCCAGTCGTCGGCGGCGTCGAAGCCGTCGCTCACCACCACCCGGTCGAGCAAGGGATGGGCGGGAATGCGGATCGGGCTGTTGCTGACGATCGTCACGGGCACCTCATGCCGCCAGGCGACCTTGTAGATTTCCTCCTTCACCGGGCAGGCATCGGCATCGACCAATATCTTCATGGCCTGCGCGATAGGCGGGTGGATCAGTCGAGACAATGGCCCAGCGATCAAATCCTCCCCTTGCAGGGGAGGATTTCGTGCAGGCTAATTCCTTCTATTTTCCTCCAAACCCAATCGCCACCTTCACCCCGCGCCGCTCCTGTCCTACATGGTTCGATATGAGTGCCCCCCTGTATAACAAGGACATATTGCGGCTGGCCGCGAGCATCCCGCATCACCAGCGCCTGCCCGACGCGCAGGCGACCGTGGAGAAGCGATCCCCCACCTGCGGGTCGCGCGTGACGGCCGACGTCAAAATGGCGGACGGACGGCTGGCCGAAATGGGGCTGGACGTGAAGGCCTGCGCGCTGGGGCAGGCGTCGGCCGCTTTGATGGCCGCGCAGGCGATCGGCCTGACGGCGGAGGAACTGGCCGACGCGCGCGACCGGCTGACCGCCTATCTGGCGGGGGAAAGCGACGATCTCGACTTCTGGCCGGGCCTTGCGGTGCTGGCCCCGGCGCGCGGCTATCCCGCCCGCCATGCCTCGATCCGGCTCGGTTTCGAGGCGATCGCCGAAGCCGCACGCATGGCCGACGCCTGATGGACGCCCATGCCGCCACCGGCGCCACCGACATATTGCTCACCGAAGGCGTCATCCTGCTGGGCGCGGCGGTTCTCTTCGTGATGCTCTTCCGCCGCTTCGGGCTGGGCGCGGTGCTCGGCTATCTGGTCGCGGGCGCGCTGGTCGGGCCGCAGGGGCTGGGGCTGGTCGGCGGCGCCGAGTCGAAGCTCGCCATCGCGGAAATCGGCATCGTCCTGCTGCTGTTCCTCGTCGGCCTCGAACTGCATCCGGCGCGGCTGTGGCGGCTGAAACGCGACATTTTCGCGCTCGGCGCGGCGCAGGTCATCTTGTGCGGCTGCGCGCTGACGGCGCTCATCTTCTATTCGACCGGCTTCAGCTGGGGCGCGGCGATCGCGCTCGGCCTGCCGCTCGCCTTGTCGTCGACGGCGCAGGTGCTGCCCAGCCTAAAGTCCAGCGGCCGCATCAACTCGCCTTTCGGTGAAAAGGTCTTTTCGATCCTGTTGTTCCAGGATCTCTCGATCGTTCCGCTGATCACCATCGTCGCCGCCCTGTCCCGCAACCCGGCCGATGCCGGCGGCCCGCCGGGATGGATGATGGCGGGCTATACCGTGGCCGCCATCGCCGGACTGGTGCTGGCGGGCCGCTTCATCCTGCGCCCGCTGCTGGCGCTGGTCGGGCGGATGGGCGAGCGCGAACTGTTCGTCGCGGTCGGCCTGTTCACCGTCCTCGCCGCCGCCGCGCTGATGCACGCGCTGCACCTGTCGACCGCGCTGGGCGCCTTCGTCGCGGGCGTGATGCTGGCCGATTCGCCCTATCGCCATGAGATCGAATCCGACGTGGAGCCGTTCCGCTCGATCCTGCTCGGCCTTTTCTTCCTGGCGGTCGGCATGGTGCTGGACCTCCACACGGTGGCCGCCAACCCGATCTTCGTCCTGTCGATGGCGGCGATGCTGGTCGTCACCAAGACCGCGATCATCACCGGCCTCGCCCGTCTGTTCGGCATGAACGGGCAGCAGGCGCTGGGCGCTGGCCTGCTGCTGAGCCAGGGCGGTGAATTCGGCTTCGTCCTGTTCGCCCAGGCGCAGGGCGCGCTGCTGATCGCGCCGCAGGCCGCCAGCCTGTTCAGCGCCATCGTCACTTTCTCCATGGCGACGACGCCCTTCCTGATGCTGTTCGCCCGCCGGTTCGAATTCGCCCGGCCCAAGGACGATGGCAGCCTGCCCGGTCCCGAGGATGCGCCACGCGGCAGCGCCATCATCGTGGGCTATGGCCGCTTCGGCCAGACCGTCGCGCAGATGCTGATGGGTCATGGCTTCGGCGTCACCCTGATCGACAAGAAGCCCGCGCAGATCGAGGTGTCGAGCCGGTTCGACATGAAGGTCTATTATGGCGACGGCACCCGCATCGACCTGCTCCGCCGGTCGGGCGCGGACGAGGCGCGGCTGATCGCCTTCTGCATCGACGATCCCTCGCTCGACAGCCGGGCGCTCCAGCCGATCGCCGAAGCCTTCCCGCAGGCGGCGCTGATCGTCCGCGCCTTCGATCGGCGGCAGGTGCTGGCGTTGCAGGACATGGACCTGGCCGGGGTGGTGCGCGAAGTCTATGAATCGGCCATCTGCATGGGCGTGCAGGCGATGCAGTCGCTGGGCGTGCCGCAGGGGGAGGTCGAGGAAGTCGAGCGCCAATATCGCGCCAATGACGAACAGCGTTTCGCGCTCCAGATCAAGCATGGCGATCTGATCGCGGCCAAGGATCTGCTCTATCGGCCGGGCAAGGCGATGCGGCTGCTGAGCCGGGGGGAGAAGGAAGACATATGATCGCGATACTGGCCTGCCTGTCCGCGGCGCTCGCCATCGGCGCGGGCGCGTTCGGCGCCCATGGCGTCACTGATCCCAAGGCGGCGGAATGGCTGCGCACCGGCGGCCTCTACCAGTTGATCCACGCCGTCGCGGCGGTCGCGATACTGGGCATGGCGCGGGGCGCGGCGGCGCTGCTGCTGATCGGCGCGGCGATCTTTGCCGTCTCGCTCTATGTCATGGCGCTGGGCGGACCCCGCTGGCTGGGCGCGGTGACGCCGATCGGGGGCACGCTGATGATCGCGGGATGGCTCTGGGCCGCATGGAGCTTCTCCCAGCGCTGATCCGCCCTATCTTGCCGGAAACCGCGACCGCGCCTAGATAAAGTCCATGGCCCACGCTCACCATCATCATCAGGAACCCACCGGCACGAAGCTGGCCGATGCCGCACGCGCCACGCTGGAGGCGCAGAACGAGCAATGGACGCCGATGCGCGCCGCCATTTTCGATGCATTGGCGGCCGAGGAAAAGCCGGCGTCGGCCTATGACATCGCCGATAATGTGTCGAAGGCGCGCGGCAAGCGGGTCGCGCCCAACAGCGTCTATCGCATCCTCGACCTGTTCGTCGCGAACAACATCGCCATGCGGGTGGAAAGCGCCAACGCCTATATCGCCAACGCCCATCCGGGCTGCCATCATGACTGCATCTTCCTGGTGTGCCGCACCTGCAAGCAGGCGACCCATGTCGATGACGACAAGGTGACGGGCGAAGTCCGCGCCATCGCCGAGCAGGAAGGGTTCCGGCCGGAGCGGCCGGTGATAGAGATATTGGGCGTCTGCGCCCGATGCACCGCCTGAAGCGGTCGCCCGCTTGAGGCGGATCGACATGCAGGCAACCGGAACGGCCTTGCCTGTAATCTTCCGTCATCCTGACGAAAGTCAGGATCCATTCGGGACACCCGTTCGAGCGTAGCGCTGAATGGATGCTGATTGTCATCAGCATGACGGCGGGCTGGCCTGTGCCAATCCCGAATGTCGATCTGCCCCGGGCGGGCGACCGCCGTCCGGTCAGGCTTCGTTGGTCGAAAAGAAAGTGTCTCCCGCCGCCAGCATGAGCGGCCCGGCGCCCGTCATCGGCGCCGTCGCGGGCCAGCGCGTGTCGAGCAGTCGCCCCTTGGCGATGCGGGTGATCGACACGGCATCCCCCTGATTGCCGCCCAGCACATGATAGGCGCTGTCATCTTCGCCGGCATAGAAGCCGACATGCCCCAGCCATCCGTCGCGACTGCCCCGCCAGAAGACCAGGATCGCGCCCAGCGTCCGATCGCAATGCGTGCCGAAGCGCTGCCAGGCGCGCGCGCCCAGCGGATTGGCGGGCAGCGTCTCCCCCGCCAGCGTCGCGCTGACGCAATGGGCGACGAAAAGGCCGCACCAGGGGATATCGTCCGAATCATAATCGATCCCGGCATGATCCGCCCAGTCTATCAATATAGGATTATTGCCCGGCCCGACCCGTTCGCGCACGCCGATCAGTCGGCGCGCCTCCTGAAACCAGGCTATGGCCGGACTGTCCGCGACCGCCGGGATTTCGTCCTCGCCGAACAGAGCTTTCCACGTCTTGGGTCCCACGACGCCGTCGGGCAGCAGCCCGACCGATCGCTGGAACGCCCTGGCCGCCGTTTCGGTGCGCCGCCCCCATATTCCATCGATGATCCCCGGATCGAACCCCTTGCGGGCCAGGGCATGTTGAATCTTCTCAACTGTCGCTTTGGATTTACTTGTCATGACCGCGCCATTCCTTGAACAATATCGAAATATCTCAAGTAATTTTGCGACATTATGCTGATTTCATATCCAATTTATGACAGATAGCCAACTTTTATTCAATTTAATGAATCCATTATATTAAAATAAACTTAATATATATTTACGATTACATAATAATTTGATCGAGTTATTTTCCTCCTGTGTTGATGGGACAAGCAAGGTAGCCATGACCGAATTTTCCCCCTAAATGAGGGCCATTCTTGCAGATTGGCTTTATGAACGACCACACGCACACACCGCTGCTCGACCAGGTTGCCTTTCCGTCGGACCTGCGCAAGCTTGAGCCGGATCAGCTCCGCCAGCTCGCTGACGAACTGCGCGCGGAAACCATCGCCGCAGTCGGCGTTACGGGCGGCCATCTGGGGTCGGGCCTCGGCGTCGTCGAGCTGACCACGGCGATCCATTATGTGTTCGACACCCCGGCCGACAAGCTGATCTGGGACGTCGGCCATCAATGCTATCCGCACAAGATACTGACCGGCCGGCGCGACCGCATCCGCACCCTGCGCCAGGGCGGCGGCCTGTCCGGCTTCACCAAGCGCGCCGAGAGCGAATATGACCCGTTCGGCGCGGCGCACAGTTCGACCTCGATCAGCGCGGCGCTGGGCTTCGCCGTCGCCAACAAGATGCAGGACAAGCCGGGCAAGGCGATCGCCGTGATCGGCGACGGCGCCATGTCGGCCGGCATGGCCTATGAGGCGATGAACAATGCGCGCGAGGCCGGCAACCGGCTGGTCGTGATCCTGAACGACAATGACATGTCGATCGCCCCGCCGGTCGGCGGCCTGTCCGCCTATCTCGCCCGGCTGGTGTCGAGCCGCGAGTTTCTCGGTCTGCGCGACCTCGCCAAGAAGCTGGCGCGCCGACTGCCCCGCCCGCTGCACAAGGCCGCGAAGAAGACCGACGAATTCGCCCGCGGCATGGCGACCGGCGGCACATTGTTCGAGGAGCTGGGCTTCTATTATGTCGGCCCGATCGACGGCCATAATCTCGACCATCTGATCCCGGTGCTGGAAAATGTCCGTGACGCGGCCGAAGGGCCGTGCCTGATCCATGTCGTGACGCAGAAGGGCAAAGGCTATGCCCCGGCCGAGGCGGCGGCCGACAAATATCATGGCGTGCAGAAGTTCGACATCATCACCGGCACCCAGGCCAAGGCGCCGCCGGGTCCGCCCAGCTACACCCATGTCTTCGCCCAGGCGCTGATCGCCGAGGCGGAGCGCGATCCGGCCGTCTGCGCGATCACGGCGGCGATGCCGTCGGGCACCGGCCTCGACAAGTTCGAACTGGCTTTCCCCGACCGGACGTTCGACGTGGGCATCGCCGAACAACATGCCGTGACCTTCGCGGCAGGCCTCGCGGCGCAGGGGATGCGCCCCTTCTGCGCCATCTATTCGACCTTCCTGCAACGCGCCTATGATCAGGTGGTGCATGACGTGGCGATCCAGAATCTGCCCGTCCGCTTCGCCATCGACCGCGCCGGCTTGGTCGGCGCGGACGGCTCCACCCATGCGGGCAGCTTCGACGTCGCCTATCTCGCCAGCTTGCCCAATTTCGTGGTGATGGCGGCCGCCGACGAGGCCGAACTGGTCCATATGGTCCATACCTGCGCCGTCCATGACAGCGGGCCGATCGCGGTGCGCTATCCGCGCGGCAACGGCACCGGCGTCGCCATGCCGCCCGTTCCCGAGCGGCTGGAAATCGGCAAGGGCCGCATCGTGCGCGAGGGGCGGCAGGTCGCCATCCTCTCGCTCGGCACGCGGCTGGAGGAAGCGATGAAGGCGGCCGAGGCGCTGGAGGCCAAGGGGCTTTCCACCACCGTCGCCGACCTGCGCTTCGCCAAGCCGCTGGACGAGGCGATGATCCGCAAGCTGCTGACCAGCCACGAAGTCGCCGTGACGATCGAGGAAGGGTCGATCGGCGGCCTGGGCGCCCATGTGCTGACGCTGGCGAGCGATCTGGGCCTAATCGACAATGGCCTGAAGCTGCGCACCATGCGCCTGCCTGACATCTTCCAGGACCAGGACAAGCCCGAAAGGCAATATGCCGACGCCCGGCTGGACGCCGACGCGATCGTGGCCACGGTGCTGACCGCGCTGCGCCACAACAGCGTCGGCGCGGAGGCGCGCGCCTGACGCCGCATAGGAACCAATTCCCGCCTCTTGCGCTCAAGTGGATTANCTGGACGCCGACGCGATCGTGGCCACGGTGCTGACCGCGCTGCGCCACAACAGCGTCGGCGCGGAGGCGCGCGCCTGACGCCGCATAGGAACCAATTCCCGCCTCTTGCGCTCAAGTGGATTAGATTTTGACATTTGCATCCCCTGGCGGTTGGGATGGGTCTGCAAATGTCAAAATCGTAAAATCCACTAGAATCAAATATTTCTAGTGGTCCGAATAGATTCTGACATTCGTGTGGGACATGGCCTCAAGCGGTGTCGAATGTCAGAATCGGACCACTAGCCGGACCGTGCCGATCATGCGATGATTGGTGCGCCATGGGATAGAGGGACAATATGGTGCGGCGTGTCGGGCAAACCCTCTTTCCGGCTGCCGCTTTCCTCCTGATCCTGAACGCCTGCCACCCCAGGCAAGAGGACAAGCCCCCGCCCCGCGCGGACGATCCCGTCCCGACCGCGCAAAAATCCTCCATCCTGACGGCGCCGATAGAGGGCGATGCGGCGATCATCAGACGCACCGTCGAAGCGGCCGTGCCCCGGATGCTCTGGTCGATCGACGAGCCCGCCGCGCAATGCGTCGCGCCCCAGCGGGTGAAGCTGTTCGGCAAACAGATCAAGGTCACGCCGCCGATCAACTGCGCGATCCAGGGCGCCGTCACGCGCGGTCCCATCCGGCTGCGCGGCGAAGGGCAGGATATCGTCGCCGACGTGCCGATCCGGGCGCAGATCAGCGCGCGCGACGTGCACGGCCGGTTGAAGGGGGAAACCGCGACCGGCGCGGCCATGGCCCATGCCCGCATCCGCCTCGACCTGACGCCCGACTGGGCGCTGACCGGCAAGGTGCGGCTGACCTATGACTGGACCACGCCGCCCGGCATCGATTTTCTGGGCCGGCGCATCCGCTTCACCGATCGGGCGGACGAGAAGCTGCAACCGATCGTGCGAAAGCTGGAGCGTGACCTGCCGCGCGAACTGGCGCAGGTGCATTTGCGGCCCAAGGTGGAGCGACTCTGGCGTCAGGGTTTTGCGACGCTCGAACTCAACGCGCGCAATCCCGCCGTCTGGATGCGGGTGACGCCGCAGAGGCTGCTCTATGGCGGCTATGCCCTGAGCGGCGGGCGGTTGCGGCTCGATCTTGGGCTGGAGGCGATCACCGAGAGCTTCGTCGGGCCGCGTCCGAATGACCCGGCGCCCACGCCCCTGCCGCCGCCCGCGCGCGCGCGGGCCGACGGCCGTTTCGCCATGGCTATCCCAGTCACCGCCAACTATGCGCAACTGGAACCGGTGATCCTGCGGGCGCTGACCAAACGCGCTGCCCAGCCCTTCGCCCTGCCCGCCATCGGCCCTGTCATCGCGCGCTTCGACAAAGTCGAGGCCTATGGCGCCAACGGGGGGCGGATCGCGGTCGGCGTCACGCTCGCCGCCCGGTCCGCCTCCGGCAAGATGGGGGAAACATATGGCCGCATCTGGCTGATGGCGCGCCCGGTCAACGCGCCCGACAGCGCCGAAGTCCGCTTCGCCGACCTGACCGTCACCGGCGCCACGGATGGCGTCGCGGGCGACATGCTGGTGGCGCTTGGCAGCAGTCCGGCCTTTTCCCCGCTCATCGCCGCCTCGCTCACCCAGAATTTCACCAGGGATCTGGAGGCGCTTGAGGGCAAAATCCGCCGCGCCATCGCCGAAAAGCGGCTGGGCGACTTGTTGATTGAGAGCCGCATCGATCGGATCGAGACGGGCAGGATTCACGCCTATGGCGCGGGCCTGCATCTGCCGGTCGAGGCGCAGGGGACGGCGCGCATCCGCTATCAACCGGGGCTTCGCTGAATTTCGGCCATGACGAAGCCCGCCCGTTCCGCCACCGGGGCCAGGGGCAGTTCGCGCACCCTATAGCCCAGATCCCGGTAGCAGCACCGCATCATGGCGCAGGTCGCTTCGGCCTCCTCCTCCGACTGGCGCCGCTCCGAATCCTGATCGTAGATCGCCGGCCAGTGCGGCGCGAGAAACACGACCGGCTGATAGCGATAGAGTTCGCAGGCCCGCCGCACAGGCGCCGGGATCGGCAGGCCGCACAGGGTCAGATAGCCGATGACGTCGGGGATGCCCCGATCGAACAGGACAGGCCCTTCCCGGCGCAACGCCTCCTCATAGGATCGCAGTTCCCACTGCAACATCGCCTCGGCGAAGGCCGCACGATCGTCCCATGGCAGCGCCCGGCCGCCGATCGCGCTCTGGCTGCGGATGATGGCGCGGCCAGCTTCGGGCATGACGGACAGCCCCTCTCCGGCCAGCGCCTCTATGAGACTCGTCTTTCCCGATCCCGGTCCACCCGTGATCACAACAAAATGTCGACCCATCATTTCTTCTCTTTCCGGCAACTATTTGGTTGCAAAAATTCTGAATAGGGTTATCAAGCAACCAGGAGGTTGCCCATATGACCGATTCCATCATCAAAACCATCGAGATCGCCGCCCCTGTCGCGAGAGTCTGGGACGCGCTGGTCGACCATGAGAAATTCGGCGCCTGGTTCTTGGTGGCGCTCGACCAGCCTTTCGCCGTCGGCCAGACTAATACCGGCCGCATGACCTATCCCGGCTACGAACATCTCCCCTGGGAATCGCGCACCGTGGCGATCGAGCCGATGACGCGCTTCGCCTTCGAATGGCCCGCTACGGGCGGCGACGAGGAAGCGATCAGAAATGGCGTGCCGGAATGGATGTTGGTCGAGTTTCTGCTGGAACCGATCGCCACGGGCACGAAGCTGACCGTCACCGAAAGTGGGTTCGACAAGGTGCCGGAACCGCGGCGCAGCAATGTGCTGCGTTCCAATGACGGTGGCTGGGCGGAGCAGGTGGAGAATATCAAGCGTTATGCCGAACGCTGATCCGGCGCTGCTGTTCGCGGCGCTGGGAGACATGACGCGTCTGGGGCTGGTGTCCCGATTGTCGGACGGCGGCGAACGCTCGATCGCGAAGCTGGGCGAAGGACTGCCGATGAGCCGGCAGGCCGTCGCCAAGCATCTGGACGTCCTGCATGACGCGGGACTGGTGCATCGCCGCAGGAGCGGACGCGAGGTCCATTATGCGCTGCGACGCGACGCCATCGAGGCTGCGCGGCGCTGGCTCGACCAGGTGAACGCGCAATGGGATGGCACGCTCGCCCGGCTCAAGTCCCTGGTGGAGGATGGGAGCGATTAGAGAGCCCCTCCATATAGAATTGCGGGATCAGCGGCGCAGGCGCGCAGGACTGGCGCGACGAGCGCCGCTCCATTGATCGAGAGCATTACGTTCGGCGCCGGGATCATCCTATCGCAACAGCCGCGCCAAGCCCATCCCGGTTGATACCGGGCTGCACGAAGGACGTTGCCGGATCGAGAACTTCACCGCAAATACACAATATTGCCACACATCACCAGCGCCCCTGCAAAATCGATCAAGGCCTTGAAGCCATGCTCCATCTCGCCGCAGCCGTCATCCCTTCACGATGCCCCCGCAGGCCCTGAGAGAGAAGCACGCATCCTCCGAAGGAGCGAGAGGCAATTCCGTTTGACCTCATCATTCTCCAGGCGCCCTGCTCACGCCCCCCCATGTCAGCCCCCCCCATGTCAGGCCCCGCAGCGCGCTGAACCAGCCGGCCACGACCGGAAGGCGGGATCGCCCGGCCTTAGCCGAACGACAAGCATCCCTCCGGCAGCGTCTCCACCTGCGCGACGATCGCAACGCGCGAACCGCCGACCAACGAAAAAGGGGCCGATCTTGCGACCGGCCCCTCTTCCCTCATCCATCCATGAAGGACGGACAATCTGATTACTGACCCGAACCCGGACCGTAGCTGATTTCCACGCGACGGTTCTGGACTTCGCGGACGCCGTCGGCGGTTTCGACGCGCGGCTGCGATTCACCGAAGGCCTGGGTGGTCATGACGCCATCCGGGATACCCTTCGAAGCCAGATAGGCCTTGACCGCGTCAGCGCGGCGCTGCGACAGGCCGACGTTGTACGAAGCCGAACCCGACTTGTCCGCGTGGCCGGCCAACATGACCTGGGCGCTGCCGCAGCTGCTGTAGGCCGAAACCGCATTGTCCAGAATGGTGGCGGCGTCAGGCGTGATGTCCGACTTGTCCCATTCGAAGAAGACAATGTACGGCCCAGGCGCACACTCAGCAGCCGGCGGGGGCGGCGGAGGCGGCGGCGGGGGCGGCGGAGGCGGCGGGGGAGGCGGCGGCGGCGGAGCCGCTTCAGCCGGAGCGCCGAAGTTGTAGGTCAGGCCGAGCAGCAGGCTGTGCGTGCGCAGCTTGGTTTCGGCGTTCGAACCGGCATTGCCGTAGACGCTCGAATAGGCCGGGATCAGCTTGATATCGTCCTGGTTGAAGAAGCGATACTTCAGCGAGACGTCGACATTGTTGGTGACCGGGTAGCGAACGCCCGCGATCGCCTGCCAGGCGAAGCCGGTGTCGCTGTCGTTCACGACGTCCGAAGCCAGCTTGCCGCGCGACACGCCGACACCGCCGCCGACGAAGCCCTGCAGGCCGTCATCCGGACCGAAGTCGAGCAGGCCGTTCAGCATGAACGAAAGAGCCGAAGCAGCGCCGCCGAAGCGCACACCCTCAGGGCCCATCTTATCGAGGTCGATCTCGGCGCGCTTGTAGGCGGCTTCGGCTTCGAGGCGGAAGCCGCCGAAGTCATAACCGATGTTCGCGTCGAAATCATAACCCTTATGATAGTCGATCGACGGGGCCGCAAGGCCACCGACAGGAACGGAATCGAAGGTCAGGTCCTGATCTTCGACGAGCAGCACGCCGGCGTCCACGCCAACATACCAGCTGTTATCACGCGCCAGGGCCGGGGTGGCCAGGGCACTGGTCGCAAGCGCAGCCGCGAGGGCAAGCTTCCGCATATGGATTCCCCTTTCAAAAGTGTCACGAAGGACTGCTGAAACCCTGTATCGGCAAGAAGGTTTCATGGCAAGTCCACAATTCGTGAAACCGTTGCAAAAATAACGCACTAGCTCATCTTCCGTAGACCCCTGAGGCTAATGGATGAAAATCCCAGGCTATTGACGCGACGATGCAATATAAAAAGCATAATATCGTAATGTCAGCTCTCGATCAGTCCATGCCCGCGCAGTGCCGTCAAAATGGCGTCGATGGTTAACCGTGCTTCAACGTCAATCACGCTGCCGCCGGCGGTGTCCGCAATAGCCCCCGCCCGCGCGCCGACGACCCGTTCATCGTCAAGATACAGGCCATCGCCCCGTATGACCGACGCGCGCCATTCGGTGCCATCATGGAAAAGCGCATGGTTCCGGTCGACGACATGGAAGGACAGGCCCGTGCGCGGCGCCACGAAGCGCCATCCGCCCTCGGTCCAGCAGGCGATCATCCCCGTCCGGCCGCTCCACTCGCCGCTCGCGCCCGCCGCCACGATCCAGCATCCGCCGGTCGCCGGGTCGGCCGGCGGCGCCGCCAGATCGGCGCTTTCCGCCACCCCATGCAGCAGGGTGTCGACCAGCGCCAAAGCTTCATTATGAAAGAGTTCCTTCTGCGCCTGCCCTGCATAGAGCAGCGGCAGCGCCCAGCGCGGCGTTGCATCCATCTCATTCCCTCCTCTTCATCCGCCAGGCCCGTCAGGCCGCTATCCCGATCTGCGCCGCGCGCCCCCGTGCCAGGGTTCCCAACTGCCGCACCTCGACGCTCAGCGCCTCGCCCGCCGTCCCGTCCGCCGCGATCATCGTCGCCGCATAGGTCCAGCCCGGCGCGTCAGTCTCGGCGCTGCGGATCGGCGTCGCGCCCCGCATCACCCGTATCGCATAGCGCTCGCTTTCCTCGGTCAGCGGCACGTCGGCCCCGCCCAGCCAGCGCCAGCCATTGCGGCTCCGGCGGGTCCATCCGATCGCCCAGCCGCCGCCGCCGTCCGCCCGCGCCGTCAGGTGCACGGGCGATGGCGGCGTCAGCGCCGCGCCTTCGATGGTCAGCACCGCCTCGGCCGGCTCGGCGTCACCGATGCCGATCGCCGACAGGCGCAGCGTGTCGCCCGCCTCGCCCTCGCGCCCCAGCATGGCCAGCGGCTCCACCAGCCGCTCCTCCTCGACCAGCAGGAAGCGCGCACCCGGCCCATGTCCCGCCATCGCCCATTCGGTGCCCCGCAGCCCGCGACGCAAATCGGTCAGGCGCCAGCTTGCCGGCCCGGTCCGCACCGCCTGCCCGAACTGCAACAATTCCTCCCCCAGCAGACAGAGATTGCGCCCCTGCGCCAGCCCGGCTTCGTCGCTCGACATCAGCGCCATATCCTCCGCCAGCAGCGTGACCGTCAGCGCGTGGCGCGTATCGACCAGCATCGCGCTCCCCATCGGCAGCGCCGCGTCCGCCACCCCCATCACCGCGCGCGGCGCGCTCCGCCCGACCGGGGTCGCCTCGCCGCTCGCGCCGATCACGAACAGCGCCGCGCTGCGCCATCCCGCGCCGCCGCTCGCCGCGGCCACGACCAAAGGCGCGCTGGCCACCGCGTCGCGCAGCGGCGGCAGGTCGGCCAGCAGCAGGCGCGTCGGCCCATGCGGCGCATCCACCTGCCGCACGATCGCGCCCGACGATGCGCCCGTCGGCAGGCCGCCGCCCCCGCCCGGCACCCGCCGCAGCGCCAGCCGCACGACCATTGCCTCCCATTCCCGTTCCTCGATCCGCCACAGCCCCGGCGCATCGGCGACCGTCACGACCATGCCGGGCGCCAGCGTCAGCGCGCGCCAGTCGCACCGCAGCGTCATCGTCGCCCGGCCGCTCCACGCCGCGCCGATCCGCGCCGCCGCCAGCGCGCGCGCCGCATCGGCATCCAGCACGGCGGGCAGTTCGATCCCGCTCTCCAGCCGCCCCGGTCCCGGCCGCATGACCCGCTGGACGCCGGCCTGATAGTCGCGCGCCGCGTCATAATGGCGCAGGCTCAGCGCCACCGGCACGCCGTCGGCCGCGCCGCCCGACCGCTCGGCCGGATCGACCGACCGCCCGTTGATCCGTCGCACCAGCGCCTCGCCGCAGATGACGTCCCCGGCCGCACTCGCCGTCGCCCGCATAGTCGAGCCGCGTGACCAGGAAGCGCCCCCGCATCCGTTCCCCGCTCTCGAAGCTCAATTCATAATCCTCGATCGTGCCCGCCAGCGCATGGCCGCGGATGCGTATTTCCGCCGCGGAGCCGGTGAACAGCCCCGCCGCCGACACGCTGACGGAACGCACCCCCGCGCCCGACAGCAATTCGCGCCAGCCGCCCGAATCCTTGCTGGTGATGTTCACCGCCTCGCCGTTCACGGACAATTGGGTGGTGCGCATTCCCGCCACCGTCGCATATGTTGCCGGGGCGTTGCCGTCGCCTACCTTCAGCAAAAACGCACTTCCTTTTTCGACGCCCATGGCGCATTCTCCAGCCAAGCGACACCGACGCGCGAAGCCCCTTGCTCCGGCCCGGAAAATCGCGAAAAAACAGGAGACTCGGACGCCTCGTGCGTGACCGGTCTCAGGGTGAAATTGGGGTTTATGGAGAGGTCCCGATGTTTGTTGCCGCTTCGCTCATGATGATGCTCGCCACGGTCCCGTCGGCCGACGCGGTCGGCAATGGCCGCAAGGAATTTTCCAAATGCCTGAGCGCGCAGGTCCAGCCCGCGCTCGACAAGAAACTGACCGTCGGCGACTTTCAGTCGACGATGAAAAAGGCCTGCGCCGACAAGGAAGCCGCCTTCCGCGCCGCCATCATCGCCCAGGACAAGGCCGACAAAATGTCCGACGCCGAAGCCAATGCGGACGCCGACGACCAGATCTCGGAATATGTCGACAAGATCACCAGCGAATATGAGGAAAACAGCCGCCCGAGCTGACCTGCTTCTATCTTCCCTCCCAGGGGGAGAGACAGGGGAGGTCTGGCGGTGCCAGCCGTTTAGAACGAGATGCCTTACCTTGATCCGTTCGCTTCGAGCGCAGTCGAGAAGCCGATCGCGCAATGCTTGCGTTTCTCGACTGCGCTCGAAACGAACGGCGGTTGCTTGAAGCCGCCTGACATAGTCCTGCGCTAGGTGCAGTTGAAAAGGGGCTGACCTATGCCCCCTCCCGCACCGCCCGCAGCCGATAATCCACCGTCGCCCGCCATCCGGTCGCCTGGCCGGCTGCCGCGCCAGCCCGCGCCACCCGCGACCGCAGCAACCGCGCGCTGACGATCCGCCACCCGTCCAGCGCGCCCGCAGCGCCGATCGCCGGATCGACCCGCGCCATCATCCCCGCCAGCCGCCCCGGCGTTTCGTCCGCGACGACCAGCCCGATGGTCAGTCGCACCTCGCGCCCCTCGACATCCTTGCCGCCCCAGTCCGCGCCCAGGCACTCGCCCACCACGCCATAGGGGGCCGCCGCCCGCGCCGGCTCGCCGTCATACAGGCCGTTGACCGCATCCATCAGCGCCCCGTCCGCCCGCAGGGCCGCGATCACCGCCGCCCGCACCGCCATTTCCGCGCTCATCGCTCTCCCCCCGTCCCTCGGCCCGCCTCGCGCAGCGCCAGATCGCGCGACCAGCGCCCCGCCAGCCCCCGCCCGGACGCACGCACCGCCTCGCCCTCGACCACCGCCACGACGCCCTCCTCGACCAGCGCCGCCGCGATCCCCTCCCGCCGCCGCGCCGCCCGCGCCTCCATCATCCGCATGAGCGCCGCCCTCATGCCAGCCGCATCCGCCGGAACGGCCGCCACAGCGCGCTGACCACGGCGGGCGGCGTCGCGCTTTCGGCGCCCCGCGCCAGATAATGGTCCGCCGCCAGCCGCACGATCCCCTGCCGCAAGGCTTCGGGCAGGCCGTTCAGTTCCCCCGCCATCCCCGCGCGATAGCTGACCGCCAGCACCCGCCGATCCCCGGCCCGTGTCGAGCGCACCCAGCCGTCGCCCGCCGCGTCGATATCGACCGCATAGGCGTCCACCGGCAAAGCCTCGCTCGCCCCGTCCGCATCCACTGCCGCGACGCTTTCGATGCTCAGCACCGGCCGCGCCGACAGCCTTTGCCATCCGCCGTCGCCCGCCACCGTCTCGCGCGCCGCCCGCGCGACCAGCCATTGGCCGACAAACTGCTCGCACAATGTCGCCGCGCTGCGCAGCAGCCCCGCCAGCACCGCATCCTCGCCGCCCGTCTCGATCCGCAGATAGGCCTTCAATTCCGCCAGCGACGCCGCCAGCCCCCCGCTTTCCGCTTCCGTCCGCATCAGCGCTCCTCCACCCGGATCGTCACCGATCGCTCATCCGCCTGCCCGTCGGACAGGATCACATGGTTGGTCAGCCGATACAGTCGCCCCACCACCCCGCCCGACAGCCGCGCGCTGCTCCGCCGGTCCTCGAACGCGCTCTCCGCCACGGTCAGCCCGCCCGCCTCCGCCGGCTCCACCGCCCAGTTGCTGGACACCAAGGTCTGCGCCGCCAGATAGGCGGACCAGTCGATTTCATGGTCGATCCGCGCCTGCGGGTCTTTCACAAACAGGCTCATCTGATCTTGCTCCCCCGTTCCGCTTCCGCCTGCGATCGCCGCTCGACCGCTCCGGCGCGCGCGCCCAGCCCCGGCCGCACCCCCACGCCCCACGGCCCGGCCCAGCCGCGCCGCGCCTCCTCCAGCGCGCCGACCCCCTCCACATCCTGCTTGGCCCGCGCGTCCGACGTGCTGATCGCCCCGCTCGCGGCGTAGACGGTCGACCATCGCGCCGCCGCGCCGCCCAGGGCAAAGCCATTGTCGCTCGACGGCGCCACCGTGCCGAACGCCGTCAGCGCCTGATAATCTAGCCGCAACGCCTCCTGCATGGCGGCCGATCCGTTGCGCCCGACATGGAAACTCATCCGCGACGCCAGGTTGGTCGCGCCGGGCGCGGTGGCGATATAGGTGGTGCGGATACGCGACAATTCGGTGAACGTGCCGCCGATCAGCCCCCAGCCATTATAGTCGCCGATCACGTCATGGTGACGACATCGGTGCGCGCCGCCAGCGTGCCGTTGGCGCGATAGAGCCGATTGTTCGCCAACCTCCCGATCCCGGCCACGCGCAAACTCGCCTGCCCGCCGTCCATCAGCACCGACAGGGCGGGCGTCAAAAGGCTCGCCCTGCCCATCCAGCCCTCGACCGCATATTCTTCGGCCCCGACCGCGTTGATATGCAGTTCGGCAGCGTTCATCCGCTGCACCCCGCTCGCGCCCAGCGCGCCGATGCTCGCCCGCACCCCCGCCGCGCTTTCCTGCGTCAGCAGCGACCGGCCGAACGCGGCGCCGGTGAGCGCCGCGATCGCGTCCAGTTCCCCGCTCGCCGCCTGCCGCCCCGCCAGCGCGCCCGCCAGCCCATCAATCTCACCCAGGCCATGGCCATGCCGCTCCACGGCATCGATCCAGCCGGCATGGACCGCCAGCCCCACGCGCTTCTCGCCCGCCGCGAAGTCCACCGCCGCACCATCGGCCGACGACGCCACCGGCTCCCGCGCCAGCCGTCCGTCGCCGTCCAGTGTCCCGGTCCCCGCCTCCCATTGCAGCGGCGCGCCCGTGCCGACGATCACATAGGGAAAGGCCGCCCCGGCCCCGACCGCGCCGGCAAAGGGCCGATAGCCCGCCATCGCCCCGTCCAGCCGCAGCGGCCCCGTCCCGACATCATAGCTGACCTCCCGCACCAGGTCGGTCATCTCCAGCCCCGAAATCCCCACGCCCCGCTCCCACAAAAAAACCTTCTCCCTCGGAGGGAGAAGGATACGAAGCCTTGGCGGCGCAGCCGCCTAGGCGAAGTTGGATGAGGGGGAAGGCGCAACGCCTCCCCCAATCCCGCCGATCAGGAAGCCGCGAACTTCATCAGCTTGATCGCCTCCGAATTGGCCACGCCGCCACCGATCCGCTTCACCGCATAGAAATGCACGAACGGCTTGTTGCTGAACGGATCGCGCAGGATGCTCGTGTCGCTGCGCTCGGCGATGACATAGCCCATCTGGAAATTGCCGAAGGCGATCGACAGGCTGTTCGCGGCGATATCGGGCATGTCCTCCGCCTCGATCACCGGATAGCCGAGTAACGTCGCGGGCTGCGCCGCGCTCAGCCCCGGCTGCCAGATGAAGGCGCCGTCGCTCGTCTTCATCTTGCGGATTACCGCCAGCGTCGCCGAATTCATCACGAAGCACGCCCCCTGGCGATAGGGCGCGCGCAGGCTCTGCACCAGGTCGATCAGCTTGTCCTGCGGGTTCGCCGCGAAAGCGCCCGCCGCGCCCGACGCCAGATATTGCAGCGATCCGAAGGCGCGCACCCCGTCCGCCTCATTGGTGGTCGTATAGGTCAGAAAGCCCTTGGGCTTGTTTGTCCCATTGCCGTTGACGAAGGCCGCGCCCTCCGCGACGGCGAACTCGCGGGCGATCTCGCTCGCCAGCCAGCCCTCGACATCGAACTGCGCGTCATCCAGCATCGCCTGGCTCGCCGCCGGATTGGCGAACAGCTCGCCCGACGGCGGCGCGATCTCGTTGAAGCTCGGCGTCCCCGTCTCGGCCCGCGCGCCCGTCTCGCTGGCCCAGCCCGACACGATCCCGCCCGCCGTCACCAGCTTGCGATAGCCCGCCGTCCCCGTGCGCACCACATTGGCGACGGCGCGGATCGGCGAAATCGCCTTCAAGGTCGTCCCGATCAACTGGTCGATCTCGCGCGGCACCGCATAGCCGCCCGCCGCGCCGCTCGCCCCGGAAAAGCTTTTCAGCTCGACCCCCGCTTCTTGTCCATGCCGCAGATAGCGCTCGACGAAATTGGCGCGCGCGGGGTCCACCGCCCCGCCCTTCACCCCGTCCAACGCCGGCCGCTGCTGCGCCAGCAGCGCCCCCTTCAGCGCCGCGACCTCGCTCTCCAGCCCCTCGATCCGCTCGCCCTGAAGCACCGCGTCGAAGCTCGCCTCCAGCCCGTCCATCACCTGATCCGTCATGCCCGTCTCCACAAAAAAGGGCGGCCCAACCGGACCGCCCGAAAAAACGCCTTCCCCCACCGGGAGAAGGATACGTAGCCTTGCCAGCGTGCTGGCTAGGCGAAGTTGGATGAGGGCGGTTCACGCGGAGAGGAAAAAGCCGCCAGGGGCAGCCCCCCTCATCCTTCTCCGCGCCACCGCGTCTCCGCGCGAACAAAATCTCCGCGACCTCTGCGCCTCTGCGCGAACCATCTGGACAGCCCCGCCTCCATCATCCGATAGAAGCCGCATGTCTCTCACCCTCGCCACCGACGGCGCCCGGCACATCCCCGCCGCCCTCGACCAGGCCACGCTCGCCACGATCGAAACTGCGCTCGCCGATCTTCCGCCGGACCAGCCCGGCCTGCGCCTCGCCGCCCTTCCGGCCCTTGCCGCAATTCTCGCCCCAACAGGCGCCATCGGCCGCCATGCCGCCGCCCATCAGGGCGACGCTACCCGCCCCGTCCGCGCCATCCTGTTCGACAAGAGCGCCGCCACCAACTGGGCGCTCGGCTGGCATCAGGACCGCACCATCGCCGTGCGCGCCCGCATCGACACGCCGGGCTTCGGCCCATGGACGGTGAAATCCGGCATCCAGCACGTCGCCCCGCCGCAATCCTTGCTCGACCAGATGCTGACCCTGCGCCTCCATCTCGACGCCGTAGATGCCGGCAATGCCCCGTTGCTGATCGCCCCCGGCTCGCACCGCCACGGCCGCGTCATCGAAAGCGACGTCGCCAGCCTCGTCGCAGCCTGCGGCGTCCATGCCTGCCTCGCCGAACGCGGCGACATCTGGCTCTACGCCACGCCCATCCTCCACGCCTCCGACGCCGCGACCAACCCGCGCCACCGCCGCGTCCTGCAACTCGACTACAGCCCCGACCCGCTACCGGGCGCCCTGGACTGGCTGGGCGTCTAAGCTTCCTTCTCCCCTTGTGGGAGAAGGATACGCAGCCTTACCGGCAAAGCCGGTCAGGCGAAGTTGGATGAGGGGGAAGGGACGCCCTCCCCCTCCACCCGCAACACCCGCGCCAAATCCTGCATCGGATGCGTCACCAAACTCACCTCCACCAGCTCCAGCGCCAGCAATTCGCGCGGCCCCGCGCCCCGCGCCGCCTTCACCCGATAGCCGAAGCTCAGCCCGTCCAGCGCCCCCTGCTCAAGCGCCGCCGCGGCCTCGCGCCCGGCCGCCGTCCGTCGCGACACCCGCCCGATCACGCGCAGCCCGCGCGCATCCTCCTGCGCCTTGTCGATCCGGCCGATCACGCTGCCCGGCCCATGCTGCCACAGCAGGGGAACATCAGCGGCAGCGACAGGCCCGAACGCCCCCGCCCGCACCACGTCGCCGCCCCGGTCGACCCGGTCGAAAATCGCCGCATAACCGGCAAAACGCACCTCGCCCCTCATGCCCGCACCAGCCCCAGCAAGCCCATCTTCACCGCCACGCCCAGCAGCACCAGCGCCATGACGATCCGCACCGCCCAGCCGATCACCGCCCCGCGCGCCGCCTTCTTCGCGTCGCGCCAGGCGGACAGCAGCTCGCGCAGTTCCCGCACATCGCCCTCCGCGCGCCGGTCCGCCAGCCCCAGCCGCTCTAGCGCCCGTCCCGCGCCCAGGTCGCTCGCCTCCTCGATCAGCGCCCGGACCATGACCATGTCCATCGGTCGCCCCTCGGCCTGCGCGACGAGCCGCGCCAACATCTCCTCTTTCATCACATCCGCCTTCCCTTGGGGCCTGCCCAAGCCTATCTGACGCCCATGAAGCGCACCCATCGCAAAGCCCTGATCGTCATCATTCTGGCCGTCCTCGGCCTCCTCGCCTGGCGGTTCGACCTGTTCACCGCCGGCGACTGCCTGATCGAGGGCGGCCGCTGGAACTGGGACAATGGCTTCTGCCGCCTCGACAGCCTCGCTCGCCCGGCCGGATAGATTTTCACGCGGAGCCGCGGAGCAGGCGGAGAAAACAGCCGCCAAAGGCGGCAAACTTTCTTCCTTCTCCGCGTCTCCGCGCGAACAAAATCTGGACGCCCGCTCACATCCCCAGCATCGCCTTCTTCTCATCCGCCGAAAGAAAATCCGCCGCCGCGACCCGCTCCCACAGCGCCGCCCGTTCGTCCGACAATGCCGGCACCGCATCCAGATCCGCCTCGATCGCCACGCCCGGCCACCAGCCACCCAAGCCCTGCGACAGCCCCGCGCAGATCTTCGCGACCAGCGGCAATATCGCCTGCCGCCACAGCGCCTTGTTGGCCTCGCGATAATTGGCGTAGCTATTGTCGCCCGGCAGCCCCATCAGCATCGGCGGCACGCCGAAGGCCAGCGCGATCTCCCGCGCCGCCGCGCTTTTCAGCCCCACGAAATCCATCTCGGCCGGCGTCAGGCTCATCGCCTTCCAGCTAAGCCCCCCCTCCAGCAGCATCGGCCGCCCGGCATTGGCGGCGCCGGCAAAGGCCGCCTCCATCTCGCGCTTGACCCGCTCATATTGTTCGGGGCTGAGCACCGATCCGTCGCCCGGATCATAGACCATCGCCCCGCTGGGCCGCGCCGCATTGTCCAGCAGCGCCTTGTTCCACACGCTCGCGACATTGTGGATCGCCACCGCGCCCGCCGCCGCGCCCGCGCAGCCTAGCCCATAATGATCGTCCAGCGGATGCAGCGCCTTCAGGTGCAGCAGGCTCGTCCGCCCCGCGCCATCCTCGGGCGACAGGCGCGTCACGCTCTCCCCGACACGATAGAGATAGGCCGCCGGCCACCCCCGCGCATCCGCCTCGACGCTGACGCGCTCGGGCCGCAGCGCGAACAGTTCGGCCGGCAACCCGTCCGCGCCCGCGATCACCTGGACATAGCCATTGCCGTGCAGCAGCAGATGGCAGGCCAGCGTCTCCATCAATCCCTGCCCCGCCGAAGCCCGCCCGACCAGCGAGAGGATGCGCGTCGCATCCTCCACGCCCCGCACCTTGATCGCGCAAGCCCCCGCGCCTTCGGACACCAGCCGCATCGCCCGCTGCGCGACGGCATTGCCCATCACGCCCGCGCGCAACTGCGCCTCATAGCTGGCCGGCCACTCCCCCAGCGCCACCGCGCCCGAACCCCAGGCCCGCGCCAGCACCGGCCGCGCATCGCCCCCACCCGCACCCTGCGATGCGGCCGCCTTCGTCCCGAACCATTTCATGAAAAGACCCGCCCATAAAAAAACCCCTCCCCGACGGGGAGAGGATAGTGGAGATTAGCGGCAAGGCCGCTTGCCGAAAGTTGGAAAGGGGCTTAGCGCGCCTTTACGGATTACGTGCCAGCACCCTATCGCAGGCCGAATTGGTGCCCTCGCTCTTGCCGATCACCCGGCCCGCCAGCGCACCCGCGCCCGCGCCCAGCAGCGTCTCGCCGACGCCGCCGCCCGCGATCAGGCCCACGCCCGCGCCGCCGGCCGCGCCGATCACCGTGCCCTTGTCGCGCCCCTTTTTGCCCTTGAGCAGGCAATAGCGCACATCGTCGCGATCGCGCGGTTCGGCGCGTGCAATCCGCGCCCGATCCTTGCTGTTCAGGCTGGCGGCCATCACCGGCGTCGCGATCACCGACACGGCCGTAGCGATCGCCATCAGCTTCACCATCTTCATGTCACATACTCCTGATTACGCCATGAAAACGATCCGGGCCGCGCAGCGTTCCCCGAACCGAATTCCGTGCCGGAAAAGCGGGCACTATTTTTGAGGGCCGAACTCGACCACTTGCCGCCGCAAACAGAGCGACATAGATTTATCGAATGCGGACATTCCTAGCGATTGCAACACTCTTGCTTCTCTCGGCATGTGATGCTTGGCCGACCATTGTAGATAATCACGCTTCAAGACCCATCTCTGTTCAATATCTTCATCAGGACTATGATTATTGGTCCGCGCCGTTTCCCATTAGGGCTGGTCGAGCAATGCCGTTTGCGCAAGCGCATTGGATTCAGGAAATTAGGGGCATCAAAATTAAGGATGGCAGGCTCAATTATAGCTGGTCCAAAGTGGAAATTGATCGTCTCGCACTCGCATGTCCCAGTAGCGAAATAGCTAGAAGAGTGTCTTTCGCCAGTAATTGCTACCTGATCTATCTCGGAGACGGACGCTTAAAGGCGATGACAGCCCTGCCGGATGGCCTCAAAAGATAGCCGACTGTCGCTTAACCACCCCTTCTCGCCATGCTGACGAAAGTCAGCATCCAGGGTTGCGCAGAGCGACTCTGGAACCCGGCATCCGCCGGGATGACGGAGTTGGGCATGGTCCACTTTCCACCCTCTTCGTCCTCCCCACGAACCCGCCTCCGAACTCCCCTCACATCCCCCTAATCCGCGCCTCGCCCCGCCGCGCCAGCATCAGTTCGCTCAAGCCCCACACCAACGCATCCGCCCGGTCGGGCGACCGCCCCGGCCCGACATAGCCGCCCCCGGCCAGCAGCCCGCACATCTGGTCCTCCATCTCCGGGAAGGCCCCGCGATGCGCCACCCGCCCGGCCTCATAGAGCGCCGCCACCGGCTCCGCCCGCGCTGCCTTCCCGCGCGAGGCATGGACGAGGCGAACCGGCATCTTCTCCTCCGCCGCGCGCAGCACGCTCTCGACCATCGCCCCGCCATTATTGGCCTCCGCCACCACCCGGTCCGCGCCATGCAGCATCGCCGCCGCCGCGACCGCCCGCGCCCAGCCTTCGGGCCGCATCCCTTCCACGCTGGCGTCCGCGATCACATAGGCGCGCCCGTCGCCGCCCAGTCCGGCCACCACGATGCCGCACGCATCGCCCCCGGCCGAAGCGGGCGGATCGACCGCCACCACCACCCGCGCCAGCACGCCCGGCACATGCCGCACCCGGCAGTCCTCGATCAGCGCACGGGTCCACAGCGCCCCCTCCACCTCCTCGATCAGCTCGCCGTCCAGCTCCTGCCGCCCCAGCCGCGTGCCGCCATAGCTGTCCGCCATCGCCGCCACGAAGCCCGGCGCCAGATTGGCCGCATTGTCCGCCGTCCGCCCCCGCGTCACCACGACGTCATCGCCACTCCGCCCCACCAGCGCCCGCACCAAAGGCACCGGCCGCGGCGTCGTCGTCGCCAGCACGCGCGGCTCCTCTCCCAATCGCATCCCCATCATCAGATTGTCCCACGCCGCCTCGCCGCCCGCCCATTTGGCGATCTCGTCGGCCCAGCCATGGCTGAACTGCGGCCCGCGCAAACTCTCGGGTTCCGCCGCGCCGAACAGCCGCGCCTCCGCGCCATTGGGCCAGGTCAGCTTGCGCAGCGCCGGCGCATAGACCGGCCGCGCCCACCATGGCGCGACGGAAAGCAGCCCCGACGCCCCCTCCACCATGACGCTGCGCGCCTCGCCCAGGGTCGCGCCCACCAGCGCGATCCGCGCGGCGGGATCGCCCTCGGCGATTCCGCGCACCCATTCCGCCCCGGCGCGCGTCTTGCCGAAACCGCGCCCCGCCATCATCAGCCAGATGCGCCAGTCCCCCGCGGGCGCCAGCTGCGCCGGCCGCGCGAGATACAGCCATTCCCGTTCCAGCCGTTCGGCCGTCCCCTGGTCCAGCCGCTTCAGGATCACCGCTCTCGCCCGCTTATCCTCGCCCGCCAGCCATTCCCTGTCCGAAAGCCGCATCGCCCTTTCCCCCGAAGCCCCGGTTCGCGCGCAAGCGCAAAGCGCGCAGACACAAAAAAGCCGCCCGAAGGCGGCCTTTCCCCAAAAATCTCCGCGCCTTCGCGCGAACCCAATCCTACTTTCGCGGCGCCATCCCGCCGAACGTCACCAGACTTTCGGAACCATCCTTTGCCACCGCCGCGACGCCGATGAAATGATCGTCCACCACCACATCCTTCAGCAGCGTCTGCGTCGCGCCGGTCACGACCCGGCTGTCGGTCCAGTCCTGCGCATCCGCCCGCCGCCAATAGACCTTGTAAGCCGTCGCCCCTGGCACCGCATCCCAATAGACCCGCGTGTCCATAGAAACCGCCCCGTCCAGCGACACGCTCGCCGGCGCCGCCGGCGCCGCCGCCAGCGTGCGCAAGGTCGCGACGTTCAGCGCCGTCACCTTCGCCAGATAGGGAAAATCCATCCCCTCCACCGTATCGCCATAGACGCGGCCATTCTCGGTCCTCAGATCCTGATGCTGCCGGTCGTAATTCTCGATCCCCACCGAAAAGCGCACCGCCGGAAAGCCCAGCTCCAGAAAGGGCGAATGGTCGCCACCGCGCCCGAAGCGATCGAAGCGCCGCACGGCAAAGACATCCAGCCCGATGCCCGGATCCCCCTTGGCGATCCCGTCGATCTTCTTCGCCAGCGCGCGCGACGGCCCGTCATCCTCGCCGCCGATCGCCCGCCGCGTCAAATTGGCCTTTTGGTCCTCCGAAAAGCGTATGCCTTCGGAAAAGACCCGCACCCTGTCGGCCACCCGCTGTCCGTTCTGGCCGATCGTGTTGCCGACGATATCGTTGTTCAGCATCGCCCGCACCTGCCAGCCGCGCTTCTTCGCCGTCTCCGCCAGCAGCTTGCCGCCCCACAGCCCCTGCTCCTCGCCCGACAGCAGGGCATAGACGATCGTCCCGTCGAACTTCTCGCCGGCCAGCACCCGCGCCGCCTCCATCACCAGCGCGCTGCCCGACGCATTGTCGTTCGCGCCCGGCGCGTCGCTGGTCGCGTTCATGACGTCGGTCACGCGACTGTCGATATGCCCCGCGACGATCACCACCTGGTTGGGGCCAGAATCTGTCCAACCTGTCCCCTTCTGGATCGCCAGCACATCGACCACCTCGACCCCGTCGGGCGCGCGCGGCCCGGTGAAGGGGCCGGAAATCGTCTCGACCGTCAGGCACCCGTCGCAGGTCTTGGAAATCTTCTCGAACTCGCCCGCGCCCCATCGCCGCGCGGCGCCGATCCCCCGCCTGGGGTCGGTCGCCGACGACAGCGTATGCCGCGTCCCGAAACTCACCAGCCGCTCGACCGTCGCCTTGAGCCGCGCCGGATCGGGCGCTTTCGTCTGCGCGACGGCAGGCGCGGCGATGGTGGAAGCGACGACGAGCAGGAGGATCTTCTTCATGGGATCAAATTCATATCGCCTGTCGCACGGCTGTAAAGCGGCCACCCGCGCGATGCTTCCCCATATCCAGACCCATCGCAACAAACGGGACATCTTCGGGAAGCATCGGCGCGCTATCCCGCTCCTTGTCGGCGGCATCCATACAGACACCCCCTCTGTCGCCGCTGATCCTCCCCTGAACCTCGGCCCCCGGCATCATGCCGGGGGTTCTTTTCGGTTCACCCGGCGGCCGCCAGCGCCACTTTCTCCTGGGCCATAACGATCGGCGCCGACGGGATCATATGCCGATGCCAGTAAAGCGACATCCATCCCGCCTTCCTATAGATCTGCCGCCGCGCGATCATGAATTTCAGCGTCGATGCCAGTTCGTCCTGATCCGCATCCGCTATCGTCAATGCGTCCACCGGCCCGCCGCCAAGACGCTGTAAAACCATCATTTCCAAAGTCATCTCGAACAAATGCCGCACGCCATCAACGGTTCCGCCGCAAAGATGGTTAACCCTCCGCCCGCCCCGCATGGCGACCGGACCATCGGCGGCCGCCGCTCAGGCCGTCCGCAGGCTCGGCAGCGAAGTGCGGATCACATGCACCGACGACCGCAGGAACAGCAGGGCGATGATCCCGCCGACGATGATGTCCGGCCAGGGCGACGCCGTCACCGCCACCGCCCCCGCCGCCATCAGCACGCCGACATTGGAAATCACGTCGTTGCGCGAACATTCGAACGTGCTCGCCATGTTCACGTCCTGCGCCCGGAACCGCCACAACAGCCGCAGACAGACCAGGTTGGCCGCCAGCGCCAGCGCGCCGAAAACCAGCATCAGCGTCGATGACGGCGGCACGCCGTCGCGCAGCTTGAACCCGATCTCGATCATGATGCCGATGCCGAAGGCCAGGATGAACAGTCCCTTGGCCAGCGCCGCCGCGCCCTTCCATCGCGCGCTGCGGGCAATGGCGAAGATGCTCAGCCCATAGACCAGCGCATCGCCCAGCATGTCGACGCTGTCCGCCATCAGGGCGGTCGATCCCGCCACCAGCCCGGCGCCGAACTCAGCGACGAACATGGCGGCGTTGATCGCCAGGACGATCATGAGCACGCGGCGCTGCTCCGCCTGCCGCGCCAGCCGCTCCAATTCCCTGCCCTTGCCCGCGCAACAATCGTCCGCCATAGGTTCATGCTAACCGCTGCCATGCGCCTTCGCAACGCGCCAGTCTCACGCCCCCGCCGCCGCGCGCCGCCGCCGGATTTCCTCCAGCACCCCGCGCACCCGTTCGACCGCATCGGCGCTGTCGGGCCGCTCGACGCCCGCCTCCGCCCGGATCTTCGCCACCCGGTCGCGATAGCGCTGCCACAGTTGCAGGCCCAGCGTCAGGCTGGGCGCGCGCTTGACCTTGCGCGACTTCACCACCCCCTCGCCGTCCGTCACCACCTCCTCGCTCTCGCTGCCGAACAGCGCCGCCCGCATCAGCATCATCTCGATCTCGGCATAGCCTTCGTCCAGCGCCGCGTCCCAGGCGCGCGAAAATTCGGGATCGCGCCGCTTGCGGTCATAGGCGCCCGCCCGACACTTGCCCACGGCCCGCGCCGCCTCGCTCGCATTGCACGTCTCGGCCAGCACTGCCATGAACTCCGTCACCTCCGCCCCGGTCCAGCCATCCTTGCGGACCTTGCGCAACTGCGTCCGCACCGCGCCGCCCGCCTTCTGCCGCTGCGCCACCCGTGCGCCATTTCCTTTCGCCGCCGCCCGATCTTTGGCCCCGTCTTTCGCCCCGTCCACCGACATGCCATCCCTCCGCCGCCCGAAGCCAGAACCGCCGCACGGCAAAAGGGCCGGCCCCGAACAGGACCAGCCCCTTGCACCGCCATCCTGGCGACTCACATTTTCCCAATATCCACCTAACTGCCACAGGAGCGTGACGATGTCAAGAAAAATGTTCCATATAGGTTAAATTCAGGCCGCCATTTTCGCCACGATCGCCGCCTCCTGGGCCAGCGCTTCGGCAAAGCTCGGCCGCGCCCTGATCCGCTCCATCCACGCCGTCACCTTCGGCCAGCGCTCCGCCGTCAGCCCCTTGGAACAATAGCCGACATTGATCAGCGGGCAGGATGCGGCGATATCCGCCAGGGTGAAGCGGTCCTCGACCAGCCACCCGCTCTGCGGCAAGACGCCCTCCAGATAATCGTAGATCAGCGGCATCTTCTCCGCCTCGGCGGCGTCGGCCAGCGCGGGGTCGTGCGGCAGTTTCAGCGCCTTGCCCACCACCCGGTTGAAAAACACCTGCGCCCCGGCCGCCTGGGCGATGGTGTCGCCAAATTCCTCATACCAGATGGTGCGCGCCCGCGCTTTCGGCTCGGTCGGGATCAGGTTCGGCTCGGGATGCAGGGCGTCCATATAGGTTATGATCGCGGTCGAATCGCAGATCAGGAAATCGCCATCCTCCAATGCCGGTATCTTGCCGAAGGGCGACGCCTGCATGAACGCCGGATCGCCCCGCCCGAAACCCGCCGACTTCACCTCGACCGCGATTCCCTTCTCCGCGGCAAAGACGATGACCTTGCGCACGAAAGGCGAAGGCCTGGCGCCATGGATGATCATATTCTTCCTCCTCTCATCTGGTCGGAAGCCGCACCATGCGCCTTTAGTAGCGAATCGCAACTAAATTATACCCCCACCTGGCGGACATGATCGACTTGGGTGGGGAGCGGACAGGCGGCCCTTGCTCAAATCACCCATCGTCATTGCGAGCGCAGCGAAGCAATCCATAAGGGGGTGACATTGGATTGCTTCGCTGCGCTCGCAATGACGAAAAGGGTGGGTTGCGGACTGGCTGGTTTTGCACATAGTCGGTGTATAGCCGCTGCGGGAATTGGATCAGGGGTGCAGCATGTTTGTCATAGAAGATGAGTCTCACGCCGAATATGTTGGGGAGTTTGAGAGCAAGATCGACGCAATAGGTGAATTGCAGCGATTGGCTAAGCTCCCATGGGATGAAGCGCCGAATGTCTGCCCCTGTAAAAGTTGGCGGACTTGCGGGCGAAGCTACCACCTAATCGAATACGATACGTCACGAACGCCGTGGCGGCAGGTAAGCAATCTCCCCTTTCTCGAAGTATCGGCAGCCGGAATTTCGTGGCTGTCCGGCATTGAGTGATAAACGTCAGCTATCAGGTGCGAGAACTTTCAAGCTGAGCGGCAAAAAATGGTCGAAAACGGCCGCGGCACCATGGCCGAAACCGTCCCCCTCACAAAAACCGCTCCACCACGCCCATCACCCGCGCGACCGTCTCCGCCTTCTCCCCCACCGGCGCGACATAGTCGATCACGTCGCGCGCCGCCGCCTCCCCAGCTCCGCGCGCGATCGTCCAGGCGGCCAGATAGTGCGCCGCCATGCACCCGCCCGCCGTCGCGACATTGCCCGCCGCGTGGAAAGGCGCGTCGATCACCCGCGCGCCCGTCGCCACGACCCAGGGCTTGCTGTTCATGTCGGTGCACACCGGCACATCGCCCAGCAGCCCCAGCTTCGCCAGCAGCAGCGCGCCCGAACATTGCGCCCCGATGATCTGCCGCGCCGGGTCCAGCCGCAACCGCGCCATCAGTTCCGTATCCGTAACGACTTCGCGCGTCCGCACCCCGCTGCCGACCAGAACCGCGTCGGCCTGCTTCACAAAATCAAGGGGTTGCTGCACGTCCACCCGCACGCCGTTCATCGACGTCACGACATCGCCCGGCCCGCAAATCTCCGCCCGCCATCCCCTGACCCGGTTGAGCAGCGCCAGCGCCACGAAACTGTCCAGTTCGTTGAAGCCATCGAAGCTCACTATCGCAATCCGCATCGTCCATTCTCCTGTCGATGCGATATCTAGCGACCGTCCGCCCGGCCCGCGCGATCCGCTCGCGCCGCATTGGCCCGCTCACTTATTCCCCGGCTCCGGCGGGGACCATGGTGCGGGTATAGTCGATCCGGATGCGCACCCAGCTACCGACCATGACCTTGCCGTTGACCCGCGGCGGCATCACCAGAAACTGCCAGGCGGCCAGCCGCACCGCCTTGGCGAAACCCGATCCCAGCGGCGATTCGCCCAGCGTCTGGCAATTTTCGACATGATAATGGTCGACCGTCTTGCAGGCGACCAGGCCATAGCCCTGCGCGGGCGCATTGGCGGGCAGATAGGTGCCCAGCTCCGCATGGGTCGGCCGCCGATACCATTCCGCCTCGAACAGCTGCACGCCCCCCGGCCCCTCGCCCGGCCCCTGCACCGCCGCGCTGTCGCCCTGGCCCTGCCCGGCGCCCTGCGCCGCCTTGGGCAGGTTGCCGATATCGGCCGACGCCATCTGCTCGCGGTTGAGCGTCAGAAAGGGGAAGGGCGATGGCGGCTGCTCGGCCGGCTTCTCCACGGGGATCGGCGGCCGCACCACCGGCTCCGCCTGTTTCTGCGGGCTTGCCTTGTCCTGCTCGCGCTTTTCCGCCTTTTCGGCCTTGGCCTGTTCCTGATCCGCCTTCGGCCCCGCCTCGACATCGAAGGTCACGGGCAGGCGCTGGTCTTCCTTGGGCGGCTCGAACCGGGGCGACAGGGTGAACAGCGCCAGCAACAGCAGCAGGTTCAGCACCAGCGCGAATGCGATGCCGCCCGTGCGCTGCCGCACCTTGTCCCAGGGGATGGAAGAAAAAGTCAAATGCGCCGGCCGAACAGGACTGAAGAAAGGGGGTCTTGCCCAGACGGCGCCGCGCAGTCAACGCCGTGGCGTGGCGTCCTGCGTCAAATCGTGTCGCGAATCAGCAGACATCCTCTTCGCGCACCACCGGCCGCGCTTCGCGCGTCGCCCGCATCCGGCTCGCCTTGTCGTCCGGGTCGCTGGTCAGCACGACATGATCCTCATGCACCTCCAGCAGCACGCCCGCGAAAGGAAAGCCCGCCAGGCTGCCCGTCACCCGGTAACTGACCGAATCGCCCACCCGGAACGTGGCCGGATCGGTGTTGAAGCTGAAGGGGCAATCGCCCTCGCCCATGCCCTGCATCGTCGCTCTCCTTGCGCGCCCGATATGGACTGCGCGGTCCCGCCGATCAAGCCGATGCGGTCCTTCTCGCCCGGAACGGCAAAAGCGCTGGCGGCGGCGAAGCATCTCGGCTAGGTCCGCCATCGATGCTCACCAGGCTCTACCAATGGACGCTGGCGAAGGCCGCGCACCGCCATGCCGAACGCTGGCTTTTCGTCATCTCCTTCATGGAATCGAGCTTCTTCCCGATCCCGCCCCACCCGCTGCTGGGCCTCATGTGCCTGGCCCGGCCGGAACGGGCGCTGCGCTTCGGGCTGATCTGCACCCTCGCCTCGGTGCTGGGCGGCCTGCTCGGCTATGCGATCGGCCATTTCCTTTATGAAGCCGTCGGTCAGCAGATATTGCACGCGCTGGGCCTCGCCGCGAAATTCCCGGTCGCCGCCTGCTATCTGCGCGATTACGGGGCGGAAATCATCCTGATCAAGGGCGCGACCCCCATCCCCTTCAAGCTCATCACCATCACGGCGGGCTTCATCGGGCTGTCGCTCTTCACCTTCCTCTGGGCCAGCATATTGAGCCGCGCCTTCCAGTTCATGCTGGTCGGCTTCCTGTTCTGGAAATTCGGCCGCCCGATCAAGGCCTTCATCGAAAAATATCTCGCCCTCCTGTCCGGCCTGTTCCTGGTGCTGGTGGTCGGCGGCTTCATCGCCGCCTCGATGCTGAGCGGCGGCGGCGAAAAGAGCGACAAGTGCAGCAACGCCACCATGGCGACGATTCGCTGAAGGCCGCCATGAAGAACGCCTTCGCCCGCCACCCCAAGGTCGCGGCGCTGCTGGCGGGCTTCCTGTCCGCCACCGGCTTCGCGCCGCTCAAGCTCTGGCCCGTCACCCTCGCCTGCTTGGTCGCGCTCCTCCTCCTGATCGAGCGCGCGCCGGACCGCCGCGCTGCCTTCCTGCGGGGATGGCTGTTCGGCGTCGGCCATTTCACCCTGGGCCTCAACTGGATCACCCGCGCCTTCACCTTCCAGGATATGATGCCGCACTGGTTCGGCTATGGCGCGGTGCTGCTCCTCTCCCTCTACCTCGCCGTCTTTCCCGGCCTCGCGACGCTGGGGGCATGGTGGTTGGCAAGGATTATTCCTTTCAGAAATCCGACCGAAGCCCGCCTGATCGCAACGTCAGACCCGCGCTATGCCGTTCCCCTCCCCCTCCTCCTCGCGGCCGCCTGGATCGCGACCGAATATCTGCGCGCGACCCTCTTCACCGGCTTCGCCTGGAATCCGCTCGGCGTCACCCTGTTGCCGACCGGCATCGCGATCGCCGCGACCGTCATCGGCACCTATGGCCTGGGCGCGCTCGCCATCCTCGCCGCCGGGGCCATCCTCCTCGCCGCCCGCCGCCACTATCGTCCGGCCGCCACGATTCTCGCACCGCTGCTGCTGCTCGCTCTCTGGGGCAACCTCTCCACCACGCCCGCTACACCCGACGGCGCGCCGCGCATCCGCGTGGTCCAGCCCAATATCGGCCAGGACGAGAAATATTCGGTCGAGGCGGAATATCGCAATTTCAACAAGCTGCGGACCCTCAGCGGCCAGCCCCGCCCGGCCCCGCGCCTCATCTTCTGGCCCGAAGCCGCCATCCCCGCCTATCTCGACATGGAACCCGACTGGCGCGCGCGCCTCGCCGCCCTGCTCGGCCCCGGCGACCTGCTGCTGACCGGCGGGGACAAGGTCTATTTCAAGGCAGTCGAGGAAAATGGCGTGCTGGCGAACAAGCTCGCCGGCGCCAACAACAGCGTCTGGATCGTCACCCCCCACGCCACGCTGGCGGGCCGCTACGACAAGGCGCATCTCGTTCCCTATGGCGAATATCTGCCGATGCGCGAATGGCTCGAACCCATCGGGCTCTCCCGCCTCGTCCCCGGCGACGCCGATTTCTGGCCTGGCCCCGGCCCGCAAAGCCTCACGCTCCCCGCCACGCTCGGCCGCCCCGAACTCAGGATGGGCGTCCAGATCTGCTATGAGATCATCTTCTCCGGCCATGTCGTCGACGCGCGCAATCGCCCCGCCTTCATCTTCAACCCCTCCAACGACGCCTGGTTCGGCAGCTGGGGTCCGGTCCAGCATCTGGCGCAGGCCCGCCTGCGCGCGCTGGAGGAAGGCGTTCCCATCATCCGCTCCACCCCGACCGGCGTTTCGGCGATCATCGACGCGCGCGGCCATGTCGTGCGCGCGCTCGGCCTCAACCGCGCCGGCTATCTCGACGGCGGCCTGCCCTCCGCCCTACCTCCGACGGTCTTTGCCATTGTCGGTAACTGGGCCGCGCTCGCCCTCATCCTTCTGCTCCTCGTACTGGCCATTGCCTTGCGCCGCGGCAAAAGCTAATAGGCACATAAACATTTCTTTATATCGCCATTCGCCCAAGCGCTTTACGGGAGTCCCATGCGTAGCAATTATCTCTTCACCTCGGAATCCGTCTCCGAAGGCCATCCCGACAAGGTTGCGGACCAGATTTCCGACGCCATCGTCGACCTGTTCCTCTCCAAGGACCCCGAAGCCCGCATCGCCTGCGAAACGCTGACCACGACCCAGCTCGTCGTCCTCGCCGGCGAAATCCGCTGCAAGGGCATTTTCGAAAACGACCAGTGGGCACCGGGCGCACAGGAAGAAATCGAAAAGACCGTCCGCGAAACGGTGAAGCGCATCGGTTATGAGCAGGATGGCTTTCACTGGGAAAGCTTCCGCTTCGAAAACAACCTTCACGCCCAGTCCGCGCACATCGCGCAGGGCGTCGACGCCAGCGGCAACAAGGATGAAGGCGCGGGCGACCAGGGCATCATGTTCGGCTATGCCGCCAACGACACGCCCGACCTGATGCCCGCAACCCTCTATTACAGCCACAAGATTCTGGAAACCATGGCGGCCGACCGCCATTCGAAGGCCGCGCCCTTCCTGGAGCCGGACGCCAAGAGCCAGGTGACGCTCCGCTACGAAGGCAGCACGCCGGTCGCCTGCACCGCCGTCGTCGTCTCCACCCAACATGCCAAGGGCTATGATGAGGGCGAGAAGGAAGCCGAGCTGAAGGCCTATGTGAAGGGCGTCGTGGCCAGGGTGATCCCGGCAGACCTGCTCTCGGACGAGACCGTCTATCACATCAACCCGACCGGCAGCTTCGAAATCGGCGGCCCGGACGGCGACGCCGGCCTCACCGGCCGCAAGATCATCGTCGACACCTATGGCGGCGCCTCGCCCCATGGCGGCGGCGCGTTCAGCGGCAAGGACCCGACCAAGGTCGACCGCTCGGCCGCCTATATCACCCGCTATCTCGCCAAGAATGTGGTCGCCGCCGGCCTTGCCCAGCGCTGCACCATCCAGATCGCCTATGCGATCGGCGTCGCCGAACCGCTGTCGCTCTATGTCGACACCCATGGTTCGGGCACCGTCGGCGACGACAAGATCGAGGAAGCGATCAAGTCGATCAAGGAACTGGGCGGCCTGACCCCGCGCGGCATCCGCACGCATCTTGGCCTCAACAAGCCGATCTACCAGCCGACCGCCGCCTATGGCCATTTCGGCCGCAAGCCCGAAGGCGACTTCTTCCCCTGGGAGAAGACCGACCTGGTCGAAAAGCTGAAGGCCGCGCTATAACCGTCATTGCGAACCGGCGAAGCCGGTGAAGCAATCCACGGCACCACTTTGGATTGCTTCGCTTCGCTCGCAATGACGAGCGTCTCGAAAAAGGGCGCGGGATCATCCCCGCGCCCTTTTTCACCTCACCGCAGCACCAATGCCACCAGATCGGCCGTAGACACGCCCGCCGACCGCAGGAATCCCTGATAATAATCGCACCCCTCACGGGCGAGCAGGTCGAGCTGCTGCTCGGTCTCCACCCCTTCGGCGATCACCTTCAGCCCTAGCGATTTGGCCATGTGGATGACCCCGCGCACGATGATCCGGTCCCGCGCGCTTCCGCTGATGTCCTGCGCCAGCCCGCTGTCGATCTTCAGATAGTCGAGCGGCAGGCTCTTGAGATAGGCCAGGCTCGAATAGCCCGTTCCGAAATCGTCGATCGCCACCGCCAGCCCCTCGCTGCGCAGCGCATGGAGCAGGGCGGCCGCCGCATCGACATCCTGGATCAGCCCGCTCTCGGTGATTTCCACCGTCAGCCGCGATCGGGGAAAGCCGCTGCGATCCACCAGCCCCAGCAGGTCGGCCATGAAGCGCGGCTGGGCGATGTCCGTCGCCGTGACGTTGATCGACAGGCGCAGGTCCGCCAGCGCCCGCGGCCAGGCCGCCGCCTGGCCCAGCGCCTCGCCCAATATATGCGCCGACAGCGGCAGCATATAGTCGGACCGCTCCGCCGTGCCGAACAATATGCCCGCCCCCAGCGGCCCATAATGGGGGTGGTTCCACCGGGCCAGCGCCTCGACGCCGATGATCCGGTCCTGATCGACCGGATATTGCGGCTGGAACACGATGCCGATCTCGCCCCGGTCCAGCGCCAGCCGCAGGTCGGTTTCCAGCCGGTCGGGATCGACCTGCCGGCTCTGCTTCTCGGCCGACAATATGCGGATACCCTCGCCCCCGCCCTGCCGCGCGTCGGCCAGCGCCGTGCCCGCGCGCCGCAGCAGCAGCGTGGCGTCATCTTCGGCGCGCGCCTGCGCGATGCCGCAGCGCGCCGTCAGCCGGATCAGATGGTCGCCCGCGCTGAACGGCCGACCGATCGCGGCGATCAGCTGCCGCGCCAGAAAGGTCGCCCGCTCGCGCGCCGCCGCCTCGCCGGTCAGCCCGACCAGAAACTCCGTGCCCGCGATTCGCGCGACCATCGAACCGGGCGCGACATCATCGACCATCCGCTCGATCCGCCGCGCGATTCGCCCCAGCAGCGCGTCGCCCACCACCTGGCCATAGGCGGCGTTCATCCGTTCGAACTGGCTGATCGACAGCAGCAGCACCGTGGTCGGCAGCCCCGCACGCCGCTCCAGCCAGTCCAGCGCCGCCTGCCGCGACCGCAGCCCGGTCAGATAGTCGCGGCCCGCGCTGTCGCGCTCATGCCGCTGCGACAGCCATTCGACATCGGCCGCGATCTGCCCGTCCTCGATCCGCAGATGATGAACCAGCCGGTCGCCCGGCCGGTCGGGCAGGCCATGCGCCAGCGCCGCCGGTCGCCCGGCCCGCGCCATCGCCTTCAGCGCCGTCAGCACCCCATGCCGCTCGCTGCGCGGCAGGCGGCGGAGCAGCCCGGCGGGCGACACCGACGGCGCATCCAGCGCCAGATGCCGCGCCAGCGATTCGCTCAGCCGCAACACCCCGTCGCGCCCCAATTGCCAGTATAGCGCGTCCCCGCGGCGGATGCGCTGCGCCCGCTGGCTCGGGCGCGTCCCGCCGCCCAGCCGCTCGACCAGCCGGTGCGCCGACGCCAGCACCCCGCGCAGTCGGTCGCGGGTGAAAGGCATGGTCAGGAAATGGGTCGCCCCAGCCGCCAGCAGCGCCGGCACCCGCCCCTCGTCGGTCGCGTCAACCAGCACGATCAGCGCCCCGCCCCCTGCCTCGGTCGCGGGCACCAGCGGCTCCAGCAGCTTGTCGGGTTCGCCGCCACGCAGATCGACCAGCGCCACCTGCGCCTCGCTGCGCAGGAAACGCTGCGGCGCATCGCCCGGCCGCCGCGCGCCCATCGCCTTCCAGCCGATCGCCTGCACCTGCTGGCACAGTCCGTCCCGGTCGCCGGGCGACAGGATGAAGACGCTTGGCTGTCCATCCGGTGGGGCAAGCCCGCTCACTATATCTGACTCCCTGCCCCGCGCATCGCGCCGTCCTAACAGCAAGGAGTTACCGAGCCGTTCGCGATACCGCAACGGGGGTGCTTGCACCTGCCCCGACCATCGCCTAGCTATGCATCATGGCCATTGCCGCCCCTTCATCCGCGCCTCTGGTCGACGGTTTGGGCCGCCGGATCAGCTATTTGCGGATTTCGGTGACGGATCGCTGCGACCTGCGCTGCCGCTATTGCATGGCGGAAAAGATGCAGTTCCTGCCGAAGAACCAGGTGCTGACGCTGGAGGAGATCGCGCTGCTGGCCGATCTCTTCGTCGCGCGCGGCATCCGCAAGATCCGCCTGACCGGCGGCGAGCCGCTGGTGCGCCGCGACATCGGCGATCTCGTCCGCCGCATCGGCCGTCATCTGGGCGAGGGACTGGACGAACTCACCCTCACCACCAACGGCACTCGCCTCGCCGCCCATGCCGACGATCTGTTCGACGCCGGGGTGCGGCGGGTCAATGTCAGCCTCGACAGCCGCGATCCCGCCCGCTTCGCCCATGTGACCCGTGGCGGCTATCTCGATCAGGTGCTGGCCGGGCTGGACGCCGCCCGCGCCGCCGGCCTCGCCGTCAAGATCAACATGGTGGCCTTGAAGGGCGTCAATGAGGACGAAATCCTGCCGATGCTGCGCTGGTGCGACAGTCAGGGCTTCGACCTCACCCTGATCGAGACGATGCCGCTCGGCGAGACGGGCGAGGACCGCACCGACCATTATCTGCCGCTGACGCAAGTGGCGGCGACGATCGACGCCCAGCATCCGCTCACCCCCATCGCCCACCGCACCGGCGGCCCCGCCCGCTATCATGGCGTGGCGGGGATGGGCGTCCGCCTCGGCCTCATCACCCCGCTCACCCGCAATTTCTGCGCCGACTGCAACCGCATCCGCATGACCTGCGAGGGCAAGATCTTCATGTGCCTGGGGCATGAGGATCATGTCGATTTCAAGGCCGCGCTGCGCGAAGGCGGGCCGGACGCCGTCCAGCCGCTGATCGACCGCGCCCTGCGGCTGAAGCCCGCCGCCCATGATTTCCATATCGGCGCGGGTGAACGGCCCGCCACCCGTCGCCACATGAGCGTCACCGGCGGATGAGCGGCGAAACGCGGCGCGCTCTGGTCGCGTCCCCCACCCCGGCGGCCCGCGCGGCGGAGGAGCGGCTGCGCGCCGCCTATGATTTCGTGCCGGTCGAGGAAGCCGACATGATCGTCGCGCTGGGCGGCGACGGCTATATGCTCCAGACGCTCCATTCGATGCTGGAGGGGCGCCACATCCTTCCCATCTTCGGCATGAACCTCGGCACCGTCGGCTTCCTGATGAACGAATGGCGGCTCGACGGCCTAGACCAGCGGCTGGCCAAGGCGAAGAGCTTCAAGGTCAATCCGCTGCGCATGATGGTCGACACCGTCGACGGCGAACAATTCTCGATCCCCGCGATCAATGAAGTCTCGCTGCTGCGCGAAACCCGCCAGACCGCCAAGCTGGAGGTGGAGGTGAACGGCCGCACCGTCCTGCCCGAACTGGTGTGCGACGGCGTGCTGGTGGCGACCCCGGCCGGCTCCACCGCCTATAATCTCTCCGCCCACGGCCCGATCCTGCCGCTGGGGTCCGCGCTGGTGGCGCTCACCCCGATCAGCCCCTTCCGTCCTCGACGCTGGCGCGGCGCGATCCTGCCCGAAGCGACGCAGATTCGCTTCACCGTGCTCAACCCGGTCAAGCGCCCGGTCAGCGCCGTCGCCGACCAGCGCGAAGTGCGCGACATCGCGCAGGTGGAGGTCCGCATCGATCGCACCGCGCCCCTCACGCTGTTGTTCGACCCCGAACATACGCTGGACGACCGGATCGCGGCCGAACAGTTCATCGCGTAACTTTTCGTGACATTGCCGCTTGCCATAGCGGGAAAGCCGCTGCTATAGGCGCGGCCTGCCCGACGGAAGCCGGGTCGCTCCCCGATAGCTCAGCGGTAGAGCATTCGACTGTTAATCGAATGGCCGTAGGTTCGAATCCTACTCGGGGAGCCACATTTTTCATAGCGAACTATCCCCCCCGGAGCAGCCCCACGGCCGCGTCCTTCTCGAACAGATAGAGGCAGGTGCGCGCCGCCTGGCCCCGCGCGCTGTCCAAGCCGCCGTCGCGCTCGATCAGCAGACGCGCGTCGTCGCGGGCGCTGTCCACCAGCGCCGCCACATGCTCGGGCGTCGCGACCTTCAGCTCCGCCTCGCCCGACTGGCGCGTGCCCAGCACTTCGCCCGCACCGCGCAGCTTCAGATCCTCCTCGGCGATGCGGAAGCCGTCATTAGTCTCGCGCATCAGCGCCAGCCGCGCACGCGATGTTTCACTTAAGCCGTTGCCGCGCAGCAGCAGGCAGACCGACGGCTTGTCGCCGCGCCCCACCCGTCCGCGCAACTGGTGCAACTGCGCCAGCCCGAACCGATCCGCCCCCTCGATGATGATGAGGCTGCTATTGGGCACGTCCACCCCCACCTCGATCACCGTGGTCGCCACCAATATCTGCGTGCGGTTGGCGGCAAAAGCCTCCATCGCCGCATCCTTGTCCGGCCCCTTCATGCGCCCGTGGACCAGCCCCACCCGGTCCCCGAACCGCATCTTCAGCGACTCCGCCCGCGCCTCGGCCGCCGCCTGATCGCTGGTTTCGCTTTCCTCGACCAGCGGGCACACCCAATAGGCCTGTCCGCCGCCCTCGACATGGCGGGCGAGCGCATCGACCACCTCGTCCAGCCGGCTGGCGGCCATCACCAAAGTCTGGATCGGCTGGCGTCCCGGCGGCATCTCGTCCAGCCGCGACACGTCCATCTCGCCATAATAGGTCAAGGTCAGCGTGCGCGGGATCGGCGTCGCCGTCATCACCAGCAAATGTGGCGACCGCTCCGCCTTGCTCGCCAGCATCATCCGCTGCGCCACGCCGAAGCGATGCTGCTCGTCAATGACGGCGAGGCCCAGCGCCTTATATTGCACCGCTTCCTGAAAGATGGCGTGCGTGCCGACGAGGATGTTGATGCTGCCGTCCGCCAGCCCCATCAGGGTCGCCTCGCGCACCTTGCCCTTCTCCCGGCCCGTCAGGATCGCGATCTCGATCGGCAGGCCCGACGCCATTTTCCGCAGCGTCTCATAATGTTGCCGCGCAAGGATTTCGGTCGGCGCCAGCATCGCGCCCTGCATCCCCGCCTCGACCGCGTTCAGCAGCGCCATCAGCGCCACCAAAGTCTTGCCCGACCCCACGTCCCCTTGCAGCAGCCGCAACATCGGCGTCGCCTGCGCCATGTCACCCTCGATCTCGGCCGTGGCGCGCCGCTGCGCGCCTGTCGGGGCAAAGGGCAGTTTCAGCATCGCCCGCAGCCGCCCGTCGCCCTGTATCGACACGCCCCGCCGCCGCCGCGACGATTGCCGCACCAGCATCAGCGCCAGTTGTCCGGCGAAAATCTCGTCATAGGCCAGCCGCTCGCGCGCCTTGGTGTCGGACGGATCGGCATGGACCCGGACAAGCGCCTCGCGCCACGCGGGCCACGCCTTGCGCGCCAGCAGGCTCGGTTCGATCCATTCGGGCAAGTCCGGCGCGCGGGTGAGCGCCTGCATGGCGATGTCGCGCATCCGGTTGTTGGTCAGCCCTTCGGACAACCCATAGACCGACTCGCGCGCCGGCACCGTGTCCGCCTCCTCGGACGGCAGCACATGGTCGGGGTGCACCATCTGGAGATTGTCGCCATAGCTTTCCAGCTTGCCCGACACGAATTTCGGTTCGTTGAGCGGCAACAGCTTGCGCGGCCAGCCGCTGTTCTTCCCGAAATAGACCAGGGCGACATGGTTGCCGTGCCGGTCGACCGCATCGACCCGGAACGGCGCGCGCGCGCTGCCGCTGGCGCGATAATCGACCGGGGTCAGCATGATTCCGATCACCCGTCCGGCATCGGCCATATCCAGTTCGTCGGTCAGATGCCGGTCCACCCAACTGACCGGCAGATGAAACGCAACATCGACCGCGCGCGCCAGCCCCAGCCGCTCCAACGGACGGGCGAGCGCGGGGCCGATCCCCTTGAACAGGGATATTTCGGCAAAGAGCGGATTGAGAATATCGGGTCGCATGGCTATCTGCTGCCTCTACCGCAGCCGGGACGGTCCTTCAAATACCCGATCGGCCGGCTGCGCCATGCCCGTTAAAGGAACAAATTGTGAACGACAATCCCCAGATGCGCCGCATCCAATTCCGGGCCTGGCACCGCGGCACGCGCGAGGCGGACTATACCGTCGGCGGTTTCTTCGACCGCTATCACGCGACATGGAACGAAGAGGAAATCGCCTGGTTCGAACGCTTCATGGAAGAACAGGATGCCGACATCATCGGCTGGGCGCTCGGCACCATCCCCGTGCCCGAAGAGTGGAAAGGCGCGATGATGGACAGGTTCCTCAAGCTCGATTTCGTGAAGATAGTCTAGCACCGTCATCCCCGCGCAGGCGGGGATCCATCTCCAGACGGACCAACTAGGCGAAAGGCCGGGAGATAGATTCCCGCCTTCGCGGGAATGACGAAATAGCATGACCGATCTCCAGAAAATCCTGAAGGCCAAGACGCCGCTCACCCTGTCCGGCGTACCGGCGGGCTTCCAGCCCTGGCTGCTGGCCGACATCGCCCGCGCCGCCGGGGCCGCGCAAAGCCGCGCCGTCTTCATCGCGTCCGACGAGCAGTTGATGCGCGCGGTCGCGGACACCGCGCATTATTTCGCGCCGGAGATCGAGATCATCGAAATCCCCGCCTGGGACTGCCTGCCCTATGACCGCGCCAGCCCCTCGCTGCGCGCAGCCTCGGCGCGGCTCGCGGGCCTTTACGCGCTGCAAGCGAAACCCAAGGGGCCGCAACTGGTCCTCACCACGCTGGCGGCGATGACCCAGCGCACCCTCACCCCGTTCCGCGTCCGCCAACTCGTCGCGAAACTCGCGCCCAAGGAACGGATCGCGATCCAGAAGCTGGCGGAGATGCTCCAGGCGAATGGCTATGTCCGCACCGACACGGTGCATGACCGGGGTGAATTCGCCATTCGCGGCGGCATCGTCGACCTGTTCCCCGGCGGCGAGGAACAGCCGCTCCGGCTCGATTTCTTCGGCGACGAGATCGAGACGGTCCGCCGCTTCGACCCTGCCGACCAGCGCACGATCGAAAATGTCGACGGCTTCACCCTTCTCCCGGCCTCCGAAGCGCTGCTGGACGAGGAGACGATCAAGCGCTTCCGCGGCCGCTATCGCGAAACGTTCGGCGCGACCGCGACCGGCGACCCGCTCTATCAGGCGGTCAGCGATGGCCGCCGCCTCGCGGGCATGGAACATTGGCTGCCCCTGTTCGAGGAGCGGCTCGTTCCCCTGACCGAGCATCTGGGCGAGGACGCCATCCTCATCCGCGACCATGGCGTCGCCGGCGCGGCGGAATCCCGGTTCGAGGCGATCCGCGACTATCATGCCAACCGCGTGTCTGCGAAATCGTCCGATCCCGGCGCCTATCGTCCGCTGAAACCCGATTCCCTCTATCTCGACGCCGCCGAATGGGACGCCGCCGTCGCCACTTTGCCCATGCACGCCACTACGCCTTTCCACGAACCGGAAAGCGCAACCGTGCTGGACTTCGCCGTGGACGGCCCCCGTGATTTCGCCCCCGAACGCGCGCAGAACACGAACATCTACGAAGCGGTCGGCAAGCATATCGCCGCCCTGCGCCGCGACAAGAAGAAGGTCGTCATCGCCAGCTACTCCGGCGGCGCGCGCGAGCGTCTGTCCGGCCTGCTCGCCGACCATGGCGTCACCCGCCTCGCCGCCGCCGATCATTGGCAGGAAGCGCTGGGCATCGCCGCCAATGGCAGCGTGACCCTGACCGTCCTCGCCCTCGACCATGGCTTCACCGCGCCCGATGTCGCCGTCCTCACCGAACAGGACATGCTGGGCGACCGCCTCGTCCGCCGCGCCAAGCGCAAGAAGAGCGCCGACGCCTTCCTTCAGGAACTGGCCACCCTCTCGCCCGGCGATCTCGTCGTCCATATGGACCATGGCATCGGCCGCTATGAAGGGCTGACCCAGATTCCGGTGGCGAAGGCGCCGCATGACTGCGTGGCGCTGACCTATGCCGGTGGCGACAAACTCTACGTCCCCGTCGAAAATCTCGAAGTCCTCTCCCGCTATGGCAGCGAAAATGAGGGCGTAGCGCTCGACAAGCTGGGCGGCGAAGCCTGGCAGCGGCGCAAGGCGAAGATGAAGGAGCGCATCCGCGAAATCGCGGGCGAACTTCTGAAGACCGCCGCCGAACGCGCCTTGCGCGCCGCCACCGTAGCGGAACCCGACGCGGCCGGCTATCCCGCCTTCGTCGACCGCTTCCCCTATCAGGAAACCGACGATCAGGACCGCGCCATCAGCGACGTGGTCGAAGACCTTGGCGCGGGCAAGCCGATGGACCGCCTCGTCTGCGGCGATGTCGGCTTCGGCAAGACCGAGGTTGCCCTGCGCGCCGCCTTCGTCGCGGCGATGGCCGGGATGCAGGTCGTGGTCATCTGCCCCACCACGCTGCTCGCGCGCCAGCATCATATGAATTTCGAGGAGCGTTTCCGCGGCTTCCCGGTCAATATCGGCCGCCTCTCCCGCCTCGTCCCCGACAAGGAGGCGAAGGCGACCAAGGCGGGCCTGGCCGACGGCACGATCGACATCGTCGTCGGCACCCATGCGCTGCTCGCCAAGGGGCTGGAGTTCAAGCGCCTCGGCCTGGTTATCGTGGACGAGGAACAAAGGTTCGGCGTCACCCACAAGGAACGATTGAAGTCGCTCAAGACCGACGTTCATGTCCTGACGCTCACCGCCACGCCGATCCCGCGCACGCTCCAGATGGCGATGTCGGGCCTGCGCGAACTGTCCGTCATCCAGACCCCGCCGGTCGATCGCCTCGCGGTTCGCACCTATGTCATGCCCTGGGACGGCGTCGTCATCCGCGAGGCGCTGCTGCGCGAACATTATCGCGGCGGCCAGAGCTTCTTCGTCGTGCCGCGCATCGCCGACCTCACCGAAGTCGAGGAGTTCCTCCGCACCGAAGTCCCGGAGATCAAGCCCATCGTCGCCCATGGCCAGATGAGCGCCACCGAGGTCGAGGAACGCATGTCCGCCTTCTACGACAAGCGCTATGACGTGCTGCTCTCCACCACCATCGTCGAATCCGGCCTCGACATCCCCAGCGCCAACACGCTCATCATCCACCGCGCCGACCGTTTCGGCCTGGCCCAGCTCTACCAGCTACGCGGCCGCGTCGGCCGGTCGAAGACGCGCGCCTATGCCTATATGACCACCCCCGCCAACCGCATCATCACCGAAACGGCGGAAAAGCGATTGAAGGTTCTGTCCGATCTCGACACGCTGGGCGCGGGCTTCCAACTGGCCTCCCACGATCTCGACATTCGCGGCGCGGGCAATCTGGTCGGCGACGAGCAGTCGGGCCATATCAAGGAAGTCGGCTTCGAACTTTACCAGTCGATGCTGGAAGACGCGATCATGGACGCCAAGGCCGGCGGGGTCGGTATCGAGCGCCGCAGCGACAGCTTCTCGCCCCAGATCAGCGTCGACGCGCCGATCCTCATCCCCGACGATTATGTGCCTGACCTCGACCTGCGCATGGGCCTCTATCGCCGCATCAACGAACTGGAGGACCGCCAGGGCCTGGAATCCTTCGCCGCCGAGCTTATCGACCGCTTCGGCAAGCTGCCGCTGCCGACGCAGAACCTGCTCAAGATCATCGAGATCAAGCAGAATTGCATGGCCGCGAACATCTCGAAGATCGACGTGGGGCCAAAGGGCGCGCTGGTCAGCTTCTTCGAGGACCGCTTCCCCAAGCCCGAGGGTCTGGTCGCCTATGTCCAGCGGTTGAACGGCGTCGCGCGGCTGCGCCCCGACAGCAAGATCGTGGTGGAGCGCGCCTGGCCCGACCCCCAGGCTCGGTTGAACGGCGCGCTGCAACTGTCGAAGGGGTTGATGAAGGCGGCGGGGTGAGCGGGGGTGGACAATCTGTCCATCCCATGTCGCCATTCATCATCATCCAGAAAACAATCAGCAACAGTGGAAACCTAAATCCGGCTTTGACGACCGGACAGCAAAGTGCGGCGTCACAGCAGGAGAATGATATGAGTTTCACCCTTATCGCGCTCGCGGCCGCCGCCGCGACCCACAATGTTTCGATAGAGCATCACGGCCAGCAGGTCGGCGCGACCTACACCGCCCGCGCGGAAATCCGCAGCAGGACGATCGGCGCCAGGACCCCCAATCGCATGGACGCCCAGCGCTGCCAGTGGACCGCCACCATCGTCGTCGACCGCAGGCTGGACCATGGCCCGGCGCTGGCCCGCACCATCGCGACCGACAAGCGTTTTTCGGGCAGCGAAGCCGGCGCCTGCACGCCCGGCCGCAATTCGGGGACACGCAATCTTGCCCAGCATCAGGAAAAGATAGAGGCCCATCTGATCGCGGTCGCCGAAGCCGACCGCGCGCCCCTGCTGGCTGAACTGGACTCGGTACGTAATCTTGCATCCAACTGATCGTCTCTGCCGCCTGGCATGGCTGGGAGCATTGCTGCTCGCCGGCCATGCCGTTCCGGCCGCCGCCCAATATGCAGCCGGCCCGACCATCACCCTCGAAGCCGCCAGCGACGAACGCCGCCGCGGCCTGAGCTGGAGCGACGGCGATCCGGTGCTGCGCGGCAGCGTCTCCGTGCCGGTGGCGGAAGGGCTCAGCCTCGATGGCGCGGCCACGACGCTCCGGGGCAGCGACCGTCATGGCGGCGCCGACGCCGTGCTCGACCTCGGCGCCACCTATGCGAAGCAACTTGGCGGCTGGCGCCTGACCGCGGAGGGCCGCTACCATCTCTTCCCCGGCGCCTCCCGCGCCGGTAATGGGAATTGGGGCTATGGCGAGGTCGGCGCGATCGCCGGCTTCGCGCTCGGCCCGGCCAGTATCGATCTCGGCGCCCGCTACGCCCCGCGCCAGTCCGCCGTCGGGGGCGACAATCTCTACCTCTCGGCCGGCGCCGCGCTCGCCATTCCCGGCACGCCCTTCACCCTGTCCGGCCATGTCGGCCGCTCGTCCGGCGACGTCCACGATTCCGCCAAAGCCGCCCGCCTGCGCCCGGACGGCGGCTATTGGGACCATGGCGTTGCGCTCGACTGGTATCAGGGCCGCTGGTCCGCCGGCCTGCGCTACGCCGATACCGACATCGACGCCCCAAACAGCGCCCATGGGGGCGCCAGCCTGATCGCAAGGGTCGGCTTCACCCTGTAATCCCAGCCCCGTTCGCTTCGAGCGAAGTCGAGAAGCGCGTAGAGATGTTTCCCGCTCTGTCCTACAGCCCGCACCCCTGCTACAAGCGCGGCAGGAGGATGCCGCCCATGCCCGTCGAACTCACAATCCTCGCCTGGGGCATGATCCTGCTCCTCGTCCACATCTTCGCCGCCGTGCAAGTGAAGACGATGCAATATGGCGCCAAGTGGAACATGGGCGCGCGCGACGAGCATCTGCCGCCGATGAATCCCCTCGCCGGCCGCCTCTCCCGCGCGCAGGCCAATTTCATGGAGACGCTCCCGATCGCCATCGTCGCCCTGATCGGGGTGGTGGTGGCGGGCAAGGCCAGCGAATGGACCGCGCTCGGCGGCTGGATCTGGCTCGGCGCGCGCATCGTCTACCTGCCGCTCTACGGCCTTGGCGTGCCGGTCGTGCGCACCCTCTTCTTCCTCGCCAGCCTCATCGGTCTGCTGATGATCCTCTGGCCGCTTCTCGGCTTCTGACGTCGTGCCGCTTGCCCCGCGCCGCCGCTCCCGCTAAGCGCGCGCGCCATGACTGCGCATAAATCCGGTGATCCCACGACCCTCAACCGCCTCTATGGCCGTCAGTCGGGGCCGAAGCTCCGCAAGGGCCAGCAGGAACTGGTCGGCACCCTCCTCCCTGCCCTCTCCGTGCCGGCGGAGGGCGAAGTCACTGCCGCGAACCTGTTTGGTTATGACCGCCCGCTTCATTTCGAGATCGGCTTCGGCGGCGGCGAGCATCTCGCCTATCGCGCCGACATGCTTCCCGATCATGGCTTCATCGGCTGCGAACCCTTTCTGAACGGCGTCGTCCAGGCGCTCGGCCATGTCCGCGACCGGGCGCTGGGCAATGTCCGCCTCCACATGGGCGATGCGCTCGATGTGCTTGGCCGCATTCCCGATGGCGCGCTGAGCTTCGTCTATCTCCTCCATCCCGATCCCTGGCCCAAGGCGCGCCACGCCAAGCGCCGGATGATGAACCCCGGCCCGGTGGCGATGATCGCGAAGAAGTTGAAGCCGGGCGGTGAATTCCGCTTCGGCACGGACCATCCCGTCTATCTGCGCTGGGCGCTGATGGTGATGAACGGCCATCCCGATTTCGACTGGCTGGCGAGCGAACCGAAGGATTTCCAGAACCGCCCCGGCGGCTGGCCCGAAACCCGCTATGAAGCAAAAGCCCGCCGCCTAGGCCACGAAGTGTGGTATTTTCGCTACAGGCGCAGGCCGAGCTTGGTGTAACGCTGGGTCCCACCGGCGGCCATGTCGGCTTTCCTTGAGACGATCTTTGTCGTCCGCTTTTTCGTGCCGTAGACCATAATCAGATATCGGGATCGAGACTGCCTGTCTGATTACGACGCATCCAACCTGCACAGAACATCGCCATGGCGGCCATCAATGCCGGGATTGCCGCAGCAAGGAAGAGGCGACTTTCGGGCAGCTTGGCCGCCACGAGCGTTCCCCCCAAAAGCGGTCCCACGATCGAGCCCAGGCGACCGACCGCCATACCGATCCCCGACCCGGCGCCGCGCACGGGCGGCGGAAACAGGTCCACCATCATCGCCGGAAAGTTGATCTGGGCGCCCAGCACGCAGAAGCCTGCAAGGAACAGGATTGCGAAGACCAGCATCTGCGAGCCGAGGGGAGCGCCGATCAGGGCGACGAATCCGGCGCCGATGCATGTCATGGCGGCAATCGGAAGATAGGGACCGAAGCGGTTGATGAGCGGAATGCTCGCCAATGCGCCGCTGATGCCGCCGAGGTTCAGCGCGACACCGGCAAGCGCCGCAAGTTGGGGCGTCCCTCCGCGCGACACGACCAGCGAAGGCGTCCAACTGACAAGCGCATAGGTGAGCATCAGCAGGCAGAACAGCCCCAGCCACAGGCTCACCGCCGGCCAGAGCCGACCTTCAGCAAGCGGCGCCCGCAGGAAATTCCGTCCTTGCCGGGCCGCCCGCAAATGCCCCTTGTCGCCGATCGATTCCGGTATCGCCAGTGCTGCGATCGTCGCCATGAGCGAGGCGACACCTGCGCAGGCAAAGACGGTCGGCCAGCCGGTATGCAGCAATGCAGCAGTCAAGCCACCGCCCACGACGGCGCCGAGCGGATAGCCGATGTACATCAGCGTGACGGTCCCCGACCGTTTGCGGGGTCCGGCATGTTCGGCGGTCAGGGCGATGACCGCCGGCAACGCCCCGCCCAGGCCGATGCCGGCAAGGAAGCGCAGCGCCGCCAGTTCATGGAAATTGTCGGCCAGCGCACAAAGGAAGGTCATGGTCGAGGCGAGCGACAGCGCCGCCAGGAGCATGGGCTTGCGTCCATGGCGATCCGACAAGGGGCCCATCGACACCGCGCCGACGATCGCCCCGAAATAGCCCGCTGCGAACAACTGCCCGATATCGGTGGGCGCAAGTTGCAGTTCACGGGCGAGTAGCGGCGCCACGAAAGACACCATGAGGGTATCATAGCCGTCGATCATCACGATCAGGAAGGAAAGGATCACCACCCGCACGCGCGTGGCGCTCTCCTCCACGGGCGCCGGCTCGATGGCTTGCACGACGCCCATGTTACGCAAAGCCCAGGAGTTTCCGGGGATTGTCGCTCAATATCTGCTTGCGCACCGCCGGGTCGGGGGCCCAGATGGCCAGAAGATTGAGCAGCGCGCCGGTGTCGCGCGATCCTTCGGGGATGTGCGGCCAATCGGAACCCCAGATGGCGCGTTCGGGCGCAGCCGCGACGATAGCCTTTGCAATTTCGTTGACGGCGTCCATACCCCGCTTCTTGGCGAGCCGATAGGGCGCCGACAGCTTCAGCCAACAGCGCCCCTCCTTCATAAGCGCGAGCAGGCGCGAGAAATCCGCTTCCGTCAGACCATCCTCCTCCAGCATATAGCCCATATGATCGATGACATAGTCGATCTCCAGCGTCGCGAGAAAATCGATCAGGTCGCGGACCAGATAGCCCGGCGCATAGAATTGGAGATGCCAGCCGAACGGCGCGACTTTGGCGGCCATGGCGAGGATATAATCCTGGATCGCGTCGAGCGGCAGTTGCGACCGCTTGAACAGATCCAGCCTGACGCCGCACACGCCCGCTTCGGCATAGGCCTGGAGCGTTGCATCGTCGATATCGGGTTCGACCATCACGACGCCACGGGCCATCCCCCCCGCGGCCTTCAGATTGTCGATCAGGCACCGGTTGTCGGTGTCGTAGAAACTGGGCTGGACGATCACGAAATGGCGCAGGCCCAGGACGGGCATCGCCGCCTGAAACTGGGCCAGCGTCGCGTCGGGCAAGGTATAATGCGGCTTCGCGACTGACGGATAGAGATCAAGCGGTCCGAAGATATGCATATGCGCGTCGACAGCGCCCTCCGGCATCTCGAAGATCGGACACTCGAGCGTCTCGGCCGGTCGCATCGGCTGCGAAACGAGCGGTTCATGTGCGGTCATTGCTGATCTTCCCGTAAGATTGCGTGGATTGTCGGTTTCAAGCGAATTTGCGGCGCCAACTGTCCGCGCGCTGGAGCAGGCTCTCGGCCACGATATCGGTGTCGATGCCGGCGAAGACAAAGGGCGAGAAGCCCATATCGAGCAGACGGAGGAAATGATCGTCGTCGGCAACGCCGCCGATGATCGCGATCTTTCCATGCCTGCGCGCCGCTTCCGCGACATGCCGGCAAGCGTCCATCACGGCGGGATCGCGCGCCTGCCCCGGACAGCCCATTTCGGCGGTCAGGTCATTGGTGCCAACGCCGATAATGTCGACCCCTTCGATGGCCGCGATCGCCTCGGCATTTTCGATCCCCTTGGGCGATTCGATCAACGCCTGCACCACGACGGTGCGATTGGCCAGGGCGACGAAATCCTCGGCCGGCGCGCGCACGAATCCGGTCTGGGGCAGGCGGGCAAGCATCGATCGCTGCCCCATGGGCGGAAAGCGACAGGCGCCGGCCAGCAGGCGCGCCTCCGCCGCCGTTTCGATCCTGGGACCGATGATCCCGGTCGCGCCGCTGTCGAGCAGCCGCCCGATGACGCCATATTCGCGCTCGGGCACGCGCACCCAGGCGCCCAGCCCCAGATCATGCGCGGTCGCGGCGATCTGCGCGGCGGCATCGACGGCCATGCTGCTATGCTCAAGATCGATCCAGACCAGATCATAGCCCGCCCCCGACGCCATGCGTGCGATATCGGGCGTGCGACTGAAACGAATGCCCAGCGACACTATGCGCTGGCCAGATTCCAGGCGCGCCATCACGGACGTTTCCAGATCCAGGTCGCGCAGACGATCATATCGCATTTCGGGCCTCTCCCATTGCGTGCGGATGCCAGTAAGCGCTGGCCCATGGCGCGTTTCTCCGCGCCGTTTCCGACCATTTGCCGCGGCTGATCCTTTTATGCTAATTTAATACTGGAGAGAGATTGATGGGGGCAGCATATCAATGGACATAAGGCAGCTGCGCTACTTCACGGTCCTGTGCGAAGAACTGCACTTTCGGCGCGCCGCGGAACGGCTGAACATCACCCAGGCGCCGCTATCGCTCGCCATCCAGTCGCTCGAGCGCGAACTGGGGGCGCAATTATTCCATCGGACCCAGCGGCGCGTGTCTTTGACGGAGATCGGGGCCGCCTTCCGGTCCAATGCGGCATCGATCCTGGGACAGCTTGAACGGGCCGTGGACGATGTGCACGAAATGGTTGCGGGCGAAGCGGGTCATCTGCGGATCGGCTTCACCGCCGCGTCGTCGCTGCTCTTCTTTTTTCCCAAGATCATCCGCACTTTCAGGACGCGCTATCCCCAGGTCAAGATCACCCTCCATGAAATCTCCTCGCAAGGTCAGATGACGGCCCTGGCTGACCGGGAAATCGACATAGGGTTCCTGCGGACGCTGACGCCGCCGCATCGCTCGGAGATCAGCTTCACCCATCTGGTCGAGGACCCGCTGGTCGTCGCTATGCACGCCGAACATCCGTTCAATCGGGCGGAGACGCTGACCATAAGCGCGCTGAAGGACGAGCCGCTCATCTTCTATCCGCGCAAATCGGGCGTTGGCATCTACGACCAGATCATCAAGCTTTTTTCCCGGGAAGGCCATATGCCCAACATAGTCCAGGAAGCCCAGGAATCCTCCACTATCATCAGCTTGGCCGCCTCGGGCCTGGGGGTGGCGATCGTGCCGTCGGAACTCCAGTGCATCAAGGTTCCCAATATCAGTTTCCGGCCGCTGTCCGACGCCGATGCCGTCACGCGGCTGCTCCTGGGCTGCCGTGCCGGCGAAGAAAGCGCGCTGGTGGGGAATTTCCGCCGCCTTGCCCAGGCGACAATTGCCTCGGCGCAAAGCCAGTCCGGTAGACGTGAAGTTTGATTTCCTGAAGCAAACAATCACTCCTCCATATTGAATTAGCATAGATCAACATTCATCCTCTATTCCAACAGCGACGCCGCTGGATCAGCGCCGGGTCGGCCGCTGAGGCATGAGCGCTACGGGCCATGTTTCCGCACATCCGGACTGACGCAAAGTGCGGCGCGATTGCAAAGGAGAGGAAGTGAGCATGTGCCAGCTGAAAGGGGCATTTTTGCACTCGATCGGGCGTTCCCTGTCCGTTATTCTGGCCGGGACGGCCTTGTCACCCTTGGTGATGGCCCAGACGCCGGACAGGCTTCCCGAGCAGGGACAGGAGACGCAGGGCATTGCCGACATCGTGGTGACTGCCGAACGCCGCGCTGGATCGGTACAGGACACCCCGATCGCGATCAGCGCCTTTGGCGCCGAGAAGCTGGAAAGCCGGGGCATTGTGTCGGTCGAAGGGCTTTCGCGCATCGCACCCAGCCTCCAAATCTATTCTGAACAGGTCAACAACGAAGAATATATCATCCGCGGCATCGGCAAATCCAACGAGGATCTGACGACGGATTCGGGCGTCGCGGTCAATATCAACGATGCCTATATCGCTCAGTCGGGAGAGGCCAATGCCGCGCTGTTCGATATTGAGCGCGTGGAAGTGCTGCGCGGCCCGCAGGGCACGCTCTATGGCAAGAACGCCGTGGGCGGCGTCATCAACATCATAACGCGCAAGCCGACCGATCATCTCGACGGCTATGTGCTGGCCGAACTGGGCGGCCTTGGCCGCCGGCAATTTGAGGCGGCCGCCAGTGCGCCGGTCATCGAAGACAGACTTTCCGCGCGCATCGCCGGCTTTTCACTGCATACCGACGGCGCCTACCGCAATCTCACCACCGGCAATCGCGCCAACGGCATCGACAGCCAGGCGCTGCGCGGTTCGCTCCTGTTCACGCCCAGCGACGATTGGGAGATCAGCCTCGTCGCCGACTATTCCAAGGTCGATCAGGATGGCGTCCTCAAGAGCGCGATTGTCGATGTGCCCGGCACGCAGCTGATCGTCCGCGACTTTTTCGAACCGCCTTATCCTACCCAGGAAGAGAATATCCGCAGTGGCCGGAGCGAGACAGAAGGCGAGCAGGGCATCCGCCAATGGGGCGGCGTGCTGCGGATCGACCGCAATATTGACGCCGGGACCATTTCCTTTCTGTCCGCCTATCGCGGCGAGCGCAGTTACAATGTCGAGGATGTCGATCGGACCGCGGCACTGCAAAATAATTTTGCAGCGACGCAGAAGACCTGGGCGACGAGTCAGGAACTGCGTTTCGTCTCGGACGATGCGGGTCCGCTGTCGGCCGGGGGCAGGCTGCACTGGTCGGCGGGTCTCTACTGGTTCCACGAACAGGGCTGGCGCGACCAGGATATCTATCTTTACGGCTGCACGCCCGGCAGCCAGCCATGTGACGCGGGCAATCCCGACAACCCGGACGACGGCCTGATCGGCCCGGGAACGCCCGACTATCAGAACAGCACGGCCAGCTTCCTGCAGCGGATCAACACCGACAGCGTCGCGGCCTTTGGCGAAGTCAAATATGACATCACCGACCGGCTGAGCGCGACGGCTGGCCTTCGCTATACCAGCGAGAACAAGAAGTTCGGCCTCGACGCGAGCAGCGTCGCCAATGTCCCGGGCGGCGATCCTTTCTCGCTGTTCCTGCCCGATGGCGACTTCCAGGCCGTGCGCAGCAAGACCTGGCACAGCCTGACCCCCAAATTCGTTCTGGAATATGAGCCGAACCGGGACGTGCACACCTATCTGAGCTATTCGCGCGGTTTCAAGAGCGGCGGGTTCAACGGTCAGGCCGGCAGCGTTATCGATACCGCGCCCTTCGATCCGGAAATTGCCGACAATTTCGAGCTGGGGGTCAAGGCGGACCTGTTCGACCGGCGCCTGCGGCTCAACGCCGCGGCCTTCTACATCAAGTTCAACGACCTGCAGGTCACGGGCGTGAATCAGCAGGGACTGGTCATCACCAATAATGCCGCCGACGCCCGGATCAAGGGCGTCGAGCTGGAAGCCTGGGCACAACCCTTGCCGGGGCTGAGCCTAAACGGCAGCCTCTCGCTTCTCGACGCGACGTTCAAGGATTATGCGATCGAGGCATTCGATCCAGGCATCACCGACGGTCCTCCCTTCTATATTCTCGACCTTGACGGTGAACGGATGCCCAATATTCCCAAATATATGGCGACGCTCGGGTTCCAGTATGAGCATGAACTGGGCGATGGTTCGAAGATCCGGATGGGGGCGGATGCCACCTTCAAGGGGAATACGCTGACCAATGAACTGACGTTGCGCGCCAATGCCTACACGGTCGTGGACGCCAGGGTCGGATGGACCTCTGCCAACGGGCGCTGGGACATTAGCGGCTGGGTGCGCAACCTGACGAACGAAGTCTATTATACCGGCGGCGGCGCCATCCCGGACTATAATAAGGACACGACCAGGGTTGGTCTGGTCGCGGACCCCAGGACTGCCGGCGTGACCGTCAAATTCTCCTTTGGAGAATGACGGCGCCTTCCCCGGCGCCGGCCGGGCGCCTCACGGCCATATGCAATCGGCGATCCCTTGAACGCGATAGGAAAGGAAATGACATCCATGCAGCAGGACAGCGATTTTCTGTCGCCGCAAGCGAAATTTCTCGCGGTTCACCAGCGCCTGGAAACCTCGGGCGCCCGCTGCGCCCATATCTTCAAACGCGGCGACGTCGTGAATCTTGTCGTGCCGCAACTCGCCACGGACTTGATGGACCAGCCGCCGCATATGAATGGCGGCGATTCCGACGTCGATGCGATCCTCTATTCCTGGGCGGGAGGACGGTTCGTCGAGCAGGAGCGCCTGCCCGCTCCGGGTGGCGAGGACGCGCTCTTTTTCGAAAATGGCGAAGGACGCTTCCTGGCCTTCGCCAATCTGCGCACGGGCAGCGGTCCCTATGAACCCAATAGTCGCTCGCTGATCTACCGCGAGCAGGATGGCGCATGGCGGCTCGACGAGAGCATCCCCAGCTTCGCAGCCAAGCAATGGCATCATTTCTCGCTCGGCGACCGGCAATTCCTCGCTCTCGCCCAGGGGCTGACCCTGCCTCACCTCTCGCCCGAAGGCCATGGCCGGTCGGTCATCTTCGAGCGGGTCGAGGGCAAATGGATGGAGTTCCAGATTCTTGGCGGTCGCTGGGGATATAATTGGTGCGATTTCACGGTCGATGGCCACCAGTTCCTCGCTTATGCCGACCATGTTTCGCCCAGCCTGATCTATCGGTGGGACGGCGCGCAGTTCCTTCCCTATCAATCCTTCGCCGAACAGACCGGCCGCAGCTTCCTCCATTTCACCCATGAAGGAACCCATTGGCTCGCCTTCGCGGCGATCGGAGGCGCTTCGACCCTCTATCGCTGGAATGGGGAATTGTTCGTCGCTCATCAGTCGCTGGGCGGCGCGGGCGGACGCGAGTTCGAGTTGATCGCAAGCGACCATGGCCTCTTCCTGATCCGCATCTGCTTCATCGAAGGGACGCCGGCGAACCCAAAGACGGACCTCCTGTCCCAATTGTACAAATGGATCGACGGCAAGTTCGACCTGGTCGAGGAATTTCCCACCTACGGCGGCACCGACGCCAGTCATTTCCAGGTCGACGGCCAGGATTATCTGGCCGTCTCCGACAGCCTCACGCCCGAGGTTCGATACCGGCAGGACATGGTCATCTATAAATTGACCCTGGATGCCTGAGGAAGACGATATGCCCTACCAACCCGATCCGGAATTCAGGACGCTGTTTGAGCTGTTCACCGCGACCCAGGACAGCATCGGCACGAAGCTTCAGCAGCAATTGGGCCGGGTCCGGGCCGATGATCCCCTGCTCGTTTCGACGGGGAGCGACCTCGTCCTCTTCCCAGGCTCCGGCCGACCGCCCGTCACCGAGAGCTTCCGCCTGTCGACAAGGGGCTTTTTTGAACTGACGGGCATATCCCATCTTGGCATCGCCATCCCCTATCTCGCTCGCCTGCGCGAAACCGGCCATCAAGGCTGGACGGATGACGCCCGCGCGCTCATCACGCAATGTGCAAGCACCCGGACGGTCAACAGCCTTGCCTATTGGCGCGACGTGGTCGCCGTGGCGGCTTGGTCGGGCCTTGAGGAAAAGATCACCGCGCTCGTCGATTACAGCTGCAAAATCACGGAAGCCTATCTCGAGAAGGCGCTGGCTGATCCCGCTTTTCTCGACTTTGATTATATGCGCGCCAACCTGCTCGAGGGTGACGGTCCCGACGCCATAGCCGTGCCGATGAACGACATGATGGCGGCCACCTTCGCCCTCGTCTTTCTCGACACGGGACATCGGATCATCAACTGGCTCCATGCCCAGAATATGCGCTGGGAAAGGCTGATGGTGCTGATCAGCGGCCGTGCCGGCCGTCCGACAGCCGGGGTCACCTGGCAGACCAACAGCATGTGCCATCTTCTCTATCAGGCGTCCGGGCGGACGCTCGATCCCGAACGCCTGCTGATTGCCCCCCATGCGCCTGGGCTCGATCTTGGCCAACTCACGACGGCCGAAGCCTCTGCGAAGATCGAGGCCGACTATCGGCAGATCTGGTATAGTTCGCTTTCCTCGGTCGAAATGAGCCGGTTGATGTGGCCGGACTATCCGGCCTTCAAGAAGGCCGTGGAGACCCCGCCGGTGGTCGATCCGGACACGCAGATCGTGACGGAAATACCAATGGTCCGCTCGGTTCATGACCGACGGGCGATCGTGTCGCGACTCCGTCATGTGATGGAGGATCCCGCGCAGCAGATCGCCATGGCCGGATCGCAATTCATGATCGACCAACTCTGCGCCAACGGCAATCGACCCGAACTGGTCGAGATACCCGGCTTTACCCATATCGACTATCCCGCGTCATAGTCTCCTGCATGGGCGACGCCTCCGCCAACGTATCACAACCCGAAAAATTCTACGTATATAAAAATTTTTATGATGTTTTATTATTATATTGCGTAAAAATAATCGCATAGATGCGTTGAAAATATGCTATCCTGCGCCTTACCCCTCTTGTGTCGAATGACCCAGTTCGATTATGTCCGTGCGGGATAATGGCCCCGATCATGGGAGCCGATCCTAGGAGTGGATCGATGCGCGAATTGCGGTTCGACGGTCAGCTAGCCCTTGCTATCGGAGCAGGCGGCGGGCTGGACCGGGCCTATGCGGAAATTCTGGCGGCGCTCCTGTGCTCGCCAATGACCTTGGCGACAATTTCGAAGACATCGGGGCCGACAAATAGCAGGAGGAGCGAGCAATGACGGCTCCCGAAAACGGCGCACCGACCATGGGGCATATCGCTCTCCATTATCCGCGCGCCGTGGACGGTCCTGCGGCCGTCAAATTGTTGACTTTGCTCGGCTTTGTCGAAACGCAAGCGCTGCCTTTGCCGCAGGGCAATTTCTACCGCTTCGTGGTCAGCGAGCGGCATCACAGCCGGGGCGACGGCATCCTCTACCTCTCGGCCGTTCCTCCCGCGCAGCAGGCGCTGGTCGATGCGACACGCGAAGCATTGGGTTACGGCACCGACCATGAACATCCGGCGATCGGCGATCTCCGCAGGGCGATGGAGGCCGACCCGGAATATTGCTTTCATGTCGGAACGCTCGTCGGTTCGCTGGAGGAACTGGAACGGATCGCGCTGGAACTGCAAGAGCGCAACCAAAGCGATCCCGACCTCAAGGGCCGCCTCAAGATAACGATCAACCGGCCACGCCTCGGGGACGGGGCGATCGACGCGCGGCTCGATGCGTCTCCCGCCTTCGGAAAGGTGCAGCGCTACGCCTATGGGCGCAACGGCGTGCAACTGTTCGTCGAGACAGACCTGCTGGCGAGCGGGCCGCTGGGCGAATCCATGGTGATGGAACTGGATTATATTTTCCCCGGCCATGACAGCCATATCCTGTCGATCGTCGAACTGTGATGGAAACAAGCATGACCAACGAAGAGTTAGTTTTTTCCGGCGGCGTTGCCGTGATTACCGGCGCCGGCGCCGGCATCGGCATGGGGATCGCCAGGCGCTGCGGCGCGATCGGCATGACCGTGGTGGTTACGGACATCGACCTGGCGAAGGCTGAGGCGGTGGCGGAGGCGATTCTCGCCGCAGGCGGCAAGGCCGAGGCGATGACCGTCGACGTGTCCAGGCCCGAAGCGCTCGATGCGCTCGCGAACCATGTCTTCGGCCGCCATGGCGCGGTGCGGTTGCTGGTCAACAATGCGGGTATCGAGACGATCGGCCTCACCTGGGAGATACCGGTGGCGCGTTGGGAAACGACGCTCAATGTCAATATCCATGGCGTGGTGCATGGGGTGCGCGCCTTCGTCCCTCATATGCTGCGCGTGGGACAGCAAGCCTATATTGCCAACCTGTCCTCCATCGGCGCCTTCGGGCAAATGCCGACGCAAACCGCCTATATCATGAGCAAACATGCGATCCAGTCGTTCAGCGAATGCCTTTACCTGGAGATGCAGGTCGCCAAGGCGCCGATCCATGTCAGCTCGGTCATCCCCGGTATGCTCAAGACAAGCATCTTCGATGCGCGGGCCGGAGAGGGAGAACCGGAAAATGCCGCGCGCCACCGCGCCACCATGGCGCATATGATGGCGACTTACGGCATGGATCTGGACGCAGGCTGCCAACGCATCGTCGAGCGGATCGCTGCAAGGGAATTCTGGGTCGACACCCAGCCTGACATGACCGATCAATCCGTAGAAGCGCGGATGGCGTTCTTTCGCGATCGTGGCGCGCCGGCGCTCACCGACACGACGCGCCAATTGCTGGGTCAGGATTGACGCAGAGCGAAGCGCCGCAAGAAAGGGCGCCCTTTCTTGGACTCACCGGAGCGCCAGCGCGCCCCTCTCCTGATGCAACGTCCGCATAATCGCCGCTAGGTCGTGTCCCACGGGGTGGTGTAGGTTCGCCGGCGTAGCCATGGCGATCTCCGGCTAGAGCCGGGTTGATCAT